>SKGQ01000165.1 GCA_007117515.1 Ectothiorhodospiraceae bacterium | reverse complement strand
CTTGGCGTGCGTGTCCGCGACCTTCTGCGCACGCTGCTCATTGCCGGCGTGCTTGAGGCCGACGAGGTCAGGCAGGCGCGCGATTGCCTCTCGCGCTGCGAGAAGCAGTTGCAGCGCGACACGGAAGCGCTGGGCATGGTGCATGAACTCGATCCGGTGAACGCCCGGATCAAGGAGCTGCTTAGGCCGCTCCTTGCTGAGCGCTGTCAGGCATAGCGCTCTGCCATACGTTTCGAGGGGGGGCTCGTGGTCTCCCCTTCATCCAATTCAACTTGCTCGACTAGCTAAAGGATCCGATAAACCATGGTTGCTGTGATCGCCGAAAGCCTGATTGCCGTCATCCGCCTGCAGGATGGGACTGAGCTGCGTATTCCTCTCTCCGAGCTGGGCGATTTTGAATTGCCCGAGGGCGCCGAAATCATGGTCCTGGATGAGCGTTCCGGACTGGTGCCGGAGGGGCTTGTGGTGCGCCAGGATGGTGCCGACGCCGTCATCGAGATCGATGGCGAGGAGAAAGGTCGCCTGAAGGCTTTTCACGATACCGCCGGAACGGTGTTCTACCCCGAAGGCTGGTTGTCCGACGAAGCCGTCGCCGAAGCGCTGGAGGAACTGCGCGATGCGCCGCCGGCCACCGGTGACGAAGAAGCCGGCGCCGCCGCCATGGAAAACGGCAGTGGCGGCCTCTCGACCCCGCTGATCCTGGGCGGTATTGCTCTGGGTGGCGCCGGCATCGCGCTGGCGGCCAGCTCCAGCAGCAGCTCCGGCTCCAGTTCCCGGCGTACCCTGATCCGACAGCCGGGCCCGTGCGCCGGCACTGGCCTGCACGATGGAGGCCCGCTCCACCCGGGCCTGGGATAGGCGGGACTCCGCCAGCTCCAGATCGCTGCTCGGGCTCGCGGCCTGTTCCACCCGGCGGGCGATCATCGCACGCAGCTGTTCCAGCTCGTCGATGTTGGCCGCGGCAATTTCCAGCTGTGCCTGGCGTCGCCGAAGCTCGATGAAGGCCTCGGCGAGCCGCGTGACAATCTGGTCGCGGGTTTCATCTGAGGTTGCCGGCAAACTCGAGGGCGCGGTGGAGAGCGCGTCAATGGTGGTGCTTCCGGACGGCTTCGTGTCCGGCGCGGTGGCCACGGACAGCCTCGTCATTCGGGATGGCGGAGCGCTTGAAGGGGACAGCCGACGCCGGCGACCGGATAACGTCACGCAACTCAGTCGCTCTTCGCGCCGGGATGGCGCATAAGGCGTTACAGCGCCGGTACTGACGGTGCGCGGGGAATGTCGTTGCGGCCGGCGTGGCGACTGCGGCACACATTCCCCGTGCCTTTCCCTCATGCCTCCCGCGGTTCAACGATCGCGCCAGCCCAGATGCTGGTGGTGAAGCCATCGCTGACGAAGCGGCGCCTGTCCGGTAGCCAGCGCAACCGGATGTTGAGATATGTCCTGTTGCAGGCATCACTGTAATGTCGCCGCGTCAGCAGGCGGGCATACCAGACAATGTTACTGGGCTTGATTCCGCGGAAGTGCCGCGGATAGATCTCCGTGGCGAGCGCGACGAATTGGTTTTCCGTGAGCTGACCGCAGGACGAGCGGTCCTCGCCCAGCAGCACCACGGCACCCAATCGGAGCGGCTCGACTGAACAATTCAACCGGTTGATGTGCAAATCCAGAAGCCCGCGGCCCCTGGTGCCGGGCACCGGCATACGATGCGCTTCCTGAAACTCCAGTTCCCGCTGCAACACCCTGCCGTGCCCCCATGAAGACGTCTCTTGTCTCGAAGAAGAGTGCCGAGGTCGCCTCGGGGGGCGCCAGTTGCATTTGCTCCGATATGGAGCAAACTCGGAGGCGTCAGGACGGGCCGGACGCGGCGGAATCCGGAAGGAACAGGGCGCGGCTCATCAGGCTGACGGCCTCCGGCGTGATCTTGATCAGCATGCGACGCCGGTCCAGGGGATCCGGCAGGCGCAGGATCAGGTCATGTTCGGCGAGCAGCTCCAGATGCCGCAGAGCCGTGGTGAGTGGCACGTCCGCGCCCACGGCGAGGCCGGAAACGTAGGTGGACCTGCCGAGCAGGTGATTCTCGGTCAGGTCAAGCAGCATGTCCCAGGCCGGATCGGAAAAGAGCCCCGGCGGAAATGCCCGATTGCGCTGGTTTCTGATCTGCAGCAGCGTTGCCACGTTTCTTGCCAGGTGCCTGTCGCCGCTGCCGGGCTCGTCGTCCGTCGTGCCGGAGCGCTCCTGAATGCTCGCGATGCGTTCCGAGAGCGCAGCCAGCTCGCTGGTGACCTGGCCCATTCCGGATTCGACGGAGCTTATCACCGCGTCACGTTCCCGGTCCTGGGCTGCCAGCGCCATCCCGCTCTCGACGCGCTGCACGAACTCAGCGGCGCGGAACGGTTTTCGCAGCAGATCGACCGGGTTGTGACGCAGGGCTTCGAGAATGCTGTCCGATGTCGCGTGACCGCTGATGAAAATGATTCGCGGGCGGCATTTGGCCGGCATCAGGTCCTTCATGGCCTGGATCAGCGTAAAGCCGTCCATCTGCGGCATGCGAAGGTCCGTGACCAGTACCTGTATGCTGGCGTTCTCCCGGAGCAGGCGCAGGGCGTCGCGACCGGTCGACGCAGTCAGACAGGCGATGCCGGATTTTCTCAGCGTGATCGCCAGTTCTTCGAGAATGCCGGCGTCGTCATCGACCAGCAGGACCGGTGCGTTCCTTGTTATTGTCTCGTTCATGCCTTTCTATCCTTTCTAGTTATTTATGGGGGTCTGTATCTGGTCCTGCCCACAGGTCTCCACGATGCCACCGAACCGGGCCAGAGGAACCATTGGATTCAATGCCGGTCCGGGAAAACCATCCGGAATGGTGTGAGTTTGCCAAATCTGGCTCCGGATTGGATGCTAGCTTGAATGTTCGCTGTCGGGATCGCCAAAGTTGATATCGATCCGCAGGCCCTTTGTTCCGCCAATTCATGCGAGGTTATGGGGCCGATGGCCGATACATCCGACAAGAACCGAATCGGAGTTTTGTCTCCATTCAGTTCCGACCTGCGCATGCTGGATCGGGCACTGCTGGGCGCCGGGTTCGTGGTCGATCACCTCGGTAGTGCCGTGCGGGTTGACGCCTTGCTGGACGCGGATTATGACCTGCCCTCAGCGCTATTGGTGGATTCGCAGCATCTTTCGGAACGGGAATTGATGGCATTTCTGGATGACCTGTTTCGCTACTGCCTGGCCGGCGAGGTCCCGGTGCCCCTTATCCTGCTGGTGGTGAACTCGGCGCGCACGCGGCCCGTGCTCATCAACCGGCTGCTCAATGCGCGGATTGATCGCCTGTTCGATCGTGAACTGGACCCTGGCGATCTGGCACGCTTTCTGGAACGTGAATTGTCGGGCACCGAGGGGGCCGAAATGGCTGGCGCATCCAGCCAGGGATGTTGGAGAGTGGACGGATGAAGCTTCAGCATTGGAGTCTCCCGGAGCAGGGCGGATCGGAGATCATGCAGGAGCCGATAAGGGTTCGCGTGGTCGAGGATGAAGCGGATATTGCCGAAGAATTGCGGTTCCTGCTCTGCCGACGGGGCATGGAGGTGGAACTGGTGCCTGGCTGGCCGTTGCCGGAAGGGGCCGAGGTCCAGTTTGCCAGCGGCCCCGAGGTTGTAGTCATTGACCGGTTTCTGGGTGGCTACGACGGCCTTGATTATGCCTGTCTGCTGAGAGAGCGCTGCGCGGAAAGCCGGGAACCCTGCCCGGCCTTGATCATGCTTACCGGTGGCGGTTCGACGGACCTTCTGCCGGCACTGTTTCGGCTTCGTTTCGATGCGTTCATCCTGAAACCCGTGTTACCGAGGAAGCTGGGCACGTGTATCGAGCGTGCGGCGGCCCGCCGGCGGCTCGGTCTTGCCCTGCCGGAGAATCGGCCGCAACTTGATCTGCTGTTCCGGATGAGCCGTCCGAATCTCGATGCGTTTCCCGAGCTGCGCGATCTCGCGGAAAGGCCCATGCTGAGCAATGCGTTCCGCCTTGCGGAATGTGACTGGCAACCGGGATCGACGAACACTTGAACAATCATCACGCGTCACGCGCCGTGCCCGCCGTGCTGGCGGTGGGCTTAATGGCGCTTGCCGGCGCCGGGTTGAATCTGCTGCCCGTCCCGCTGGGTTATGGTCTGGATCTTCTGCCGGGTCTGTTCTTGGCCTATCTGGCCTTGTTTCTGTTCGGCCGGCTCGCCGGGGCACTTGTTGTCCTTGTGAGCGTCGTGCCGACATTCTGGCTCTGGGGCAACCCCTATGCCGGTATCATCATCGTCGCCGAACTGCTCTTCGTGGCGGCCCTGTGCGCCGGTCGCTGGCGACTCAATCCGTTGCTCGTCATCGCCGTGTTCTGGGCCAGCGCGGGATGGCTCTCCTGGTTGATCCTGTCCCAGACGGTGATGCAGCTGGACCCCGTTTCGGCTTCGCTGATCGTGATCAAGCAGGCGAGCAACGGCATGCTGGCGGCAGCCATTGCCATGCTCCTGCTGCTGCTCCCGGTGGAACGCTGGACAGCTTCCGGTGGCGCTTTCGTCGGTGGCCTGAATTCCCTGCAAAGCGTGCTGCTGGCGATTTTCACCGTGTTCACCCTGCTCCCGTTCCTGGCCTCCATTTACCTGTCGGGACAAGGCTACCGGGACGACATCCGGGAGACGACCGCGGAGACACTGGCGCACTCCCTGCGCATGGTGGAAGCCGAACTGGACGCTGCGCTGGCGTATGAGATCCGGCAGATGCTTGCATCGGCTGCCGTCAGTGGACGGGATGCAGTTGCCACCGATCTTGAACACGAGCACGGCGGAGCAACGCGCAGCGGGCCAATCCTTCCTCTCGGGATCTATCGCGGGGGTGACCCGCTGAAGGCGCCCGCCTCGCCGGCATTGCGGGCCCTGTTGGAAGACATGCCGGAGCCGCCGGATACGCCCCGGGTGCGGTTCTTCCCCGAGGATGCGGGCGAGTCGGCGCGACTACTGCTGGGGCTGTTCGTCCCCGCCGAGACGCGGGATGGAGAGCGGGTGATTGCCTATCGGGTGTATTCGAGCCGCTGGCTGGTGGAGCGCCTCGGACATCTGCCTCTTGGTCCCCACGTCAGCATCGGCATCGTCAAGGGCGGCAGCCGGACACGCTGGATACATGGCGAGTGGCATGAGCCGGAGGCGGTGCCGGATGGGGTCCTGAATCAGTCGACGGAGAATGATGAGCTGATCCTGCAGCTGTCCCGGCAGGTGCCCGGCCCCAGTGCCATGCATGAGTGGGCCTTCGGGACGGCCTGGTCCGCCAGCGAGGCTGCCGGCATTGATGATCTGCGGTTGCTCGCAGCCCTTGCGCTGAATCCACTGGTGGCGGAATACCGAGACCGGTTACTGAGTCGGTTCGCGGTTCTTTCCATGGTAGCCCTGATGGCCCTGGCGGCGGGGTTTGCCATCAGTGCGGGAGTGACCCGCTCCCTGTCTCGAACCATGGATACGATTCGGCGCATGGGGGAAGATCTGACCGTGCCGCGACGGGTCCTCTCCCGGCTCAGGGAGCCGGATGCGCTGAATGAGGCGCTGTGCGATCTGTCCACGCGCCTGTCGCAGGAACGACAACGGGTCGAGAGGTCTACCCAGCGCTTGCAGCATATGGTGAATGCGGCTCCGGTGGTGCTGTGGTCGGGAGAGATGGACCAGGACAGGAAAATACGTGCCACCTTCATCAGCCGTTCGATTCAGCGTCTGGCCGGGGTTGATGAAGTCCAGGATTTTTCCGCCTGGTTCGAGCTTGTTGACTCCGCCGACCGTATGACGGCCATGCAGCTTTACAAGGACTTGCTGGAAACCGGTTACGCCGCGGGAGAGCTGCGCATTCGTCGCTCGGACGGTGAGTGCGTCTGGATCTACTCGGAAACCACGATGATGCCGGCACGGGATGATCAGCTGCGGGAGGTGGTCGGCATCTGGGTGGATATCAGCCAGATCAAACAGAACCAGCGCAACGTGGTTCATGCCTCCAAGATGGCAAGCATTGGCGAACTGGTGACGGGTGTTGCCCACGAATTGAACCAGCCCATTCAGGTCATCCAGCTGGCGGCAGACAACGCCAGCATGTTGTTGGAGGAGCCGGTCGAGCCAGGCGATGCCGGCCACATTCAGGAGCGCCTGGCGCGCATTGCTTCCCAGGCAACGCGGGCGGGTAACATCGTCGACAAGATGCGGATTTTCGGCCGTAATGACAACGAAAAGCCGAGTGATTTCGCTCTCGTGGAAGTGGTTGACTCCGTGCTGGCCATGCTGGCCACGCAGATTCGCTCCCGCGGCATTGAAATCCGCCGTGAGGATGACGGCCTCGCCCGCGGACACGGGCACAAGCAGGGTCTGGAACAGGTTCTGATCAATCTTCTGATCAATGCACGGGACGCGGTCGAGCAACGGCGGGGTGAGTGCGAGCGCTGGATTCGGATCGCCACGCGAGTCAGTGAGGGCAACTTCCAGGCTGGTCCGCAGTGTGAGTTGGTGGTCGAGGACAGCGGGGGTGGGATCGATGAGGAGATTGCAGAGCGTATTTTCGAACCGTTTTTCACCACCAAGCCGGCCGGTCAGGGGACGGGGCTCGGCCTCTCCATCAGCTACGGCCTGATGCGGGGCATGGGCGGCATGTTGACGATTCGCAACGCGGAACAGGGGGCTGTCCTGACGGCCAGACTGCCGCTGGCGTCAGACGTCGAAACCTCCTGACGGCTCACCCGTGGGTGGCTTCCTGCCGCAATTCGAACAGATTGTCCAGCAGCACGCCAAGCTGCTCCCTGTCCTGATTGGCGTGTTCACGCCGCGTCGGTAAGGCACTGAGCAGGGACTCCAGGCCTTTATCCGCGATCCGTTGACGGACTTCCGGGCTGGAGAGCCACGTCCACAGCGTACTGTGTCGCGTGCTGCCCTCGTTGATTCTGCTGCGGAAGTCGAGTTCTGCAAGCAGACCGTTGATCATCAGCGTGTCCAGTGGCCGACAGTGGCACCACTCGGACGGGACGCGCCAGGCGTCGCGCCATGCCGGGATCATCTCGGGTGGCATGGGTCGGGCGATGGCATAGCCCTGGCCCATCTCGCAGCCGAGTTCCATGACCAGGCGACCATGCAGCGCGGATTCCACGCCTTCGGCCAGAACGTCCCTGCGGAAACTGCGGCTCAAGCCCATGATGCTCTGGATGATCATGGCGTTGTCGGGGGTCTCCAGCAGTTCACGGACGAAACTCTGGTCGATCTTGATGACTTGTACCGGCAGCCATTTGAGAAAGGTCATCGAGGAGTAACCGGCGCCGAAATCATCCAATGAGAGTTTGAACCCGGTATCCCGGAGTTGCTTTAGTTGTTCCGACACGAAGGGCATGTCCTCCATCGCGCTGGTTTCGAGGATCTCCAGTTCCAGCCGCTCCGGATCGACGGATCCGCGACGCTTGAGTGCACCGCGAAGCTTTTCCGGAAAGCCTGGATCGTGGAGGTTGACGCCGTCGACGTTAATGCTGAGGCTTGTGTAGAAGCCCCGGCTGTCCCAGTCCAGCAACTGATCCATGGCCTCACCGATGACCCAGTCCTGAAGGTCGACGGCAAGCGTATGGTTTCCCAGGACTGGAATGAAATCCGCCGGCGGCAGGAGGCCACGCTCGGGATGTTGCCAGCGGATCAATGCCTCGAAGCCGATCAGCGCCCCGGTGGGCATGTAGATCTTGGGTTGGTAATGCAATCGGAATTCCCCGTTGCGCAGCCCTCGGGCAATATCTTCTAAGATCTGGAATTTCCTGCGCTTTGAATCCTCCACTGCATTGTCAAACACGCAATGCCGGTTCTTGCCTTTGAGCTTCGCCTGATACATGGCGTGGTCAGCCTGCCGCAACAGCCTCTCCGCATCGGTTGTCGACTGCGGGCTTCCTGAAAGGCTGGCTCCAAGGCTGGCGGTCAGGTCAATGCGCTGGTCCTCGTGGCTCAGGGGCTCGCCGATGAGCTGTTTCAGCCGCATCAGTTGCATCGGCAGAAGCTCGGGTTGGACATCCCGCAGGAGCAGGGCGAATTCGTCACCGCCGACTCTTCCGATATCGTCGCGGCTGCCGATGAACCGCTCCAGGCGCGTCGTGATTTGCTCGATGCAGGAATCGCCCGCTTCGGCCCCATATCCGGCGTTGACCGCGGCGAAGTCATCCAGATCGATATAGACCACTGCCGCCGATGGCCCGGTGCCGTCGCCCGACTGGCTGAGGATACGACTGACATGCTCCGCAAAGCCGAGTCGATTGGCGAGGCCGGTTGCGGTGTCACGCCGCGCGGCGGCTGAGATGGCCGCCTCCCGTTCACGCTGCTCCGTGACGTCGATGTCAATCCCGGCGATCAGGGTGGCACGGCCCGTTGCCGAGCGGCGCAGTGCGCGGCCCGTGGTGCGCAGCCACAGCCAGTGACCCCGGTGATGCCGGATACGGTACTCGGCGTTATAGCGCTCGGCTTTTCCCTCGAGGCAGGCCTGCAGGTTTTCGCTGGCCGCGGTCACGTCGTCCGGATGCACGCGTTCCTGCCAGCGCTCCTTCGCCGCGGGGGTCAGTTCGCCCAGTTGGCATCCAAGTTGTTTCGCCCAGCGCTCGCTGAAGACCACCGTGTCGGTCACGGTGTTCCACTCCCAGGTGGACGCCTCGGCAGCCTCCAGCGCGTTCACCAGTCGCGACTGCTCTTCGCGGCGCTCCTGCTCCTGACGCTTGCGTTCGGTGATGTCCTGGTGGAACCCGCGGGCGGCATGCAGGGACCCATCTTCCCGATGCTCTGCCGTGACCTCAGCCGTGAGCCAACGGGTACCTGCGGAACTCGAAATCCGGAACTCCATGCTCAAGGGATGCTGGCCACCGGCATCCCAGAAAGCATCCCACGTGGCCTCCAGCGCATCCCGATCGTCGGGATGGACGAGAAGAAGTTGCTCCGGCAGCGAGATCGGGGCGCCGTCCGGCAGCCCCAGCAGGCGCCAGGCGTCTCCCAGCCAATGAATCTTTCGATCAGTCGGATCCACGAAAAAGCCACCGATCTGGGCCTGTGCCTGAACCCGTCGCAACGCGAGGGTGCGTTCCTCGACCATTTGATCCAGCTGCCGGTTCTGATCGCGGAGTTCGAAGCGCGCCTGGCGCAGCTGCAGATGAGTTCGCACCCGTGCCAGTACTTCGAGTTTTTCGAATGGCTTGGTGATGTAATCCACGCCGCCACAGCGGAATGCTTCTATCTTGCGTTGCAGGTCATCCACTGCGCTGACGAACAGGATGGGGGTTTCGTCCAACTCGTCGATCTGGCGAAGCGCGCGACAGACTTCAAAGCCGTCCATGCCCGGCATCAGGATGTCCAGCAGCACCAGATCGGGCGTTTCCCGACTGGCGGCCCGGAGCGCCAGGGGACCGCTGGGGAACTGCAGAACCCGGTAGCCATCCGCCCGCAGCAGGTCGCCGAGGAGCTGCAGATTGGCCGGCAGGTCATCGACCACCATGATGGTAAGCGGTTTGCCGTTCATTGCACCCCATCCTGCGGATCCGTGACAATTTCGGCCAGCGCGGCGTAGTCAAACCGGCTGGCAAGCGCGCCGAGATGCCGGGCCAATGGCGGCGAGACCGTTTCCAGGGACTGCAGGCCTGCGTTGAAACGCGTCATGTCGCCCGCCAGCAATGCATCCCGGAGTTGCTCCCGCAGGGGATCCGGAAGGTGCCGGGTCGCCGTCGGGTCGAGGCCGGGAGGTGGTTCGGTGACGCTGGCTTCCGTTGTCGAGGTGGAGTAGGCGTAGTCCAGCCCCAGGGCATCCCTGAGCCAGTTGAGCAACGGGCGGTAGGGCGTATTCCCGTCGGCCTCGATGGTCAGGCGATCGGCCTGGGCATGGTTGCCCGCTGATGATGGGCGCTGGCGTGTGGGCGTCTCCAGAATGGCAATGGGCAGATGGCGCAGCGGGTGGCCGTGCCGGGAGCGCACCGGATCGACGAACGCTTGCGCGGGATAGCCGGTTTCCTGCTCGGCGATGATCAATGCATCGACATCGTGGGACGCGGCCTGATCCAGGATCTGTTGCGGTTGCTCGATACGCAGCGGGATAAAGCCGATGTCGGCAAGCAGTCTTTCCAGCGGTGAATGCCGGGAAACGGGACCGTCGACGAGCAGGAGCCGCAGCGAGCGCCGCGGGGCGGCGATAGCCACCGGCTTGAGCCGGGTTTCCGCATCCGCGCCGGGCTGATCCGTGTCGAGCGTGTCCACGGGCAGGCGAATATCGAAGGTGGTTCCTCTGCCGGCCTTGCTCTCGAGCCGGATGCTACCGCCCATGAGCCGTATCAGCTGATCGCAGATGGCAAGGCCCAGGCCGGTGCCGCCTTCCCTGATGCCCGCTTCCCCTTGCTCGAAAACACCGAACACGCGCTGCTGCTCGGCCGGCGAGAGCCCGGGGCCGGTATCGCGGACCCGGATGCGCAGTTCCGCCCGACGCCCTTCCGTTGCCGATTTCAGCCTGGCCGTCAGCTCCACCCGGCCGTGGCTTGGCGTGAACTTCAGCCCGTTGTCCAGCAGGTTCGTCAGAATCTGAAGCAGTTTTCCCCGATCAGCCGCAAGCATGGTGGGGCCGGGGGCCAGCATCCCCACCGCGAGTGCGATCCCCTTTCCCCTGGCCCGCTGGCGAAAGGTCTGCTCCAGATCCTCAAGCAGCGCATGCAGGTCAATCCGTGTCGGTCGGATTACGGGGCGCTCCGTTTCCAGTCTGGCAAAGTCGAGAATATCGCTGATCAGGCGCAGCAGTTGCTCGCCATTCTGGCGAATCAGATGCAGTTGGCTGCGCTGTTCCTGCGAGAGCCCTGGACCCTCTGCCAGCAGGCGGGAAAAACCGAGGATGGCACTCAGCGGCGTTCGCAGCTCGTGGCTGAAGCTGGAAATGAACAGGCTTTTTGCCTTGCTGGTGGCTCGTGCGGCTTCCAGTTCGACCTGTTGCCGCGCCAGTATGCGCTGCTGGAAAGCCAGCGCGAGCAACTGTGCGGTGTCTTGCAACAGCTCCTGATGCGCTGCGGATGGCGCGCCCGCAAGCGTGCGATAGATGGCGAACGTACCCTCCGGCTTACCCTCGCTATTGCCGAAGGGGTAGGACCAGACTGCACTGAAGCCGGCCTCGAGCGCCAGCTCCCGAACCGTGCCGAGATCACGCCAGCGCGTGTCGGTGGAAATGTCGGCACAGTAGACCGGTTTGCCGCTGCTCATGGCGCTGCCGCAGGCGCCGGCCCCGGGGGCGATGCGGAAATCTGCAATGACACTGCGATAATCCGCCGGCAGGGCGCTTCCGCTCAGGAGTTCCAGGTATTCCGGATCCTTGCCACGGACCATGATGGAGCAGATGGCATGCTTCACATGGCCCTCGATGAGCCGTGTCACGGTGCCAAGCACCTCGTCGAAATCACGCCCCTCGGCAAGCGCGGCCAGGGTCCTGGAACGCATGCGTTCGGTTTCCTGGGCACGACGCTGGTCAGTGATCTCCATGATCATGGCACACAGGCCGTTGATCTCTGCGCTGCTGTCCAGGGTGGGGAATTTGGTGGTGATGAAATAGCGGTACCCGTCTGGGTCATCAATCTGTTCCTCCAGGTGCATGGTCCGGCCGCTGGACACCACCAGGGAATCATTGCGCATGAATTGCTTGGCCACTTCGGCCGGGAACAGCTCGGCGTCGGTGCGGCCGATGACCTGTTCTGCCGTCAGGTCCACTGCATCCTGCCACGCCTGGTTCACCATCCGGTATCGACTGGAGCGGTCCTTGACCGCGATCAGCGAACCGCTGTGGTCGATGAGGTCCGACATGAAGCGGGACTGTTCCTGAATGCGTTGCAGGTTCTCGATCCGTCGCAGCGCGTTCAGCAGCACATCGCTGAAGCCGCGCATGAGTCCGGTTTCGCCGACCGTGAACCAATGGCCTTCGGCGACATAGTCGACGCCGATGAAGCCCAGGCACGATTCGCCGTCCATCATCGGCACCAGCTGCAGGCTGAGAATCCCCTGGTGCTGCAGAATCCCGGCGATCGGGTCATCCGCGGGGCTCGCCGCCACGTCCTCGATCGTCGTGATGATTCCGTTCAACGTGTCGTCGAACAGATCACTGAACATTGCAATCGGAAGGTCCTGGAGCGAGCCCCGTTGCGGTTCGATACCGGTCCTGCACCACCCATGGGTGTTGCTGGCGGTTCGTGCCTGCATGTCGTAGCGGAACACGTAGGCGCGATCTGCCGCCAGGAAGGCTCCCAGTTGTTCCAGGGACCGGTCGATGGCTGCAGTCATTTCCGCGGGGCTGACGTTGATGAAGCGGCCGGATAGTTCTGCCAGCAGTTCCTGGGCGGCGGCGCTCCATCTGGCGTGGCGCTCCTGGACGCCGCTGTGCTCCAGCTCCTGATGCAGGGCAGTGAGACGGCGATCCAGCAGGTTTTCCGGGGCCTGGCAGCGGAGCAGCACGGCTGGCACGTCTTCCGCATTGGACTCGATCCTGAAGCCGATGCAGGTCATGCCATGGTGATCCGTCTGCCCCTCGCCGCGGAAGACAAGCCGGACGGGCAGCGCCTGCCGGGTCTGCAACCACTGGGGCAGCATGTGCCGGAGCCTGCGGGCATCCGATGGAGTCTTCAGCAGTGGCTCAATCGGCATCCCGGGGACGAAGTCATCGGCACGCGGGAGCAGGAGGCGGCGGCAGGCGCTGTTGGCGGCGAGCAGACAGCCGTGCGCGTCCAACACCAGGACCGCCTCCGGCAGTGGATCATGCAGATCGTGAAAGTTATCCAGAAACGCTGCCATGGTCAGGCGCTGAAGTACTCGGGCACCGGCTCACCGTGGCGCAGTTGCGAACCCGGCTGCTGCTGATGAATGGTCAGTTCCCGCAATGGCCCGCGCAGGAGGCGATCCCGGTCCAGGCGATACCGATCATGTTGGGTCAATATGTCACCTTCGTGCTGGCTGGAACCGTGTGCGGCTGGCCGGTACGGAAGGCGCATCCGGGCCGCTTGACTTTCCCTACGCCGCCAAGTGTACGGCCCCGTTCCCCGGTACGGAAGCGCGCCGCGCCTGCAGTTGACGCTGGAGGTATGGCGTGTTGTACTCCTTCGCCGTTATCGGACCGCGAAAGGTGTGTGCCAGCGCCCGGCCCCGGCGCCGACACGGTTTTTAATGGTGGGCGTAGCTCAGTTGGTAGAGCCCTGGATTGTGATTCCAGTCGTCGTGGGTTCGAGTCCCATCGTCCACCCCAGTTTTTGACGGGCTTCCTGAGTCCGTGTTGGGCCGTTAGCTCAATTGGTAGAGCAGCTGACTCTTAATCAGTAGGTTCGGGGTTCGAGTCCCTGACGGCCCACCAGTTTCGATCCGCATGGGCGGGCATGCGTTTCAGGCGCTGCCGCGCAGGCATGCTGGAGGCAATGTCCGAGAAAAGACCGGCAGAGTCACCAAAGATTGGCTTACGGGCGATGTCCGTAGGCCATTTTCGTTTCTGGGAACAGTACTCGGGCAGCTTGCATCGGTACACCATCCAGGGCCTTTGGGTGCCGCTGGAATTGGACAGGCGAAAGTGGCGGAACTGGTAGACGCGCTGGATTTAGGATCCAGTGGGGTAATCCCCCGTGAGAGTTCGAGTCTCTCCTTTCGCACCAACACCGGAATTCGGCCGTTACCGCTGAGGGCGACCGGATCATGACACGAAGAGGATGTTCTGATGGAAGTGACCGTAGAGACCACTGAAGGCCTGGAGCGCCGCATGAGCGTCCAGGTGCCGGCCGCCCGGCTTGATGACGAGGTTCGTGCCCGTTTGCAGAACCTCGCGCGCACGGCGCGGCTGGACGGTTTCCGGCCCGGCAAGGTGCCGCTTAAGGTCGTCGAGAAGCGCTACGGTGGCCAGGTTCGTAACGAGGTGCTGTCGGAAGTCGTGCAGCAGACCTACGGCGAAGCGCTGCAGGAGCAGTCGCTGAATCCGGCGGGGGCGCCCCAGGTGGAGGTCAAGCAGGGCCTGGTTGAGGGCGACCTGCAGTACGAGGCGGTGTTCGAGGTGATGCCGGATATTGCGGTACAGGGCATTGACAGCATGACCCTTGAGCGACCGGTTGCCGAAGTCACCGAGGCCGACGTGGATCGGGTGCTGGAGGATCTGCGCAAGCAGCGCGCCGATTTCGAGCCGGTAGAGCGTGCGGCTGAGGAAGGCGATCGCGTCATCGTCGACTTCGTTGGCACCGTCGAGGGCGAGGAATTCCCCGGCAGCAGCGGCGAGGATCAGCCCGTCACAATCGGCTCCGGAACCATGCCACCCGAATTCGAGAACGCCCTCAAGGGGCTCAAGGCTGGCGATCAGAAAGATATTGAATATGCCTTCGGTGAGGATTTCCCGACCCAGGAAATCGCTGGCAAGACGGCGGTGTTCAAGACCCAGGTCAAGGAAGTGCGGGAGCCCCGCCTGCCAGAGCTCGATGACGAGCTGGCCACCGCGATCGGGGTTCAGGAAGGCGGCCTGCAGGGCTTGCGTGAATTGATTCAGAAGAATCTCGAGAGCGAGTCGGCTCGCGCCACCAACGCGCGGCTCAAGGAGCAGGTCACCGAACATCTGGTGCAGTCCAACGAATTGACCCTGCCGAAGGCTTTGGTTGATGGCGAGATAGAGGCCCTGCAGCAGCAGATGAAGCAGCGTCTGCAGCAGCAGACGGGTGATGCCGACGACCGGGATTTGCCGGCCGAGATCTTCGAAGGCCAGGCCCGCCGCCGCGTGACCCTGGGGCTGGTCATGAATCGGCTGATTGCCGATAACGATATCCGGCTCGATCATGAGCGGCTGAGTCAGCGTCTGCGGGAAATGGCAGCCAGCTACGAAAAGCCGGAAGAAGTGATCAAGCAGTACACGCAGAATCGACAGTTGATGCAGGCGCTGGAAATCAACGTGCTGGAAGATCAGGTGGTCGACTGGGCGGTGGAACAGGCGACGGTCACAGATGTCTCCATGGCACTCGAGGATCTTCTCAATCCGTCCAGGCGGCCGTCCCAGGATGCAGCCGCCGACGACGAAAGCAGCGAGGAAAGCAAGTAATGAGTCACAGCAGCGACGGCCAGGATCCGAACGCCGTGTTCGCCAACCTCGTGCCGATGGTGGTGGAACAGACCTCCCGCGGCGAGCGGGCCTACGACATCTTCTCGCGCCTGCTGAAGGAGCGGGTCGTTTTCCTGGTTGGGCCGGTGGAAGATCACATGGCCAATCTGCTGGTCGCGCAACTGCTGTTCCTGGAGTCCGAGAATCCGGACAAGGACATCAACCTGTATATCAACTCGCCGGGTGGCTCGGTGACGGCAGGTATGGCGATCTACGACACCATGCAGTTCATCCGGCCCGACGTAAGCACGGTCTGCCTGGGGCAAGCCGCAAGCATGGGAGCGCTGCTCCTGGCCGGTGGCGCCGACGGCAAACGGTATTGTCTGCCCAACTCGCGCATGATGATCCACCAGCCGCTGGGTGGTTATCAGGGGCAGGCCTCGGATATCGACATCCACGCGCGGGAAATCCTCTCCATCCGCGAACGTCTCAACCGGATTCTGGCTCATCACACCGGCCAGGAACTGGAAAAGGTCCAGCAGGACACCGACCGCGATAACTTCCTCAGTCCCGAGGCGGCGGTGGAATACGGTCTGGTCGATGCCGTTCTCAAGGACCGCGCCTCGATGGTCGCTGGCTAACGGCAGATGCCGGCAGGGGGCTGGCCAGGCCCCGGTCCTTGCAACGTGAAGTGACCGGCTGGGTGGCATTCCGCGTCGCTGATCCGTGCACTTCGACCGAACGGTCAGTGATACTGGTGGTCTGACATACGGAACGGGGTGAAAACTGCCGATGAGGGAGCCCCGGAACGGCGATCAATTCCTTGCGTGACCTGCCAAATGCAGGCAAGGTTTCAGTGAAACGCGGCGGTAGTTTGCCGCCGACGCAAGGCACCGCATACAACCGAGGATCGGTCATGAGCGACAGAGACAAGTCCAGAGGCGACGATAGCGGAAAGCTCCTCTATTGCTCTTTT
>SKGQ01000112.1 GCA_007117515.1 Ectothiorhodospiraceae bacterium | reverse complement strand
GTCACTGGTGAAACAGTGCGGATACCGCTCTTTCAGGGTTTCGAGGAATTCTCTGGCGCGTAACGCGCGCTCTTTTTTCTGGGTGTCGGAGGTTGCCATGATGTCTGTTGTCTCTGTCGAATCAAATCGACGCCCCGTTGCCGTGTTTTCCGGTTATCGGGTGTCGGTGACGGGCTACCCGGACCTTTGCCGGCCTGCTGGCATCCCTGCTGAACCCACATGCTACCGAATGCAGGGGGGCGCGCGCGAGGCGGATCGTGGCCAGGAGGTTCAGGCATGCTGCCACTGATAATCGGCGGCCTCCTGCTATTGGCTCTGATCTATGGTCCGTCGCTCTGGGTACGCCGGGTCATGGCGCGCTACCGCACACCCGAGGATCGCTATCCGGGGACAGGCGCAGAATTTGCCGGCCACCTGCTGAAGCGCTTGCAGCTTGACCATGTGCGGGTTGAATCCACCGAGCAGGGCGATCATTACGATCCGATGGAAAAGGTAGTACGGCTGTCGCCGGCGAACCACGATGGCAAGCACCTGACCGCGGTCACCGTGGCCGCCCACGAGGTCGGCCACGCCCTGCAGGATGCGATTGGTTACCAGCCGTTGGTGTGGCGCACGCGTCTGGCGGTGTTTGCCGCCAGAGCCCAGCGTTTCGGCGGTTTCCTGCTGCTTGCCATTCCGGTGCTGCTGATTCTGACCCGGGTCCCGGCCAGTGCGGTCATGTTGCTGGCGGCCGGGCTTGGCAGTGTCGGGCTTGCGGTTCTCGTGCATCTCATTACGCTACCCACCGAATTTGACGCCAGCTTCCGTCGGGCGCTGCCATTGCTGGAGGCCGGCTATCTGAAACCCGAGGATGAGCCGGCGGCACGCAGGATACTCACTGCCGCGGCATTGACCTACGTGGCAGCGGCACTGATGAGTGTTTTCAATATCTGGGTGTGGCTGCGGATGCTGCTGCGCTGAGGAAAAATTGCCCGATTTCGCAGAGGAAAACAGATGCAAAGCGAGACTTCTGACCGCAGCGGACATACCACCATGTTGCAGACCCTGAAAGCCCGCCTCGCCCATTTTTTCCGCCAGATGGGTGTTCTGCGCAGCGTGCTGGCGGGTTTCACCGTGCTCTCCATTCTGCTTGCAACCCGGCCGGATCAACCCATCGTCTACGAGGGCTGGGGCTTCGTCATGACGGTGGTGAATCCTGCGCTGATGCCGCTCTGGTTGTCGGGTCTGTTGCTGGACGCCTTGATGTCGAAGGTGGTGATGGGTGATGCGGACGCCGCGGGTCAGGCGCGGCTGCGGATGATCATTCGCGTGGAGTTGCTACTGGCAGTTGTCCTGGTGCTGGCCTGGACCCCGTTCTTCATGTCGATCATGTCCTGATGCCCGAGGCTGGCAAACGTCAGTCCGTGCATGGACAATCCCGTGGCTTGCTGACTTGCCGGGAGAGCCACGGATGCTGCTGGATTCAATCACCAATGCCGGCCGGATGCTGACCACCATCACCGACATTACCGGGATGGCGATTCAACCGGGTCTGGCGACCCTGTTGCTGTCCGGACTCACCGGGGGCTAGGGCGATGGATACGGTCTCGCATATGCTGCTGGGCGGTGCCATCGGCCAGACCACGCTGGGTCGCCGGATCGGCAACAAGGCGGTGTTCTGGGGCGCGGGCATCGCCTTGCTGCCCGATATCGATGTGCCGATCGGTGCGCTGATGGGTGATGCTGCAGCGCTGACCTTTCATCGCGGTATCACCCACTCGCTGCTTTTCGTGACCATTGCCGCCGTGGTAATCGGCTGGCTGGCCAGCCGCATCCATGCAGGCGACAAGGTGGGTTGGCAGAACTGGTCGATCATGCTCTGGCTGGTGCTGCTCAGCCACCTGGCAATCGACGCCTTCACTTCCTATGGCATTCAGCTCCTGCTGCCATTCAGTGACCAGCATTTTGCCATTGCCAGCATTTCCGTGATTGATCCGCTCTATACCCTGCCGCTGCTGATTACCGTTATCTGGCTTCTGTTGCTGAAGCCGAAGCGCCCGGCCCGAACGGTGCTGGCGGTGAGCGGTATTACCCTGTCCAGCCTGTATCTGGTGTTCACGCTCCACAACAAGAGCCAGGTGGAGGACGTGTTCGCGGCCACGCTGGCGCAGCGGGATATCAGCTATCAGCGCATGTTCGTCAAGCCGACGATCTTCAACAACGTGCTGTGGCGGGCCATTGTGGAGACGCCGGACGGCTATCTGGTGGGCTTTCACAGCCGGCTGGACGACCGCCCGCCCCAGGACTTCGTGCACTTCCAGCGCAATGCCCAGTATCTGGTGCCGCACATGGGCGAGCCCATCGTCCGCGACCTGCTAAGAGTTTCGGACGGCTACTACCAGGTGGTGGAACGGGACGGCGAGTTGTATTTCCACGACCTGCGCTATGGCCAGGCCTTCGAGTGGCTGCGCGATGACCGCCCCCATGTCTTCACCTACCGCCTGATCCCGCCCAGGACCGAGCGCAGCCGCATGGACATCGAGACCCTCAGCCTGGATGTGGATCGGGACAGGGATCCGGAGACGGCGAGGGAGTTGTGGAACCGGATGATGGGGAGGCAGGAATAAACCAATGTGTAAGGTGTTACGTTTTATGTTTTATGTTTAACGTCAGTTACCTAAAACCTAAAACTTAAAACTTAAAACGTTAAACGCCGCCGCCCGCCTCAGCGGGCCGGCGGTATCCCGATACTTTCATCCCACGCATTGACGATGCCGCAGAACAGTTCCGCGGTTTTCTCCGCATCGTAGACTGCGGAGTGGGCCTCGGCGCCTTGCCATTCGGCGCCGGAGGCTCTGACTGCGCGGGCCAGGACGGTCTGGCCATAGGCCAGGCCGCCGAGGGTGGCGGTATCGAAGCTGCCGAAGGGGTGGAACGGGTTGCGGCGGATGCCGGCGCGTTCCACGGCGGCATTCATGAAGTACAGATCGAAGGTGGCGTTGTGCCCCACCAGAATCGCGCGGGTGCAGCCGGTGTCGCGCACTTCCTGGCGGATCGGCTTGAAGATCCGCCCGAGGGCGTCCTGTTCACTGTAGGCGATGCGCAGCGGGTGATGCGGATCGATGCCGTTGATCTGCAAGGACTTGGGGTCGATGTTGGCACCCTCGAACGGCTGCACATGGCAGGAATGTGTCTCTGCCGGATACATGCGACCGTTGTCGTCCATGCGCAGAATGACGGCGGCAACCTGAAGCAGGGCATCGGTATTCCAGTTCAGACCTCCGGTTTCGACGTCCACCACCACTGGCAGATAACTGCGGAAGCGTTGAGCCATGGCGCTGGTTGGTTTCGCCGTCGTCGTTTCCGTACTGGTGTCCTTCTCGGCTTCGCTCATGCCGCGCCCCCCTGCTCTCCATCCAGTCGCCACTGCAGGGTCTCGCCCGCCCGCAAGGGTACGATCCGTTCAGATCCAAACCCATAGTCCATCGGGACGCGCCAGGGTTCCCGTCGCAGCATGATGCGGTCGGTATTGCGTGGAAGGCGGTAGAAATCGGCGCCGAAGTGGCTGGCAAATCCTTCCAGCCGCTCCAGTCGACCGGCAGACTCAAAGGCTTCGGCGTAGAGTTCGATGGCGGCCGGAGCCGAAAAGCAGCCGGCACACCCACAGGCCGATTCCTTGGCGCCCTGGGCATGGGGTGCGCTGTCGGTGCCGAGGAAGAATTTCGGCTCACCGGAGGTGGCAGCCTCCAGCAGGGCCGTGCGATCGGATTCACGTTTCAGGATGGGCAGGCAGTAGTAGTGCGGACGGATGCCGCCCACCAGTATGTGATTGCGGTTGAACAGCAGGTGCTGCGGGGTAATCGTCGCGCCGATGTTGGGCCCGGCCTGGCGCACGAATTCCACGGCTTCGGCGGTGGTGATGTGCTCGAACACCAGCCGCAGGCGAGGGTGCCGCTGCAGCAGCGGCATCAGTCGCTCATCGATAAAGCGCCGCTCGCGGTCGAAGATATCCACGTCGCCATGGGTGACCTCGCCATGCACCAGCAGCGGCAGGTCGACCTCCTCCATCACGGAGAGCACGTCCTCGCAGTGATCCAGATTGGTGACGCCGGCATCCGAGTTGGTGGTCGCACCAGCCGGATACAGCTTGACCGCAGTGATCAGCTTGTCCGTCGCCGTCTCGCGAATCATTTCCGCCGAGGTGTTATCCGTCAGGTACAGCGTCATCAGAGGACGAAAGCCGCTGCCTTCCGGTATCGCCGCCATGATTCGATCCCGGTAGGCGGCGGCCATGGCCGGCTCGGTGACTGGCGGCGTCAGGTTGGGCATGATGATCGCGCGGCCGAAGCGCCGGGCGGTGAACGGCACGACATCGGCAAGCACCGCGCCGTCGCGCAGATGCAGGTGCCAGTCGTCGGGGCGGGTGATGCTGAGCTGATCCATGAAGTACGGTGCTGGTGTGGCGAGCGAGGCGGCACAGTATAGGAAAGTCCCCGCCCGCGCGACAGCTTACAGAATGACTGCGCCGCCGCGCGCCTTCTCCCGACGGAGGCGCATCGCTCGCAGCCTTGCACTGGCCCGAATGCTCCCGGGACCGCACCGGGCCCCGTGCCGCGTGAGGACAAGCTTTTTTCCGTCCTGACGTCGCTTGAGGAAACACTGAGCAATTCCCACGTTCGCGCTCGTGTCCGAT
>SKGQ01000050.1 GCA_007117515.1 Ectothiorhodospiraceae bacterium | reverse complement strand
TAGACTTCGCCCGGCTTACAGGATCCAACCCTGAGTATCAGCGGATGTGGTGGAACTGGTAGACACGCTGTCTTGAGGGGGCAGTGGCGCAAGCCGTGCCGGTTCGAGTCCGGCCATCCGCACCAATCTCTGCGCGATCCGCGCAGAAAATTTCGTAAGATTCTGAATTTTAAGAAATTTTTATCGGAGTGCTGGTTGACGCGACAAGTCGCGCAACTTTATACTGCACTGCGAAATGCGTCTGCGCGCGTGTTGTCCGGATACGCGCTCCCAGCGGGCGCCAGTCGAGGACGCTCGAATGCTCGAAGGTTATCTGCCAATCCTGCTTTTCATCATCGTCGGCCTGGGTATGGGTGTTGTGCTCATCACGGTGGGTTTTGTTCTGGGGCCGCGGCGGCCAAACGACGAAAAAAACTCGCCATATGAGTGCGGCTTCGAGGCATTCGAAGATTCGCGCATGAAATTTGATGTGCGTTATTACCTGGTCGCAATCCTGTTCATCATTTTCGATCTCGAAATAGCCTTCCTGTTTCCGTGGGCGATCGTGCTTGACGAGGTCGGCCTGTTCGGTTTCGGGGCGATGGCGGTGTTTCTCGGCATTTTGCTGATCGGGTTTCTTTACGAATGGAAGAAGGGAGCGCTGGAATGGGAGTAGAAGGCGTTCTTGAAAAGGGCTTTGTCACCACCTCGGCAGACAAGCTGATCAACTGGGCGCGGACCGGGTCCATGTGGCCGATGACGTTCGGTCTGGCCTGCTGCGCCGTCGAGATGATGCACGCCGGTGCCGCGCGCTACGACATGGATCGTTTCGGCGTGATTTTCCGACCCAGTCCGCGCCAGTCCGACGTCATGATTGTTGCCGGCACCTTGTGTAACAAGATGGCGCCGGCCCTGCGCAAGGTCTACGACCAGATGTCCGATCCCAAGTGGGTGATATCCATGGGGTCCTGTGCCAATGGTGGCGGCTACTACCATTACTCCTACTCGGTGGTGCGGGGCTGCGACCGAATCGTGCCAGTGGATGTCTACGTCCCCGGGTGTCCGCCGACGGCCGAGGCCCTGCTTTACGGCATTGTTCAATTGCAGAACAAGATCCGCCGTACCAATACCATTGCCCGCTAGCCTCTCAGGATAGAGTGACCATGACTGACGCCCTTGATGGCCTGCTGGAACATCTGCGCGAACGGTTTGGCGACCATGTCCTGTCAGCGCGGCGGGATCTGGACGAGCTGACCATCGAGCTGAGGCCCGCCGAACTGATCGAGGTCATGACCGCGTTGCGGGACGAGCAGCCATTCCGCTTTGAGCAACTCATCGACCTCTGTGGAGTCGACTACGCCGCCTACGGCGAGGGCGAGTGGATCACCGAGCAGGCCTCGAATGCCGGCTTTTCCCGCGGCGTGAAAGGGAACAGCTTCGCGCGCCTGGGCCTTACGGGGATCTATGGTGTCGACACCATTGAAACCAATACCGGGCGTCGTTTCGCCGCCGTTTACCATCTGCTCTCGGTGACCCACAACCATCGCTTGCGGGTGCGCGTGTTCTGTGAGGACGACAACTTCCCGGTGGTGCCGTCGGTGATCGACGTCTGGGCCGGGGTCAACTGGTTCGAGCGCGAGGCTTTCGATCTTTACGGACTCATTTTCGAGGGCCACCCGGATCTGCGTCGTCTCCTGACCGACTATGGTTTCATCGGCCATCCGTTCCGCAAGGATTTCCCGCTGATCGGTAACGTGGAAGTGCGTTACAACGAGGAGAAGGGGCGAGTGGTCTACGAGCCGGTCTCCATCGAGCCGCGAGTGCTGGTGCCGCGGGTGGTGCGCCAGGACAGCCGCTACGCGGACGCCGATCAGCCGCAGGAGGGCGCCGATAATGGCTGATATTCGCTCCTACACGATGAATTTTGGTCCGCAGCATCCAGCGGCGCACGGCGTGCTGCGGCTGGTGCTGGAGATGGAAGGTGAGACCATTCGCCGGGCCGATCCGCATATCGGTCTGCTGCACCGGGCCACCGAGAAGCTTGCAGAAAGCAAGCCGTACAACCAGAGCATCGGCTACATGGACCGGCTGGATTACGTATCCATGATGTGCAACGAGCATGGTTACGTGCTGGCCATCGAGAAGTTGCTCGGCATTACGCCGCCACGTCGGGCGCAGTACATCCGCACCATGTTTGACGAGATCACCCGTATTCTGAATCACCTGATGTGGCTTGGTGCCCACGGCCTCGATGTGGGCGCCATGACAGTGTTCCTGTACTGCTTTCGTGAGCGCGAGGACCTGATGGACGTCTACGAGGCGGTGTCCGGTGCGCGCATGCATGCCACCTACTACCGTCCGGGTGGCGTCTATCGCGATCTGCCCGAGCGCATGCCCCAGTACGATGCCTCGCGCTTCCGCAGTGACCGGGACATGAAACATCTCAACGCCGCGCGCCAGGGTTCTCTGCTGGATTTTCTGGACGACTTCTGCGAGCGCTTCCCGGCCTGCGTCGACGATTACGAGACGCTGCTGACGGATAACCGCATCTGGAAGCAGCGGCTGGTGGGTATCGGCGTGGTGTCGCCGGAACGCGCGCTGGAACTCGGCTTTACCGGGCCGATGCTGCGTGGCTCCGGCGTGGAATGGGATCTGCGTCGGAAGCAGCCTTACGAGGTCTATGACGAACTCGATTTCAGAATCCCTGTGGGCACCAACGGCGATTGCTACGACCGTTATCTGGTGCGGATCGAGGAGATGCGTCAATCCTGCGAGATCGTGAAACAGTGCATCGCCTGGCTGCGGCGCAACCCCGGTCCGGTGATGCTGGATGACCACAAGATCGTGCCGCCGAGCCGGGAAGAGATGAAGGACGACATGGAATCCATGATCCATCACTTCAAGCTCTTCACGGAAGGTTACTCGGTGCCGGCCGGTGAGGCGTACGCCGCGGTCGAGGCGCCGAAGGGTGAGTTCGGCTGTTATCTGATCTCCGATGGTGCCAACAAGCCCTACCGGCTCAAGGTGCGGGCGCCCGGCTTCACCCACCTGGCCGCCATGGACGAAATGGCCAGTGGCCACATGCTGGCCGACGTTGTCGCTTTGATCGGCACGCAGGACATTGTTTTCGGGGAGATTGACCGATGAGTGCGGTTTCCGACGCCAACCAGGTGCTGTCCGAGGACGTGCGCCGCGAAATCGACCACTGGCTTGCCAAGTTCCCGCCGGAAGGCAAGCGTTCGGCGGTCATCCCGGCGCTGCATGTGCTGCAGGACTCCAATGGTGGTTATCTGACCAATGCCCTGATGGACGCGCTGGCCGAGTATCTGGATCTGCCGCCGGTGCAGATCTACGAGGTGGCGACCTTCTACACCATGTTCGACACCAAGCCGGTGGGTCGGCACAAGGTCAATATCTGCACCAACATCTCCTGCATGCTGATGGGTTCCGACGAGATCGTCGGGCACTGCGAGAAAAAGCTTGGTATCCGGCTCGGCGAAACCACACCGGACAACCGCATCACCCTCAAGGTGGAGGAAGAGTGCCTTGCTGCGTGCACCGGTGGTCCGATGATGGTGGTCGACGGTCATTACCACACCCACCTGACGCCGGAGAAGGTGGACAAGATCCTGGACGAGCTGGAGTAAGACATGGCGAACGAAGTCTGCTTTCAGACGCTGGCGTTCGACCAGCCCTGGACCCTGGAAAACTATCGCAAGGTCGATGGCTACCAGGCCTGGGAAAAGATCCTGGCCGAGAAGACGCCGCCGGAAGAGATTATCGAAACGGTGAAAAAGGCGGCGTTGCGTGGCCGCGGTGGCGCCGGTTTTGCCGCTGGCCTGAAGTGGAGCTTCATGCCCCGCAATGCGCCGGGTCAGAAGTATCTGCTGTGCAACTCCGATGAGTCCGAGCCCGGCACCTGCAAGGACCACGATATCCTGCGCTTCAATCCGCATGCGCTGATCGAAGGGATGGCCATCGCGGCATACTCGATGGGCGCGACCGTGGGCTACAACTACCTGCGTGGCGAGTTTCACCACGTGCCGTTCGAGCGCATGGAAGGCGCTCTGAAGGAGGCCCATGAGGCAGGCCTGCTCGGCAAGGATATCCGCGGTTCCGGCGTCGACTTCGATCTGCACAACCATTACGGTGCCGGGGCCTACATCTGCGGTGAGGAATCGGCGTTGATGGAGTCGCTGGAAGGCAAGAAGGGTCAGCCTCGCTTCAAGCCGCCGTTCCCGGCGCAGTTCGGTCTCTATGGCCGTCCCACCACGATCAACAATACCGAGACCCTGGCCTCGGTACCGGCGGTCATGCGCGAGGGTGCCGACTGGTTCCTGAATCTGGGCAAGCCGAACAACGGCGGCACCAAGATTTTCTGCATGTCGGGCCACGTGGCGAAGCCCGCGAATTTCGAGATCTCGCTGGGTACGCCGTTCCGCGATCTGCTGGAGATGGCCGGCGGCGTACGCTATGGCCGTGAACTGAAAGCGGTGATCCCGGGTGGCTCGTCAATGCCGGTGGTGCCTGGCGAGACCATGCTCGAACTGGACATGGACTACGACAGTCTGGCCAAGGCGGGCTCGGCGCTGGGGTCCGGCGGCGTGATCGTCATGGACGAGGCCACGGACATGGTCAAGGCCATCTGCCGGATCAGTCGTTTCTACTACGCCGAGTCCTGCGGTCAGTGCACACCCTGCCGCGAAGGGACCGGCTGGATGTATCGGGTCCTGCGCCGGATTCTGGACGGCAAGGGCCGGCCAGAGGATCTGGACTTGCTGGAGGCGGCGGCCGGGCAGATCGCCGGCCATACCATCTGCGCCTTCGGTGAGGCGGCTGCCTGGCCGGTACAGAGTTTCCTCAAGCACTACCGTCACGAATTCGAGTACTACATCGAGCATGGCCGTTCCATGGTGAACGGTGCCGCAGGAGCTGCCGCATGAGCGAACAGGCCGAAGCCAGCAATCCTGACCTGGTCACGATCGAGGTCGATGGCGTCGAAATGCAGGCGCCCAAGGGCTCGATGATCATCGAGGCCACCGACAAGGCCGATGTCGCGGTGCCGCGGTTCTGCTATCACCGAAAACTGTCCATCGCCGCCAACTGCCGGATGTGTCTGGTGGATGTGGAAAAGGCGCCGAAGCCGTTGCCGGCCTGTGCCACGCCGGTGGCGGAGGGCATGAAGATCCGGACCCGCTCCGAACGCGCGCTGAAGGCGCAGAAAGGGGTCATGGAGTTCCTGCTGATCAACCACCCGCTGGACTGCCCGATCTGTGATCAGGGCGGCGAATGCGAATTGCAGGATCTGGCGCTGGGCTACGGCCGCGGCGTGTCCCGCTTCAGCGAGCGCAAGCGCGTGGTCAAGGATGAAAACCTGGGCCCGCTGATAGCCACCGAGATGACCCGTTGCATCCACTGCACCCGTTGCGTCCGGTTCCTCGACGAGGTGGCGGGCACCTCGGAGCTGGGCGGCATGTTCCGTGGCGAGCACACCGAAATCTCGACCTTTGTCGGTCGTGGCGTGCACTCCGAAATGTCCGGCAACATCATCGACCTGTGCCCGGTGGGCGCGCTGACCTCGAAGCCCTATCGTTTCACCGCCCGCGCCTGGGAAATGCTGAGCCACGCGTCAGTGTCGCCGCATGACAGCGTTGGCACCAATCTTCAGATTCACCATGTGCAGGGCGCGATCAAGCGGGTCGTGCCACGCGACAACGATGCCATTAACGAATGCTGGATCGCGGACCGTGACCGCTTTGCCTATCAGGGGCTTGCCAGCGACGAACGGCTGACCGAACCGATGGCCAGGATTGATGGTCGCTGGCGGGCGGTGAGTTGGGATACCGCGCTGGAATTGACCGTTGACAGCCTGCGTGCCACCGCAGCAGAGCAGATCGGTGTGCTTGCCGGGCCGCAGGCAACGCTGGAAGAACAGTATCTGCTCGGGCGCCTGTTGCGGGGCCTGGGTGGAAAAAATATCGACAGCCGCCTGCGGCAGAGCGATTTCTCCGATCAGTTCGAACGCCCGGCGTTCCCCTGGCTGGGGCTGCCGCTGGAAGCGCTGGACACCCGCGATGTGACGCTGGTGGTCGGCGGGCTTCTGCGCAGTGAGCAGCCGATCCTCAATCATCGCCTGCGCAAGGCTGCAAGGGCCGGTGGCCGGGTTGCCTACCTGAACCCGATGGTACAGGAGCTGACTTACGAGGCGGATCAGTTCGCAGTCGCCCCGGAGCAGCTGGTGCCGGCACTGGCGGCGTTGGTGCTCGCCGGCGCCGAGGCAGCCGGAAAATCGGCGCCCGATGGGGTCGTCGAGCTGGCCGATGGACAGGCGATCGGCGAGACCGAAAAGAATCTTGCCGCCGCACTGGTGCAGGCGGAACGTGGTCTGGTATTGCTTGGCAGTGTCGCCGAAACCCATCCGCAGGCGGCGACTCTGCGTACCCTGGCCGCCCATCTGGCGGAACTCGGCAATAATCCGCACGGTGTGGTTGCCGAAGACGCGGCCGCGGTTGGCGCATGGATCGCTGGTGCCTTGCCGCATCGCCAGGCCGGTGGGCGGGCCTGCGACCAGGCCGGGCTTGACGCAACCGGCATGCTCCGCGAGCACCTCGATACCTATGTGTTGTTCGGCACCGAGCCGGAGCTGGATTGCCATGACAGCGCATTGGCGCTCAAGGCGCTGGCACAGGCGAACAGCGTGATCGCCGTGACGCCCTTCGTGACCGACGCCATGCGGGATTACGCCAGCATCCTGTTGCCGGCATCCAGTTTTGGTGAGACGGCCGGCACCCTGGTCAATACCGAAGGTCGCTGGCAGCGCTTCCCGGGGGTGGCGGCGCCGCCGGGCGAGGCGCGCCCCGGCTGGAAGATCCTGCGCGTGCTCGGCAATCTGCTGGAGCTTGACGGCTTCGGCTACAATGCCGCCGACGAAATCACCGATGAGCTTGAAGCGTTGTCCGGGGGATTGTCCGCAGCGGCAATGTCAGCTGGTTCCCTGGCTAGCAGCATGCCGGCTCCGGTTTCGGAGGGCCTGCAGCGCATCGGCCTGGTGCCGCTGTATTCCGGCGATGGCCTTGTGCGGCGGGCGATGGCACTGCAGCAGACCGACGCCGCGCGCGATGTCCGCGCGCGCATGCATCCGGATGAAGCAGCGGCCCAGGGCCTGGCAGATGAGCATTGGGTGCTGCTGCGTCAGGACGGCGGTGATGTCCGCATGCCCCTGGTGCTGGACGATGCCGTGCCGCGGGGGGCGGTGGTTGTACCTGCAGGGGTGCGGGAGACGGCCGGGCTTGGTGCCCAGTTCGGGCGCATTGCAGTGCGCAAGGCTTGAGAGCGGGCTTCGGGTCGGCTGTCGCCGGCAAAACGATAAACGACAAAGGTGCGGCGCGGGCACGCAAGTGCTGCATCGGTGCACGTCCGGCTCCAGTGACGTGGTTGTCAGGACGATGACAAGGGTTGCGAGACACGCATGGCTGAGTTGATAGAACTGGTCTGGATCCTGACCAAGATTGGCGTCATTCTCGGACCACTGATCCTGTCAGTGGCATACCTGACGTATGCCGAGCGCAAGATCATCGGCTGGATCCAGAATCGCAATGGGCCCAACCGTGTCGGTCCACTGGGTCTGCTGCAGCCTTTCGCCGACGTGTTCAAGCTGATGTTCAAGGAAGTGGTGTTGCCGGCCAACGCCAACCGATTCCTGTTCCTGATCGCCCCGTTGTTGTCATTGATGCCGGCGCTGGCCGCCTGGGCCGTGATCCCGTTCGGGGCCGGGCTTGTGCTGACCGATATCAACGCCGGACTGCTTTATGTGCTGGCGATGACGTCGCTGGGTGTCTACGGCGTGATCCTCGCTGGCTGGGCGGCGAACTCCAAGTACTCGATGCTTGGTGCGATGCGGTCTGCCGCGCAGATCGTGTCCTATGAAATTGCCATGGGCTTCGCCCTGGTCGGCGTGCTCATGGCGGCCGGTACGATGAACATGAGCGGCATCGTGCAGTCGCAGGCGGGACCGATCTGGAACTGGTTCTGGTTGCCGCTGCTGCCGCTGTTTGTCGTCTACTGGATCTCCGGTGTGGCCGAGACCAATCGTGCGCCGTTCGACGTGGCGGAGGGCGAATCGGAAATCGTGGCTGGCTTCCATGTGGAGTATTCAGGCGTTGCCTTCGCGGTCTTCTTCCTCGCCGAATACGCCAACATGATCCTGATTTCGGGGCTGGCCGTGATCCTGTTCATGGGTGGCTGGTATTCGCCATTCCACGGCCTGCCGGTCCTTGGCCCGGTATTCGATCTGGTCCCCGGGCTGGTCTGGTTCGTGATCAAGGTCGCCGGTTTCCTGTATCTCTATCTTTGGTTCCGCGCCACGTTTCCGCGCTACCGCTACGACCAGATCATGCGACTGGGCTGGAAGGTGCTGATTCCGGTGACCGTGGTCTGGCTGGTGGTCCTGGCGCTGATGATTCTGGCCGGTTTCGGCCCCTGGTTTGATTGATGGCTCGGCGTAACGGCCTGGAGCGTGTGGCATGACAGCAATTCGTGATTTCCTTCGGACGTTTCTCTTGTGGGAGCTGTTGCTCGGTCTGAAACTGACCGGGCGCAACCTGTTCCGGCGCAAGGTCACGATCCAGTATCCGGAAGAAAAGGCGCCTCAGTCGCCGCGTTTCCGTGGCCTGCACGCCCTGCGTCGGTATCCGAATGGCGAGGAGCGTTGCATTGCCTGCAAGCTCTGCGAGGCCGTCTGCCCGGCACTGGCGATCACCATTGAATCCGAGGAACGCGAGGACGGTCAGCGCCGCACCACGCGTTATGACATTGATCTGTTCAAGTGCATCTATTGTGGTTTCTGCGAGGAGTCCTGTCCGGTGGATTCCATTGTCGAGACCCGGATTCACGAATACCACATGGAAAACCGGGGCGAGAACATCATGACCAAGGATCGGCTGCTCGCCGTCGGTGATCAATATGAGAAACAGCTTGCCGCCGACCGCGCCGCCGATGCGCGGTATCGGTAGCGTGGTGGGCTGCCAGGTGACAGGGGCACAGTCTTGATTACACAGGCCATTTTCTACTTTTTCGCCGTGGTGCTGATCTTCGCCGCCACCATGGTGATCACCGCGCGCAACCCGGTGCATGCGGCGATGTACCTGGTGCTGGCCTTTTTCAACAGCGCCGCGCTCTGGATCATGGCGGGTGCCGAGTTTCTCGGCATCGTGCTGGTGCTGGTCTACGTCGGTGCGGTGATGGTGCTGTTCCTTTTCGTGGTGATGATGCTGGATATCAATCTGGAGAAACTGCGCGAGGGCTTTATCAGGCACCTCTACATCGGCGTGCCGATCGCAGCCGTGATGGTCGTGCAGATGTTGCTGGTGGTCGGCTCCGGCATCATGGATCCGGCAACGCTACCCAGCGGTGATCTGCCGATACCGGAAGACGCGGCGAATACCGCGCTGCTCGGCTCGGTGCTTTACACGGTTTACGTCTATCCGTTCGAACTGGCGGCGGTGATCCTGCTGGTGGCGATCATTGCCGCGATCATGCTCACGCTGCGGCGGCGCGAGGGCACCAAGCACCAGGATCCGGGCCGGCAGGTAAAGGTTCGCAAGGAAGACAGGGTGCGGACCGTCGATCTGCCGCGTAATCAGCAGAGCGGCTCACGCTAGGAACGCCAAGCGGGCACAGGGATTTCTATGATCGGTTTATCGCATTATCTGGTGCTGGGGGCCTTGCTGTTCGCCCTGGGCATGGCCGGCATTTTCCTTAACCGGAAGAATGCCATCGTGCTGCTCATGTCCATCGAGCTCATCTTGCTGGCGGTGAATTTCAACTTCATCGGCTTCTCCACCTTCATGGGCGATCTGGCCGGGCAGGTCTTCGTTTTCTTCATTCTGACCGTGGCGGCCGCCGAGTCGGCCATTGGTCTGGCCATCATGGTGGCGCTGTTCCGCAACCGGAACTCCATCGATGTGGCCGATCTGGACACCATGAAGGGCTGACGGAACAGTTATGAAAACGATTTATCTGCTGATCGTCCTTTTCCCGCTGGTCGGCGCCCTGGTGGCAGGGCTGTGCGGCGCGCGCATCGGCCGCGAGGGCGCACACTGGGTCACCAGTCTCAGTGTCGGTATCTCCTTCGTGCTGTCGCTGATCGTGCTGATCGGCCTGATCGCCGGCTGGGTGCAGCCGTTCAACGATACCGTCTACACCTGGATGGTTTCGGAAGGCATTCGCTTCGAGATCGGTTTCCTGGTCGACAATCTGTCGGCGATGATGATGACCGTGGTGACTTTCGTCGCCCTGATGGTGCACATCTACACCATTGGTTACATGTCTCACGACGAGGAAAACTGGCCGGCCGGCAGCCTGGCCGGGGTCAATTCCTACCAGCGGTTCTTCAGCTACATTGCCCTGTTCACCTTCGCCATGCTGATGCTGGTGATGGCCAACAACTTCCTGCAGCTGTTCTTTGCCTGGGAAGCCGTGGGTCTGGTCTCCTATCTGCTGATCGGTTTCTGGTTCAACCGGCCTACCGCGGTGTTCGCGAACCTCAAGGCCTTTCTGGTCAACCGTGGCGGTGACTTCGGCCTGCTGCTGGGTATTGGCGCGGTGCTGCTGTATTTCGGTAGCCTGGATTACGTGGAGGTGTTCGCCGCCGCCGAGGCCGACCCGGATCGGACGATGTCCATCTTCGGCGGCGCCGAATGGAAGGTGGTGACCGTGGCCGGCATCCTGCTGTTCATCGGCGCCATGGGGAAATCGGCCCAGGCACCGCTGCACGTCTGGCTGCCGGATTCCATGGAGGGCCCGACCCCGATCTCGGCACTGATCCACGCCGCTACCATGGTTACCGCCGGTATCTTCCTGGTGGCGCGCATGTCGCCACTGTACGAACTGTCCGAGGTGGCCCTGTCCTTCATTCTCGTAATCGGTGCCTTCACTGCCTTCTTCATGGGCCTGATTGGTCTGGTGCAGAACGATATCAAGCGGGTCGTGGCGTATTCCACGCTGTCCCAGCTCGGCTACATGGTGGTGGCGCTCGGTGTCTCGGCCTATGCCGCCGGCGTGTTCCATCTGATGACCCACGCCTTTTTCAAGGCGCTGCTGTTCCTTGGTGCCGGCTCGGTGATCATCGCCATGCACCACAAGCAGGACATGCGCGAGATGGGCGGTCTCAAGGCCTACATGCCGGTGACTTACTGGACCATGCTGATCGGTACCCTGGCGCTGATCGGGTTTCCGGGTTTCTCCGGTTTCTTCTCCAAGGACGCCATTATCGAGGCGGTGCATGCGTCGGATCGTGCCGGCGCCGGCTTCGCCTACCCGATGGTGCTGCTCGGCGTGTTCGTCACTGCGCTGTACAGCTTCCGCCTGTTCTTCATGGTGTTTCACGGTGAGGGACGCATGGACCATCACACCCGCGAGCACCTGCAGGAAAGCCCGCGGGTGGTGACCGTGCCGCTGATCCTGCTGGCGGTGCCGTCGGTGCTGATCGGCCTGTTCACCATCGGGCCGATGGTGTTCGGTGGTTATTTCGATGGCGCCATCTTCGTCCACCGCGCGAACGATGTGCTGGCCCATTTGGGTCAGGATTACAGCGGGCCGTTCGGTTTCATTGCCCATGGTTTCGTGACGCTGCCGCTCTACCTGGCCGCAGCCGGTGTTTTCACCGCCTGGTTCCTGTACCTCAAGCGGCCCGATCTACCGGCGGTGATTCAGTCACGGCTGCGGCCGCTGCATGCGGTGCTTGAGAACAAGTACGGTTTCGATGCGTTCTACATCAAGGGTATTGCCGGTGGCAGTCGTGCCCTGGGTGGTTTTTTCTCCCGGGTCACCGATGCGCGCCTGATTGACGGCGTGCTGGTCAACGGCACCGCACACTCGATCGGTTGGGTGGCCGGCGTCCTGCGACGGCTGCAGACCGGTTATCTGTACCACTACGCCTTCGCAATGATCATCGGGCTGGTGGTGATGCTGACCTGGTTCGTGTTCGGGGCACGCTAGGTCGGCTGACGAATCATTCTGTATCGCCGGCCCCCTGCCGGCGGCACCATTTGACGGAAAGGAATACAGCGGATGTTGGAATCATCCTGGCCATTGCTGAGTTTGCTGATCTGGTTGCCGATCCTCGGTGGCGTGGTCGTGCTGGCGCTTGGCGACGACCGCGAAGAGCTGGGTCGCATCGTGGCTCTTGGCACTGCCGCACTGACCTTCCTCTTCAGCCTTGGGCTGATCACGGGTTTCCAGTCCGGTACGGCGGCTATGCAGTTCGTCGAACTGCGCTCCTGGGTCGAGGCGCTGAACGTCAATTACCACGTGGGCGTCGACGGTATCTCCATGCCGCTGGTGGTGCTGACGACCTTCTCCACGCTGCTGGTGATGATTGCTTCCTGGCGGCGCGTGACCGTGAAGCCGGCCATGTTCCAGGCCTGCTTCCTGATGCTCAACGGCATCATGGTCGGCGTGTTTTCGGCCCTGGACGCGATCCTGTTCTACGTGTTCTTCGAAGTCATGCTGGTGCCGATGTTTCTCCTGATCGGCATCTGGGGCGGCGCCAACCGCATCTATGCCACGATCAAGTTCTTCCTCTACACCTTCATCGGCTCGGTGATGATGCTGGTGGCGCTCGTTTACCTGCAGTTCCAGGCCGGTGGCAGCTTCCACATTCTGGATTTCTACGGCCTTGACCTGCCGCTGAACGCGCAGATCTGGCTGTTCCTCGCCTTCCTCCTGGCGTTTGCCATCAAGGTGCCGATGTGGCCAGTGCATACCTGGTTGCCCGATGCTCATGTGCAGGCTCCCACCGGCGGTTCGGTAATCCTGGCCGCGATCATGCTCAAGATTGGTGGGTATGGTTTCGTCCGCTTCAGCTTGCCAGTGGTGCCCGAGGCGAGCATGACGCTGGACTGGCTGATGATCGCGCTTTCGCTGATCGCGGTGGTCTATATCGGCCTGGTGGCGATGATGCAGCAGGACATGAAAAAGCTCATCGCCTATTCGTCCATTGCGCACATGGGTTTTGTCACCCTTGGTTTCTTCGTCATCTTCGCAATCGCCGATCGCACCGGTGGCAGCGGCATGCTGCTCGCGCTGGAAGGCGGCATGGTGCAGATGATCTCGCACGGTTTCATCTCCGCCGCGATGTTTCTCTGTGTCGGCGTTTTGTATGACCGGATGCACACGCGGGAAATCGCCGATTACGGTGGTGTCGCCCACCGCATGCCGGTATTCGCCGGGTTCTTCGTGCTGTTCGCGATGGCCAATGCCGGCCTGCCCGGGACCTCCGGCTTCGTCGGCGAGTTCATGGTGATCCTAGCCGCCTTCCAGGCCAATTTCTGGTATGCCTTCGCCGCGGCCACAACGCTGATCCTGGGGGCGGCATACACGCTCTGGATGGTGCGTCGGGTGATGTACGGCGAAGTTGCCAATGACGAGGTGGCGAAACTTGAAGATGTTGATCGACGCGAACTGACGGTGCTGGCGGTGCTCGCCGCAGCGGTGCTCTGGCTGGGGCTGTACCCGGCACCGCTGATCGAGATCATGGAGCCGTCGTTGGAGAATCTGCTGGAGATCGTGGCCGCGGGCCTCTGATCTTGCCGAATAAACACGGGGTGATCGCCGCGCGGCCCCCGATGCAGGACGAAAGGAAGCCTTATGACGACCGCTGACGCGTTCGAGACACCGGACCTGATGTTGGCCCTGCCGGAGATCTGGCTGCTGGCCATGGCCTGTCTGGTGCTGGTCGTGGACCTTTTCAGCAAGGACCGGGATCATACGCCGGCCTTCTGGCTGACCCAGTTTGCACTGGTCTCAACCGCCTTGATCACGATCAACGTGCAGTGGGGAGTCGACGCCACCACCTTCAGTGGTACCTATGTGGCGGATGCCTTCGGCACCATCCTCAAGGTCGCGGCGTTGGGTCTGGGTTTTCTTGGCTTCGCCTATTCCCGCGATTACATGCGTGACCGCGGCCTGCTGACCGGTGAGTTCTACATTCTGTCGCTGTTCGCGATACTCGGCATGCTTGTGACGATTTCCGCACACAATCTGCTGACCCTGTACCTCGGGGTCGAGCTGATGTCCCTGTGCTTCTATGCGTTGGTGGCCATGGACCGGGACTCGCCCCGGGCTTCCGAGGCGGCGATGAAATATTTCGTCCTCGGTGCGCTGGCCTCGGGCATGCTGTTGTACGGCATGTCCATGCTCTATGGCACCACCGGCAGCCTGGATCTGGCGACAATCCGCGAGGCGGCGGCCACCCTTGAGGACAACCGCATCCTGTTCCTGTTCGGGCTGGTGTTCATGGTGGTGGGTGTGGCTTTCAAGTTCGGTGCCGTGCCATTTCACATGTGGGTGCCTGACGTGTATCACGGCGCGCCGACTCCGGTGACCCTGATGATCGCCACCGCTTCCAAGGTGGCGGCGGTGGGCCTGTTCCTGCGGTTGATCGGCGAGGGCCTGGAGCCGCTGATCGCGGACTGGCAGCAGATGATCGCGCTGCTGGCGGTACTGTCCTTGCTGGTCGGCAACACCGTTGCCCTGGTGCAGACCAATATCAAGCGCATGCTGGCCTATTCCACTTTCAATCATATGGGCTTCATTTTCATGGGCCTGCTGGCGGGAGCACCGGGCGGCTACGGCGCTGCGGTTTTCTACGCCGTCACGTATGCGATGACCGTGGCAGCCGCGTTCGGCATTGTGCTGTTACTCAGCCGCAAGAACTTCGAAGCCGACCAGTTGACTGACTTCAGGGGACTCAACGAGCGGAGCCCGCTGTACGCCTTCATCATGCTGTTGCTGATGATTTCGCTCACCGGCATTCCCGGCACCGTCGGCTTCTACGCCAAGTGGCTGGTGCTGAAGGCTACGGTCGAGGCCGGTTTTGTCTGGCTGGCAGTTCTTGCAGTGGTCGGTGCAGTGGTCGGCGCGTTTTACTATCTGCGCATCGTGCGGCTGATGTATTTCGACAAGCCCGAGGGCGTCGGTCCCCAGCCCACCGGCTCCGGCGGGTTCCGCGCCGTGCTGACGGTAAACGGTCTTGCGGTTCTGGCTCTGGGTCTGTTCCCGGGTGCTCTGGTGGCCATCTGCATGGCAGCGTTCGCGCCCTGAGCGAAGGCTGCACTGACTGCCGCACGATCTCGTGAATAAACCGGTATTTTCTCAATGGAGAAAAGATGAGTGAAACCGCTGCCTTTCTGCTGCTGATGCTGGTCGCGGTTGTCGCGGCCAACCTGCCGTGGCTGACCGAACGCGTGTTGTTCGTTCGTGTGCCCGCGACCGGCCGCAAGCGGGAATGGATCCGCCTGCTGGAGTGGGGCTTCTTCTATGTTGTGGTTGCGGCCATCGCCGCTGGCCTGGAATACAGGGTTACCGGTGACCTCTATCCGCAGGACTGGGAGTTCTGGGTGACCACGCTCTGTCTGTTCATGGTGTTCGCTCTGCCAGGATTCATCTGGTATCACGATTTACGTCATCATCTGCACAAGCGCGGCCCGAAGAAGCGTCGCGCAGTTTCCGGCGGCGATTGACCCTGTAGTGATCGCGTATGCGTCCCGATTCGGGACCGTCTTTGGCTGCTCTGCAGCGCAGTGGCATACTTCAGCGCTGGGAGTCATCCACAACCTGTCGAGACAGCGATGAAGGAGGAGCCGTGACGCCTGCCTGCCCACGCATCGGGATCCGCCAGCCCCTGCAGTTTTGTCTGTTGTTCCTTTTACTGTTGCTGAGTGTTGTGGCGCACGCGGATGATCGCCTGTCACTCGAACTGAACAAGCTTGAGGATACCGGGGACGCCTGTCGCGCCTATCTGGTCCTGGACAACGGCATGGCTGAATCGGTGGAATCCCTTCGCCTGCAACTGGTGCTGTTCGATCCGGACGGAGTCATTACCCGGCGGCTCGCGGTACAGGCCGGACCTGTGGGCGCCGGCAAGACCAGCGTGCGTATTTTTGATGTCAGTGGCCAGCGGTGCGGTGACATCGGCCGCGTGCTGCTGAACGATATTGCGGAATGTGATGGCCTCGATGGCGAAATTGCCGGTTGCGCCGATCATCTTCATCTTTCCTCGCGCGCGGACGTACCGTTTGACGACTGATCATCACCTCGGGCGTCTTGCTGGCCGATTTCACTTGAAAGATGCGTCCAATGTAGCTACGATGCGCAGCGTCGATTGCGGGGTGGAGCAGTCTGGCAGCTCGTCGGGCTCATAACCCGAAGGTCGCAGGTTCAAATCCTGCCCCCGCTACCAGTTACAACAACAACGGGCAGCCCCAGGGCTGCCCGTTGTTGTTTCCGGCGCTGGTTAAGGAAATACTGATCTATTCCCGCGTCTGCGCCTGAGACCGGTTTTGGTC
>SKGQ01000031.1 GCA_007117515.1 Ectothiorhodospiraceae bacterium | reverse complement strand
TATTTGTTGGCACTGTGGCAATGGTAGTCAGCGTTGACCAAAAACGCTATCCCCAGGGGAAACACTGATTTATTCCCGCGTCTGCGCGCGAGACCGGTTTTGGTCATCTGGCAAGGCGCGGTGCCGGTTCGGTAGTCAGGGCTACCGGGCCGGTGACGCAACGCCGCCAGGGGCCAAAACCGGCCGGGCCCCTTGGGGTGGGCCGCATTTTTCCCGACTGCTGCGTTGCGCTGCTTGACCGCAGAACGACTGCGGCGCTGCGCAGCGCGCCTTGCCTCGGAGAAAATGCGGACTCCAACGCAGGCGTGCGAACAAATCAGTGTTTCCCCAGACACAAAGGGAGGCAACGGAGGCAATCATTTTCGGGGTTCAGCGCGCCGGTTTAGTGCGCCGACAGGCGCATGTCCTCCGCGTCACATCGGGGATCAGCAGGGTTTCCGGCACCTTCTGCGGCAGTGGGATGACCGAGGCAGGAAAAGCGAGAAATATCAGGAGAGCGAATTGGTGGGCCGTGTAGGATTCGAACCTACGACCAGCGGATTAAAAGTCCGATGCTCTACCAACTGAGCTAACGGCCCGACCGGCGCGAAATCATACTGGATGTGCCGGGGGTGTCAACGACCCTCGTCACGCATGCGGTTGAGCCGGTTCTCGGCCAGGGTGGCTACAGTAGTACCCGAGAACTCGTCGCGCACGGTCTCGAGGATTCCGCGCGCGTCGGCGTAGTTTCCTTCCTCGTAGTGGATATAGCCCAGCTTCAGCATCGCATCCGGACGCTTGTTGTTATTGCTGTCCTCGGCGACCTGGGTGAAATAGCCCTTGGCCTCATCGAAGTTGCGGACCACGTAATAGGACTCGGCCAGCCAGTACAGTGCGTTGTCCGCTTCGGTGGTATCCGGGTGTTGCTCGATGACGCTGCGGAAGCCGTCACCGGCTCGGGCATAACGGCCATCGCGCAACAGGTTGAACGCTTCCCGATAGGCTTCGCCGGCATCCCCGGTCGGTTCGCGGGGGGTGTCTTCGGCGTCAGTCCGCGATTCCGCCTCGCTGAGCATTTCCTCGGCTTCGGCCAGAGCGTCGCGTTCGTCCTCGGGGCCTTCCCCTGTCACGGGGGCGGTGGGTTCCTCGACCTCGGCTGGCGCTTCCATTTCGCCTTCCAGCGCTCGGTCCAGCCTCGGCGTGTCGGCGACCAGCGGTGCTTCGTCGCCCGGAACGGCGGTGTCTTCGGCAGGCATTTCGACGCTTTCACCGCCAAGTGCCTGCAGGCGCTGGTCCAGGTCCTGATACAGGCTACGCTGTTGCCGACGGGTGCCCTCGATCTCACGTTCCAGTTCGTCGATTCGCCCGGTCAGGCGCTGGATCTCCCTGCGAAGCTGTTCGTTCTGATTGCTGAGTTCCAGCAGTGCGCTGCTTTCCAGTCTCCGTTCCAACCGTTCGAGTCGCTCATCGGTGGACTGTGCCTGGGCAGAACCGGTGGCGATCAATGCTGCAACGGCAAGGGCGGTGAGGGTTGTCTTGAACATGATAGGCATCAACTGACCGAGAGGTGTGGATTAGAGGCTCAACCCAGGGGAGACTGACGCATCAGCCAGCCATTCCCATCGAGCCCAGTCTGTCACAGGCACCGGCGGATCGCCACGCGGGACAAGCCCGCGTGGCGAGGCTAGGGAAACACTGATCTATTCTCACGCCTGCGTTGGAGTCCGCATTTTTTCCGAGGCAAGGCGCGCTGTACCGCTCCGCAGTCATTCTGCGGTCAAGCAGCGCAACGCAGCAGTCGGGGAATCAGTGTTTCCCTAGCGGTAGACCAGTTCGCCGCGCCGATTACGCGACCAGCTTTCCTCGTCACTGCCCAACGCGGCCGAGTTTTCCTCGCCATAGCTGGTCACACGGATCTGGCCATCCGAGGCGCCGTAAAGTACCAGTGCGCGCTTTACGGCCAGTGCCCGACGTTCGCCCAGTGCCAGGTTGTATTCTGGCGAACCGCGCTCGTCGGTGTGACCCTCCACGGTGATGCGCTGATCCGGATGATCCGCCAGGAACGCAGCGTGGGCTTCCAGAATGCTGACATCCCGCTCACGAATTTCGCTGCTGTCGAAATCGAAATAGACCGTGCGCCGTGACAGCGGACTGTTGGGATCGTTGAGCAGCTCCTCGAGCTCTGATCCTTCCAGCGAACGACGCCCCTCGAGGCCACGGGCTTCGGTCGCCCGATCACGTTCCATGGCGGCCAGTTCCTCGTCGGTCAGGCCTTCGTCATCGTCGACCCGTTCCTCGTCGGTGGTTGCACATGCGGCAAGCACCAGTGTCATCAGGGCAATCAGCAGCCAGCGGTAAAGACTTTTGCGGTTCATCGTGTTCTCCGGTGTATGAACTGGCAATGTATCGTCGTGTGTCGACGTTCTCAGGGTGACCAAGCCGGTTCGCGGATGCGCTCACCGGATGTGGACATGGTTTGCCTGGCGTCTCCGAACAGCGAGACGGTGCCCAGGACACTGCGCCCGTTGGCGCGGGTGGCGTACAGCACCATGGCACCGTTGGGCGCGAAACTCGGGCTCTCGTCCTGCCCACCCGGGGTCAGGACGCGGAAATTCTCACCATCCAGGTCCTGCACCGCGATCGCGAAGCGCCCGTTCGATCTGCGATGGACCATGGCCACCTGGCGTCCGTCCGGCGAAATGGAGGGCGAGGCATTGTAGTTGCCTTCGTAGCTGAGTCGCCGGGTGCCGGAGCCATCCGCGTTGACGCGGTAAATCTGCGGTCCCCCGGCGCGGTCCGAGGTGAACAGCAGGCTGCGGCCGTCGGGCATCCAGACCGCCTCGGTGTCAATGGACATGCTGTCGGTGACCTGCCGGGTCTCGCGACTGTTCATGTCCAGCACATAGACATCCGTCTGGCCGCCACGTGAGCGGGTGATGCTCAGGCGACGGCCGTCCGGTGACCAGGCGGGAGCGCTGTTGATGCCCTCGAAACTGGCGACCTTGTCGCGCTCGCCGCTACCCACGTTCTGCACGAACACTTCTGAGCGGCGCCCCTCGAACGAGACGTAGGCGAGCTTCTCTCCATCAGGAGACCAGGCCGGAGACATCAACGGTTCAGGGGAGGTCAGGATTGTCTGCGGCTCATGGCCGTCGGCGTCGGCAACCAGCAGACGCCAGCGGCGCTCGCCGTTGCGATCCTCCATGGTCACGTAGGCGATGCGCGAATTGAAGGCGCCGGGCCGTCCCAGCAGGGCCTCGTAGATCTCGTCGCTGATCACGTGGGACAGGGTGCGGAGTGCGTCGCCGGCAACCCGGAAACTCTTGCCTTCCTGGCGCTGACCGGTGAAAACGTCGAGCAGCTCGTAGCGCACGCGGTAGCCGCTACCATCCCGCTCCACGTTACCCAATACCAGGTTGTCGACGCCCAGTGCCCGCCAGTTCGGGAAGCGCACATCCTCGCGCCGGTTCGGTGTTTCTATGAATTCGCTGCGCGCCAGCGGTTCGAACTGGCCCGAACGTGCCAGATTGGCATCGATGACTCTGGCCATATCCTCCGGCAGTTCGCCATCACCCTCCCAGGCAAAGGGAACCACGGCGATCGGGATGGCTGCCTCGGCGCCGCCCGTGATCTCGATGATGAGTTCGGCCCGGCCCAGGACCGGGAGCAGCAGAAGACCGAAAAGCAGGGGTCGAAGTCGGGCGATTGTCTTGCGCATGGTCATTGATCCGGGTTGAACCTGAAGGTGATGTTATCGAGCCCGGCGCGGCGGAACGCGGCCGAGTCATCGGGCACCGGCAGCGGCGATGCGCGTCGAATCGCTGACTCCACCGAGCGGTCGAAGATCGCATCGCCGCTGCTACGTACGATCTCGACGCTTGTGACTTCCCCATCCGGCAGCACGCGAACGCGAACGTCGGCGGTCAGACCGGAATCCGATCCCGGCGGCCGTGTCCAGGCCTGCCGTACGGCTCGACCCCAAGCATCCACGAACCGTGTTCGGGCACGTTCCGCGGCCTGCTGCGCGGCCTCTTCCTCAAGCTGGCGCTGCAGTTCCGCCTCGCGTTCGCGCTGAGCTTCCGCCTCGGCCTGGCGGCGCGCTTCCTCTTCGCGCTGTCGCCGTGCCTCTTCCTCGGCCTGACGTCGCTCTTCCTCGGCGCGTTGCCGTTCCACTTCCTCCTGACGGCGTTGTTCCGCTGCCTCGCGTTGCCGCCGTTCCTCTTCCTCAGCGCGGCGCTGGGCGGCTTCTTGCTCGCGGCGTTGTTCGGCCTGTTCCTGACGTTGCCGTTCCTCGGCTTCCTGCTGTTCGCGGGCGCGCCGCTGCTGTTCGACCTGGCGCTGCCGTTCCTGCTCCGCCTGACGCCGTTCTTCCTCGGCCTGACGTTGCCGCTGGGCCGCTTCCTCGGCACGTCGCTGCTCGACTTCCCGTTGCTCCCGCTCCTGCTGCACCTGGGCCAGGCTGTCCTCGTCCACGGTGATCGCGTGGATGATTTCCGGCGGCTGTGCCTGCTGCACGCTGGTCATGGGGCCGAGGTTGATCAGCAGGATTGCCAGCAGCCCGGCATGAACCAGTAACGAATAGAGCAGAAAGCGGCCTTCGCTGGGACGAAATGCCTGACGCGGCACTACTGTTGCTCCCGGGGCGGTTCCGTCATCAGCCCCACCTGCGGTACTCCTGCACCACGTAGCGTCGACATGACCTGCAGCACATGTCCATAGGCGACGTTGCGGTCGCCGCGCACCAGCACCGGTGTCTCGGGGCTGTTGCGCATGACCCGGCTGACCAGGTCCATGATCTCATCCATGCCCAGCGGCGCATCCGGGTCGTCACCGATGCTCAGCGTGTACTCGCCATCCCGGCTGACGGTGACGATCACAGGGTCGCGCTCGTCCTGCGGCAGCGGCTCTGCGGCCTCCTGGGGCAGATCCACGGCCACGCCCTGATACAGCAGTGGCGCCGTGACCATGAAAATCACCAGCAGCACCAGCATCACATCAATGTAAGGTACGACATTGATTTCCGACATCGGTTTGCGCCGAGCTCGTCTCGCGCTGCGGGTGGTGCTGACCGCTGCCATCAGTCGCTCCGCTGCTCAGTGGGCCGTTCAGGCGTTGCCGGCGCGCTGTGGGAATGTCGCTGCAGGATGCTGATGAATTCCTCCATGAAGGTTTCGTAGCGACCGGCGGTACGCTCTGCGGCATTGGCATAGCGGTTATAGCCGATCACTGCAGGAATCGCCGCAAACAGCCCGAGCGCGGTGGCGATCAAGGCCTCGGCGATTCCCGGCGCCACGGTGGCCAGTGTGGCCTGCTGCTGCATGCCCAGCGCGCGGAACGAATTCATGATCCCCCAGACGGTGCCGAACAGGCCGATGTACGGGCTCACTGAGCCTACCGTGGCGAGGAACGGCAGATGCTGCTCCAGATCGTCTTCCTCACGCGCCAGGGCAATGCGCATCGCGCGCTGTGCCGCCTCCACCTGGGCGTCGCCGGGCACGCCTGTCTGCTTGCGCATGCGCGAGAACTCACGGAAACCGGCGCGGAAGATACGTTCCATCGCGCCATCGGCCTCCTCGGTGGGTTCGATGCGGGCGTAGATTTCGGCCAGATTGCCGCCGGACCAGAACCGGTCCTCGAACTCCTCGGCTTCCTCGGCTGCCTGGCGCAGCTGTGAGCGCTTGCGGAACATCATGGCCCATGACGCCACCGAGGCCAGCACCAGCACCAGCATGACCAGTTGCACCAGCAGGCTGGCATCGAGAATCAGACGCAGAATGGACATCTCGTCATGCATGGTCGAACTCCGCGGTCATGTCCTCTGGCAGGGGGCAGGGACTGAAGGTGTCGGCGTCGACGCAGACCACGCGAACCGTGGCCAGACAATAGGTTGTCTCCAGACGGTCGCAGAGGATGCGCTGATCGAATTCAATGCTGGTGCGTCGCATACCCGCTACCCGGTTGGTTACCGTCAGCATCGCGTTGAAACGGATCGGCTTCAGATAGCGGATATTCATGGAGTGAACGGCAAAAACCAGGCGTCGGTCACGCAGCAGCTCGTCCTGCTCGAAGCCGATGCTGCGCAACCATTCGGTGCGCGCCCGCTCGAAAAAGCGCACGTGATTGGCGTGATAGACCACGCCGCCGCTGTCGGTATCTTCGTAGTACACCCGAACTGGTAATTGAAACACGCTTGCCTCGTTTTGATCCTTGCCGGCTCGAAAGGGAAGTGCAGGTCTGGTCACGTGGGCGGGCAGAGCCCTGGCTCGCACCGCCGGCAGGCGGGAACAGATCTGTTCTTCCATAACGCAATCCAACTCATAAGCTTAGATGCACATCCCAAGAATGTACATTAAGCGATCGAATGCTAGTTTGCCGGACAGTCTGTCGGCGCGCCAGTGGCATTTTGGAAGGGATGTTAAGGAAACACTGCGGGGTCGGAAACACGTTGCCATCGGGCGACGTTCCGGGTCAGCCGCCATTGCCCGCCGCAGCGGCACGCAATGGCGGGGTTGGGGTCAGGCGCGGTCCGCGTTCTTGAACTGCGACGGATTGATCTTGTGCCGATGCAGCAGCTTGTAGAACTCGGTGCGGTTCCGCTTCGCGAGGCGTGCGGCCTGGCTGACATTGCCGCCGGTGGTTTGCAACAGCCGGGCAAGGTAATCCTTTTCGAAGTGCTTGCGTGCATCGGCAAAGGCGAGAATGTCAGAAGGCTGGTCGTGCAGTGCGCTTTGTACCAGCTTGTCACTGATCATCGGCGTTGTGCTCAGCGTCACGCACTGTTCCACCACGTTGTAGAGTTCCCGGACGTTACCCGGCCAGGGGGCGCTGACCAGACGCTCCATGGCGTCCGGTGCAAAGCCGCGTAACGATCGGTCGTACCTGCTGTTGAGTTCGCCCAGAAAGCGGGCGGCCAGCAGCGGAATATCCTCGCGTCGCTCGCTCAGTGGCGGCAACTCCAGCGAGACGACGTTCAGCCTGTAGTAAAGGTCCTCTCGGAACCGACCCTCGTTCATGTCCTCTTCCAGGTCGCGGTTGGTGGCGGAAATGGTGCGTACATCCACCGGTACCGCGTGACGAGCACCGAGGGCACGGACTTCACCGTCCTGCAGCACGCGAAGCAGCTTGATTTGAAGTGGCAGCGGCAATTCGCCCACCTCGTCCAGCAGCAGGGTGCCGTGATCGGCGGCGACAAAGAGCCCTGATTTCTCCTCGGTGGCGCCGGGGAAGGCATCCTTGACATGGCCGAAAAGTTCCGCTTCCAGCAGGTCTTCCGGAAGAGCAGCGCAGTTGACGGCGACGAAGGGGCCCTCATGGCGCCCGCTGGCACGGTGTACTGCCTGAGCAAGCAACTCCTTGCCAGTACCGCTGTCGCCTCGAATGAAGACGCTTGCATCCGAATCCGCGACCTTGCGTGCCTTGCTCAGCACATCCTTCATCAGCGCGCTGCGCGTGATTACGTCCCGCGCCCAGTCGACGGCATCGGAGGTTTCACCGGTACCGCCGCCGGCGGCCTCGATGGCCTCGCTGACCTGTTCCAGCAGGTTCTGGCTCTCGAATGGCTTGGTCAGGAAGCTGAAAACGCCGTTGCGCGTCGCTTCCACGGCATCAGGGATCGACCCGTGGGCCGTCAGAATGATGACCGGCAGGGTGGGATGCTGCCGATGCACGGCATCGAACAGTGCCAGTCCGTCCATGCCGTCCATGCGCAGGTCGGTGATGATCACGTCCGGGCGCCAGGTGGCGAGTATGGCCAGTGCGCGCTCGCCACTCTCTGCAGCGGTGACTTCATAGCCGGCCGACTTGAGGCGCAGGGAAAGCAGTCGCAGCAGCCCCGGATCGTCGTCAACGAGCAGAATCGCACCATGTTTCATAATCTCACCTCGTTAGTCACCGGAGTGGTTGCGCTCGCGCAGGCTCCGCTCAATCTCCTTTAGCTCCTCCAGCTGGCGGGAGGTGGTTTCCTCACGCTGCTGCAAGGCGTTTAACTCTTCGCGCAGCTCGGCGCGCCGCTGCCGTTCCGATTCGCGTAGCCGCAGCTGGTTGAGGAGGGTAACGGCCATGCCGGCAGGCACCGCTCGCCGTTCGTCATCGAGGCAGTGCTCCATCGCACGAATAAGGCTTGGCCGGTCCTCCACCGGGACCGGGTCACGGCCTGACTGTACCAGAGCCATGACCAGGCTTTCCTGGCCACAGCGGTGAAAGTGTTCAGTCCTGCGCATTGCCTCATAGCGGGCAAGCCGGGCGTCCAGGTCGGCGTGGTGAAACCAGTCCAGTTCGCTGCGCAGCAGCACGTCGGCATATGCCGCCTGGGGCGGCGCCATGGCCGATGATCGCTCGCGCGGCTTCTCTGTCAGGTCCGGCAGATGCTGGCAGCCGCCGAGCAGCAGCAAGGTCAGCAGAAATGCCGGCGCGATCCGGCTCAGCACGTGCGATGGCCCGGGTTGGCCCGTTCAGGTCTGGCCAAGCGGCAGGATGATGCGCATTCGCGTACCGCCATCCTGGCCGGGCAAGGCTTCGATACTGCCGTTATGGGCATCTACATACTCCTTGGCGATGGACAGGCCGAGCCCGGACCCCTTGACGTAGCCGCTGGCCCGATGAGTGCCCTGGAAGAAGGCGCCGAAGACCGATTCCCGCTCCGCCTCCGGTATCCCGGGGCCCTGATCGATGACTTCGATGACAACGGTGTTGCCGTGGCGTTCGGTCAGGACCTGAATAATCCCTTCGGCCGGCGAGAATTTCACTGCGTTCGACAATAGATTATCGACGATCGCGCGAAGTTTTTCTTCGTCGGCTTCCAGACGTACGTCGTGCAGGTCTGTCTGCAGGTCAATCGATCGGCTCATCATCACCGGCTTATGGTTGCGGCAGACCGAGTCGATCAGAGGCGCCAGTTGCAGGTGCCGGAGGTGCAGGCTGCTGCGCTCGCCACGCGACGTGCCGAAATTCAGCATGTCCTCGATCAGGCGCTGCAGGGAAAGGGTGTTGCTCTGCAGGATCGCCGCAACCTCCTGCTGCTCGACATTGAGTGGACCGACCACCTTGTCCTGCAGCAATTCCGCGCCCTCGCGGATCGCGGTCAGCGGTGTTTTCAGCTCATGGGACATGTGCTGCAGGAACCGACTTTTCTGTTCTTCCAGTTCCTTTAACCGCAGTCTCATCCAGTCCAGCCGCCGCCCCAGATCCTGCAGATCCTGTGGCCCGCCAACGCCGATCTCCTTGCCGAAACGGCCGTCACCGAGCTGACGTATGGCCTGGTCGAGCTGTTTCACCGGGCGTGTAATCAATACCGCGAACAGTACGGCGAGCAGTGCCGTCAGCGGCGGCAGGATGGCGGCAGTCAGCAGCAGCATGCGTCGCGCATCGCCGGCGGTCTCGCGCATGGCCAGCGCCTCCCGGTCAACCATGCGGTTGCTGCTGGCGAGTAGATGGCGGGCTTGCCTGTTCAGATTCTGGAAGGTGAGTACCAGCTCGTCCTGATCGGCGATCGCGTCATCCTGCAGTTGTTGGTACAGACCCAGATTGGCCATCGCGAAGCCGTCCAGTTGCTCGCGATGGCTTTCATCCAGTGGCAGGCGATGCAGCCGACGGACAATCTCGAGGGTTTCTTCGTGGGTTTCGCCGTAATTCTCCAGTAGCCCCTCATCTTCGAGGATGAGGTGCTGGCGGGCGGTGCGTTCCATATCAGTCAGGCGGTCGAGCAACTGCTGACTGCTGGTGGTGGCCTGGACCGCCTGGTAGACGGCATGCTGGCTTTTCTGCGCGACCCGGTCCATGTGCACCACGGCGTAGGCCAGCGCCAGCAGCAATGGCAGCGACACGGTGCCAAAACCGTAAAGGATGAGCTTGCGCAGTGATTTTGGCTGATAGGCCACGCTGCCTTCTCCGCCTGCCTAGCTGCGCTGCTCACCGGGCGGGTCGAACAGATCGACTTCCGGACGCTGCGGTGGAACCCGGCCAAAATGCTGATAGGCGGTTCGCGTTGCCATGCGACCACGCGGCGTGCGCATCATGAAGCCCTGCTGGATCAGGAATGGCTCCACCACTTCCTCGATGGTGTGGCGCTCCTCACCAATGGCCGCCGCCAGATTGTCGAGACCGACCGGACCACCATCGAACTTGTCCATGATCGCCAGCAGCAAACGTCGATCCTGGCTATCAAAGCCGTTGTCGTCGACCTTCAGCAGGCGCATTGCCTGGTCGGCGATTGCCATGGTGACCCGGCCATCGCCGCGGATCTCCGCCACGTCCCGGACCCGTCGTAGCAGCCGGTTGGCAATGCGCGGCGTACCCCGGGAGCGGCGCGCCACTTCGCGGGCGCCGTCGTCGTCGATGATCAGCTTCATCAGTCCAGCGGAGCGCAGCACGATCGAAGTCAGGTCTGCCTCATCGTAGTATTCAAGCCGTTGCACGATGCCGAAGCGGTCGCGCAGCGGTGAGGTCAACAGCCCGGCGCGGGTGGTCGCGCCGACCAGCGTGAAGGGCGGCAGATCGATGCGGATGGAACGCGCCGTCGGACCCTCACCGATGAGGATATCGATGGTCTGATCCTCCATCGCCGGATACAGCACTTCCTCGACCGGCGCGCTGAGACGATGAATTTCGTCGACGAACAGCACGTCGCCGGGTTCCAGGTTGGTCAGCAGTGCCGCCAGGTCGCCGGCCTTCTCCAGCACCGGCCCGGAGGTCTGACGCAGACTGACGCCCATTTCGTTGGCAACGATATGCGCGAGGGTGGTCTTGCCCAGCCCCGGGGGACCAAAGATCAGCAGATGATCCAGTGCCTCGCCGCGTTGCCGCGCCGCCGGGATGAAGATCTCGAGTTGCTCGCGCACCGCCGGCTGGCCGACGTAATCTGCCAGGGTCCTGGGGCGGATGGCGCGATCCAGCTCGGCCTCCTCGGGGACGGCCTCACCGGTGACAATGCGATCTGATTCGATCATGGAGTGGCGACCTTCCTGCTATCTGCGGACCGATTTCTGCAGAGCCTGACGGATCAATTCATCGCTGGCGAGGCCGTTGTCGGGCAGGTTGCGCAGCAGCTGGCTCGCCTCGGCGGGTTTGTAGCCCAGGGCGACCAGACCGCTTATGGCATCGGTGCGCGCATCACCGTTATCGGGTTGCAGGCCCCCGGAAGGCGCCGCCGTGCGCGCGGGCAGTTCGCGTACTCGATCACGCAATTCGATGACCAGCCGCTCGGCGGTCTTCTTGCCGATACCGGGTAGCCGCGTCAGCAGCGCTGCGTCCTGGTTTTCCACGCAACGGATGAGATCCTCGGCGGACATGCCCGAGAGCAGGGCCAGCGCCATTTTCGGTCCCACGCCACTGATCCGGATCAGGCTGCGGAACAGGTTGCGCTCGGTCAGGCTGAGAAAGCCGTACAGATTCTGCGCATCCTCCCGCACCACCAGATGGGTATGCAGGGTGACCTCGGATCCTGTTGCCGGCAGTTCGATCACCGTCGACATCGGCGCGTCCAACTCGTAGCCCACGCCCTGAACCTCGACCAGCAGATGTGGTGCATCCTTCTCCAGCAACTGCCCGCGTAGCCGTCCGATCATCGCTGTACTCTCGCTGCTGCGCGTTGCAGCCCGGCGCTCAGGCGCAACTGTTGTGAGTGGCAAAGCGCCACCGCCAGGGCATCCGAGGCATCCTCCTGCAATGCGCCCCGCAGCGCCAGCAGATGCCGGACCATGTGCTGCACCTGGTCCTTGGCGGCACCGCCGCTGCCCGTCAGTGCCTGCTTGATGCTGCGTGCCGCATATTCGGCCACCGGCAGGTCCAGCACCGCCGCTGCGCAGATTGCCGCGCCGCGGGCCTGGCCAAGCTTGAGCGCGCTGGCGACATTGCGTTGCACGAAGACCTGCTCGATTGCCACCGCATCCGGCGCATGTGCGGCGATGACCTGCTGCAACTCCAGAAAAATGGTGCGCAGACGGGGCGCGAAATCGCCGGCGGTGCGGATCACGCCGCTGGTGAGATACGTCGCCCTGGCGCCGTCGCCATCGATCAGGCCAAAGCCGGTGACGCGGGAGCCGGGGTCAATTCCGAGTATGCGTGGCATGCGTGGGCCCCGGTGTTGCGCGCTCAGGCATACGCTTCTTCATCGATGTCGGCATTGCTGTACACCTGCTGCACATCGTCGAGATCCTCCAGCGCCTCCAGCAGCCTGACCATGCCGCTGGCCTCGTCGCCGCCAACCGCCACAGTGGTTGCGGGCCGCATGGTCACTTCGGCATCCGCCGGTTCAAGGCCGGCCGCCACCAGGCCTTCCTTGACGTTGATGAACAGCTCCGGATCGGTAAGCACCTCGAATGAGCCGTCCTCGTGACTCAGCACGTCCTCGGCGCCGGCCTCCAGGGCCGCCTCCATCAGGCTGTCCTCGTCGGTGTCCGGGCCATAGCTCAGAATCCCGGCCTTGCTGAACATGAACGCCACCGAACCATCCGTGCCCAGGTTGCCACCGTGCTTGGAAAAGGCGTGACGTACCTCGGCCACGGTCCTGTTGCGATTGTCGGTCATCACATCGACCATCACGGCAACGCCGTTCGGACCGTAACCTTCATAGCGGATCTCCTCGTAGACCACGCCTTCTTCCTGGCCCGAGGCACGCTTGATCGCCCGGTCGATATTGTCCTTGGGCATGTTCACCGACAGCGCCCGGTCGACGGCCAGCCGCAGCCTCGGGTTGGCGGCCGGGTCCGGGTCGCCCATGCGCGCGGCGACGGTGATTTCTCGAATCATGCGGGTAAAGATCTTGCCGCGCTTGGCGTCCTGGGCTTTCTTGCGATGCTGGATATTGGCCCATTTGCTATGGCCTGCCATGGATCAGGTTCCTCACTCAGTGTGGCCCGACGGTCTTGCCGTCCGGCACTTCGGAAAACCGCGCAAGGATATCATGCGGCGCCGTTTCAGGACTTGCGTCCGGCCCGCTCGCGAAGCCATGCATCCATGTGTTCACGGCCCAGATCGCGTAGATGGGTAACAAAGCCCCATTCGGTGTTCAGTCGACTGGAACTGCCGAGCCCTTGCATGCTCTCGCCGGCCTCGATGGCATGCAGGCGCAAGCGTTTTTGCCCGAACCTGCGCCAGCCCGCTCCCTGTTGCTGTAACAGCTCTATGAAGGCCCGCTCACGTGACAGGTTGGCGTGGAAGGCGATTTCCCTGGCACGGGCGACGATGTCATTCACCCGGCGCGGCGCCTGTCCGCAATCGCCGGGGGTGAACTGCACCAGGTAGATGTCCTTTGCGCGGCATTCGAACAGCAGCGGATAGAGGGCTGGATTTCCGGTGTAGCCGCCATCCCAGTAGGGTCGGCCATCGATTTCCACAGCCTGGAACAGCAGCGGCAGGCAGGCCGAGGCGGCCAGAACCCTTGCGTCGATGTTGCCATTGTGGCGCAACACCAGTTCGCCGGTGCGGACATCGGTCATCGACACGAACAGGCGAGGGCCCTCGCGGCGGTTCAGGCGCTGCATGTCGAATGTGCTCTCGACGATGCTGATGATCGGGTTGTAGCCGGACGGGTTCAGTTCGTAGGGCGAGGCCATGTTGGTCAGTCGGTTCAGGAACAGAAAGCCGGGCGAAAGATCCCGGTTCCAGCCCGACAGCAGATGGTCCAGTGGCGTGCTTCTGGCCGGCGTGGTCTGCAGCGTGCGGCTGATCGTTTGCCAGAGTCTCGCCAGGGCCTCGCGCGCGCCATCGCGGCCGTCCCGCGACCAGCCATCGACCACCGCTGCCGCGTTCAGCGCGCCGGCGCTGGCGCCACTGAGGCCATCGATCTGGATATCCTCTTCCAGCAGGCGATCCAGTACTCCCCAGCTGAAAGCACCGTGGCTGCCGCCGCCCTGAAGGGCAAGCGACAGGCGCCGCGTCCGTGGTGGCCGCAGTGAGCCCAGAACCCGGTGCAACAGAGAGGATCGCATCAGCCGCTGCTCACCTCGTCGCGTAGCGTCTTGCGCAACACCTTTCCTACCGAGGTCTTGGGCAATTCGTCACGAAATACGATCTGTTGCGGTCGCTTGTAGCCAGTCAGATTGTCGCGGGCATGTGCTCGCACCATATCCTCATCCAGCGCCGAATCATTGCGCACGACGAAGGCAAGCACGCATTCGTTGCCCTCCTCGTCGCGATGCCCGACCACCGCCGCCTCGTCGATGCCCGGGTGACGTTCCAGCGCCTGCTCAACTTCATTCGGGTACACATTGAAGCCACCGACGTCGATCATGTCCTTCTTGCGATCTACGATGCGCAGGAAACCGTCTTCATTCATGCAGGCCATGTCGCCGGTCAGGAACCAACCGTCGCGGATCGCGTTGCGCGTCTCCTCCTCCTGTTGCCAATAGCCCGAGAAAAGCTGGGGGCCGCGCACCGCCAGTTCGCCTTCCTCTCCGGGTGGGACCACCGAGCCCTCATCATCGAGAATGAGGATTTCGGTACCAGGTACCGGCAGGCCGATGGTGCCGAGCCGAATTTCGCCACTGGGCTGATTGGCGCTAACCACGGGGCTGCTTTCCGACAGACCGTAGCCCTCGCAGATCGGGCTACCGACGACTTGCTGCCATTCCTCGGCAACCGCTTCGTGCAGGGCGGTACCGCCGGCGATGCTCATGTCGATGGCGGGCGGGTGATTGCGAAACCAGTCCTCCTTGAGCAGGCCGCGGAACAGTAGATTGACGCCGGAGAACTTCGTCACCGGATACTTTTCGAAGGCCTTGCGCAGTTTCGATGGCGGCCGCGGCGAGGGGCAGAGGACATTGTGCGCACCATTCATGTAGAAAACGAGCAGGTTAAAACTGAAGGCAAAGATGTGATAGAGCGGCAGCGCCGTCAGCACCGTCTCTCCCTGGTCCCGCAGTGCCGGGCGAGCGATCGCCTGGATCTGCGACAAATTGGCCAGCAGATTGGCATGGCTCAGCATGGCGCCCTTGGGTACGCCCGTGGTGCCGCCGGTGTATTGCAGCGCGGCGAGCGCCTCGCTGTCCGGTTCGGGCAGGGCGCCACCCAGATGCGTCCGGCCAAGCTCCAGTGCCCGCATGAATCGGATGACTGGCCGTCCAGGGGCTGGCAACTCACGTTTCAGCATCAGCACCGTGCGAATCAGCGCTCGCGACAGCAGAGGGAAGAGGTCGGCAACGCCGGCCAGGATGACATGCTCCACATCGGTCCGGTCCAGGCCCGCTTCGAGCTTTTCGGCGAACAGGTCAATGAGTACAAGGGCGCGGGCACCGCTGTCCTTCAGTTGCTGTTGCATCTCCGGTGCGGTGTACAACGGGTTGACGTTGACCAGTACCAGTCCCGCTTTGAGCACACCGAAGGCGGCTAGAGGGTAGGCCAGACAGTTCGGCATCTGGATTGCAATCCGGTCTCCTGGTTCCAGCCCGAGTTCGCTGAGCAGGAAATGGGCGAACTGGTCGGACAGGCGCTCGACCTCGGCGAAGCTCAGTGAGCCGCTGAGCCCGTTGTCCAGGCAGGTGGTGAAGGCCGTGCGGTCGCCAAAACGCTGCCCGCTGTGGCGGATCAGCGCGCCCAGGTTGGCATCGGGCAGCGCCTCGAAGTCGGGCGAGATGTCGCTGGCATATACCTTTCGCCAGGGCTGTTGTGAGTAAGCTGTCTTGGCATCTGCGACGTTGTCGGCCATGCTCTGCTACCTCCTGTCGGCCGGCGCATCAGACTGTGTTCGAGACTAGCGCGAGTCGCCGGCACGGGTTTTGACGGTTGCTGCGCGTCGCCGCGCACCGCTGGCGCGATGTCTGTGGCCGCGCATCGCGCTGCTGCGGATGCCAGTCTCCAGATCCGAGGAACGATGTCAGCTTTTTCCTATCATGCCTTGCCCTATCAGCCTGATCCGGTCCGTGCCTTTCGGCAACTGGCAGGGCTGTCACGTCTGCAATGGCTCGATTCCGGTCGACCGGCGATCGATCTGGGTCGTTACGACGTGTTGGTTGCCGAGCCAGCCGAGGTGCTGGTCGCGGCTCATGGCCAGGTTCGGCTGAAACCCAGGCGGGGTGCGCAGTCGGTGCTCACGGGCGACCCGCTGCGGGTGCTGCAGGAACGGCTCGCCCGCTGGCCCCGGCAGGCTGTGCGTGGACCGTTCGCCGGCGGTGCGGTGGGGTATTTTGGCTACGAGCTCGGTTATTCCTGTCAGCGGCTCCAACGTCAGTCCCGCCCCGGCGCCGGCGTTCCGGACATGGTGGTGGGCCTGCATGACTGGGCTCTGGTGCTGGACCATGTCGAGCGTCAGGCCTGGCTGGCGTTCCTGCCGGAATCACCCATGACCCCCTCGCGCATGGAGGCCCTGCTGGCGACCGAGCCGCCGGATCTGCCCGGCTTCGGCCTGGACGCGGTTACGCCGGAGCAGGACCGTGCCGGCTACGAACGCGCATTCCAGCGGGTCAGGGATTACATCCACGATGGCGACTGCTATCAGGTGAATCTGGCGCGGCCGCTGCGTGCCGCCTGCAGCGGCGATCCGCTCAACGCCTATCTGCATCTGCGTGCGTTGTCACCGGCCGCACATGGAGCCTGCCTGCTGCTGCCGGAGGCGGCGGTCCTGAGTATTTCCCCGGAACGCTTCCTTCTGTTGCGTAACGGCGATGTGGAAACACGGCCTATCAAGGGGACCCGGCCCCGTGGCGCCGATTCGGCAAGCGACGAAGCGTTGGTGCGTTCCCTGCGGGAGAGCCCGAAAGACCTGTCAGAGAATGTCATGATCGTCGATTTGCTGCGCAACGATCTGGGCCAGATCTGCGAGACCGGCTCGGTTTCCGTGCCCGAGCTGTTTCGAGTCGAGAGCCATGCCACCGTGCATCATCTCGTGAGTACGGTCACCGGTCGCCTGCGCGCTGACGCCGATGCCTGCGACCTGCTGCGCGCCTGCTTTCCGGGCGGCTCGATCACGGGCGCGCCCAAGCGGCGGGCGATGGAAATAATCGCCGAGCTGGAGCCGCGCGAGCGCGGCCCTTACTGCGGAGCGATCGGCTACATCGGTGTCGATGGTGCCATGGATACCAGTATCGCCATCCGCACCGCGGTCTGGCATGACGGCATCGCCCGGTACTGGGCGGGCGGCGGGCTGGTCGCCGAGTCGCGGGTCGACGAGGAATTCCAGGAAACCGTGGACAAGGCACGTGCCTTTTATGTGTTGGCCGAGCGCGCCGCAAACGCGGGTTGAGGCCAGTCCCTGCCAAGCCCGCAGGGCTCGGTTCTGCTTGACACCCCGACCGCCTGCCGCCTATCTTCTTGACTCGGGATGCTGCGCCGCGTCAATAGCGTTTGCTGCGCAACATCCGGTCGGCAAGGCATCTCATTTCACCTTCGCGGAGCACCGCGCTGGCCGGTTTGCCGACCGCTGAAGCGGTTCCTGACAAACAGATAGACAGCGGGCGGAAAGGCGCGTCGTGATCGCCCCGGCAGGTGCGGATCAGCCCGATAGCGCGTTTCGAACCGCTGCAAATTGGAGAGATGAACATGCAAGAGGTCGTCATTGTTGCCGCCGGTCGCAGCCCGGTTGGAAGTTTCAATGGAGCGTTGGCATCACTGAGTGGCGCCCAGCTCGGCGCACAGGTGTTGAAGTCCGTTCTGGAGCGGACCGGCGTGCAACCGGATCAGGTCGACGAAGTGATCCTCGGCCAGGTCCTGACAGCGGGCGTGGGGCAGAATCCGGCGCGACAGACGACCCTGCTGGCCGGGCTGCCGGATACGACGCCGGCAATGACCATCAACAAGGTCTGTGGTAGCGGCCTGAAGACCGTTCAGCTGGCCGCCCAGGCCATCGCCACGGGTGACGCGGAAGTCGTGGTCGCCGGCGGTCAGGAAAGCATGTCGCAGTCGGCGCACGTACTGCCGCGATCCCGGACCGGCCAGCGCATGGGTGACTGGAAGCTGGAAGACACCATGATCAAGGATGGTCTCTGGGACGCGTTCAATCAGTATCACATGGGTGTGACCGCCGAGAATCTGGCGGAAAAATACGAGATTTCCCGGGAGGAGCAGGATCAGCTTGCGGCAACCTCGCAGCAGCGAGCCGAGGCGGCGATCAAGGCCGGCTATTTCGATGCCGAGATCGTCCCGATCAGCGTGCCTCAGCGCAAGGGTGATCCGGTCATCGTCGACAAGGACGAATATCCGAAGAGCGGTGTGACCGCCGAAGGGCTGGCCAAACTGCAGCCGGCCTTCAAACGCGATGGCGGCAGCGTTACTGCGGGCAACGCTTCTGGCATCAACGATGGCGCCGCGATCCTGCTCGTAATGTCGGCGAGCAAGGCCGAATCGTTGGGGCTGAAGCCGATCGCCCGGATCAAGGCCTTTGCCAGTGCCGGCGTCGACCCGGCCATCATGGGATCCGGTCCGGTGCCGGCGAGTCGCCGCTGCCTGGAGCGCGCCGGCTGGAGTGTCGAGGATCTGGAGCTGGTGGAAGCCAACGAGGCCTTTGCCGCTCAGGCGCTTGCGGTTGCCCGCGAGATGAAGTGGGACATGGACAAGGTCAACGTCAATGGCGGCGCCATTGCTCTCGGCCATCCGATCGGGGCGTCCGGCGCTCGCGTTCTGGTTACGCTGTTGCACGAAATGACCCGGCGCGACGTCCACAAGGGCCTGGCCACGCTGTGTATTGGTGGTGGTCAAGGCGTTGCCCTGGCAGTGGAACGTTGAGACTGCCTGCTCGGATCGCGTCGTTTCGACGCGATCCGTTAACGCATATTGCAAGAGTACACTGGGTATGACAGACGTTCGTATCATCAAGAAGTATCCGAATCGCCGCCTCTACGACACGGCGATCAGCAGCTACATTACGCTTGCGGATGTGAAGCGGCTGGTTATCGATGGTGTGGATTTTCAGGTCATCGAGGCCAAGAGCAAGGATGATCTGACGCGGACAATCCTGCTGCAGATCATCAGTGAGGAAGAAGAGGGCGGTGAGCCGATCTTCAGCAGTGACCTGCTGGCGCAGATCATCCGTTCCTACGGTGGCAACATGCAGAACCTGCTGACCAGTTATCTGGAAAAGAGCATGGATATGTGGTCCGAGCAGCAGCGGGCCTTTCGCGAGCGGACTCGTGAGTTCATGGACGGCAACCCGATGACCATGCTGACCCAGATTGCCGAGCGCAATCTGGCGATGTGGCGTGCCATGAGTGGCGTCGCCGGCGAGGAAGGCAAGGGTGCCGAGCCGCCGAAGGCTGGGACACCGGCAGCGAAACAGGATCATCAGGCCGCCTCAGACAAACCGGAGCCGGGCCCGCGACGCCAGGCGGGCGGCAAGTAGCGCTTTCCACCACTTCCCCGCTGACCGCCTAACATCTCCGGCAGGAAGTTGACAGGTGACCCACCTGTCTTTAATGTGCCCGTGTATTGTTGCATTGCAACATTCTCGACGCTATCTCCACGGACCGCCTGCCTGAACCATGGGCGCCGGTCGGTGCTGTTATTCAACTAATAATCAAGGGGTTCAACCATGACGAATCGTGTTGCTCTGGTCACCGGCGGAAACGGCGGTATCGGTACTGAGATCTGCAAGCAACTGGCCGCAGCCGGATACCGGGTCGTTACGACCTGTGTCGATGCCGAGCGCGAAAACATTGCCGGCTGGCAGAAGGAACTGGCGGATGCCGGTACCCAGGTTGACTGGGTGGAATGCAATGTGGCGGATTTCGATGCCTGCGCCACCATGGCGGCTCAGGTGACGGAGAAGGTTGGTCCCGTGGAGGTGCTGGTAAACGCGGCGGGGATTACGCGTGATGCCTTTGCCCACAAGATGGCACGGGAGAACTGGGATGCTGTGATCCGGACCAACCTGGATAGCGTTTTCAATGTCACCCGGCAGTTCGTGGAAGGCATGCGTGAGCGCGGTTTCGGCCGGATCGTCAACATCGCCTCGGTGAACGGTCAGACCGGTCAGTTCGGTCAATCGAATTATTCCGCGGCCAAGGCTGGCATGCATGGCTTCAGCATGGCGCTGGCGAAAGAAGGTGCGCGCAAGGGCATTACCGCGAATACCATCTCGCCCGGCTATATCGAGACAGAGATGACTGCGGCCATCCCGGAAGATGTGCGTAACGGTATCGTCGCGCAGGTTCCCGCAGGGCGAATGGGTCGCCCCGATGAGATTGCCCGGACCGTGGTTTTCCTTGCCGCGGACGACGCCGAATACATCAACGGCGCGAATATTCCGGTCAACGGCGGGCTGTTCACCAGCTTCTGACCGCCTTCGCAGGCAGCGTTGAACGTGTCAGCCGATGGTCGTCAGGGCCATCGGCTTTTTTTATCTCCAGCGCTCGCCTGAATGCATTGCAAAAATGTGTTGACAGGTTAGTCATATCTGAATATGCTGCAAAGCAACAAAGGCAGACAAAAAGAAAGGGACCGAAGGTCCCCTTATGCGGCGCTCTCTTTGAGTCTGGCTTTTTTGATTATCGGCCTCGCGGCCTCTGGAACCAGCGGAGCGCTTGACTAGATCAAGCTTGACCCCGGTCTCAGGCCGTCAGACCCGAAACCTTCTCCTCCAAGGCGGCACCCGTGCCGCCTCTTTTGCCCCCTCGCCCGAGGGGGTTTTTTTTGTCCGACATTCCGCCGAACGGGTAACTGCCCTGAAGTCTACGCGATGCAGTCTCGGCCGCAAGTATTTTTGATGTTGCGGCGCATCAGTTGTGCCGCGCTGGAACGAGTCAGGGCTGTTCTCCGAAGATCGGCTCACCGCAGCCAATCGACAATATGCTGCACGGCGGCGCGACCCTGGCGGCCACCGGTGAAGAGGCCGAGATGCCCACCAGGCAGGCAGTGACTGGTGTACTGTTCGGGCCGCAGGAGGCGTTCCAGCCCGGTGGTTACGTCCGGCGGTACAAGGTGGTCGGATTCGGCAGTGATCGACAGCACCCGTGCGCGGATCGCCGCCAGATTTACCTGTCGGTCGGCTATCCGGAGGTCGCCGGAGAGCAGGGCCCCCTGCTGGTAAATACCTTCCACGAACTGATTGAACAGCGCCGCAGGCTGGTCAGGACAGTCGTACATCCATGCTTCCAGGTGCAGGAAATCATCCAGTGCCTCGTCGTTGCCGGTTACCTCGGGCAGGCTGGCGTAGCGGCGAATCATCAGGTCGGTGGGTTTCAGAGCCGTAAATGCGGCGGACAGCGCCGGTCCCGGGATGTTGCCATCCGCGGGCGCCGTTGACTGCCAGGTGGCTGCCAGATGCCCCAGGCCGTGAGGGCTGGCGGGCGGGTTCAGCGGTACCGCCATGTTGACCAGGCGCCCGATTGCTTCCGGATGCAGAGCTGCATAACAACTCAGGAAGATACCGCCCTGACAGATGCCGATGGCATTCAGTGGCTGATCCTGGTTAAGCGGGCGCAGCCGGCGTACGACGCGACCAAGAAAATCCTCTACGTAGTCATCGAGATCGAGAAGGCAGTCAGCGGAGAGCGGTCGGCCCCAGTCCACCAGATAGACATCATGGCCCGCCTCCAGCAGCCGACGCAGCATGGATCTTCGGGGGGAGAGGTCCAGCAGGTCGGGGCGGTTGACGGTGGAATAGACCAGCAGCAGCGGCTTGCCACCCGGTTGCCGATCCGGCAGATGATAGCGGCGCAGGCTGAACGGCGATTGTTGCAGGACGATGTCAAAGGCCGTGGCATCGCGGGTCACCGGCTGTCTGGCGCTGCAGCGCCGCAGCGCCTGCAGCATGTCCGGTCCGATGAAGGTCATGGCTGATCTGCAGCGACCTGGCGCCGCAGGTCAGCAAGCTCGCTGCGCAGTTCCTGGACTTCGGTATACAGGCTTGCCATTTCGGTGGGCAGCGTCGGGTCCGGCATCTGCCGACGGAGTTGTTGCAGGCGTTGCTGGATGGCCAGCAGATCCCGTCGCGTGGGAAGACGGAACAGCTGCAGCAGGTCCTCGAGCAATCGCCCACCGGCCTCGCGCAGCGTGGCCAGGGATGCATTCAGACGGCGCAGGCATTGCTGGTACTCGGGATCCTGCAGTAATTGCTGCCAGGCCGCCTCCAGTGCAGTCAACCAGGCCTGCTCCAGGGCCTGGGCGTCCGGTGGCCCGGAATCCGCGTTCATTTCGTCCCGCCAGCGGCGTGCGGCGTCCTCGCTCATTTGCAGCAAGCAGATTGCATAATCTCGCTGTGCCCGCTGGAACTGCGGTAATGCCTCCCGCAATTGTCGCCATTCGCGATCGCGACATGCCGTCAGCCCGAGCGCTGGCCACTGGCAAAGCAGTGGACCGAGCAGGGCGGCGGGTTCCGGCGCCGCGCCGTCTTCCCTGCCGCGAGTCAGTTGTTGCAGCCATTCGGCCGTGCGCTGACTGACCTGGTCCGCCTCGGCAAGATAGCGGCGCAGACCATCCAGCAGGCCGCTGGTCTGTCGTCCAAGGGCCTCCTGCCAGTCCGCCTGCTCGCCAAGGTGCCGCGCCAGATGCTCCATGGTGTCACGCAGGCCCGCATGCCAGGGTGGCGGGCCGCCGCCGGTTTCACCACCGGCGTGCTGCAGCCAGGTCAGCCACTGGTCGAGGAAGTTGCCCTGCATGATCAGCGGAACTCGCTCTGCGTTTCGAAAAGTTGCACCAGCTGGTCCCGCCGCGAGATGGCGCGGGAGCGTGTATTGATATCGGCATCGGATGCGTCAATCACCTGGTTAAGCTGTTCCACGGCCAATTGCAGTCTGCCGTACATTTGATAGTGCTCGGCCATGGCCAGTCGCCCCTCATGTGGCCGACCGGCTTCCGCCGCAGCCTGTCCGTGCAGTCGGTAAAGATGGGCATCCGGGCCGCTGCGTTGCAATTGGCGACGGACCAGTTCGCGTGCTTCCATCGGTTCGTCAGCCTCCAGCAACGCCGCCGCCAGACCGACCGTCAGCGGGTAATTGTGCGGGAACAGGCTAAGACCCAGTTCATACCGGGAGATACTCTCGGACAATCGTCCATCCTCTCGTGCTGCAGTCGCCATGGCGCTGAATATCGGCACATGCTCACCGAGTGTATCCATCACCCGCTCCAGCGTCTGTTCGGCGTCCGTGAACCGATCCTTCCGCATCAGGGCCAGCGCATACCCGTATTCCGCGTAGGCGCGCTGCTCATCGGATTCGGCATTTTCCATCGCCGCGCGAAAGTGACGCTCTGCCGCCTCGCCGGAATCCGCCTTCTGTGCGATCAGCCGGGCCCGCATGAAGTCGAACATCGGGCTTTCGGTGCTCTCCCGTTCACCGTAGGCCTGGGCCCGTGCCCGGGAATCGGAGATGCGATTATCGGTTACGGGGTGAGTGCTCAGGTATTCCGGGGGCCGATCGAGGAAGCGGGTGGCTTGCTGCAGACGCTCGAAAAAGCGCGGCATGCCGTGCGGGTCAAGGCCAGCGCCGGCGAGAATCTGCATGCCGATGTTGTCCGCCTCGCGTTCATGGGCGCGCGTGTAATTGATCTGTTCCTGAATCGAACCGGCGATACCTGTCATTGCCGCGGCCTGACCCATTTCCGGATCCTGCATACCCAGAAGGATGGCAGCCATGATGATGCCCAGCGTACGCAGCCCGCTGCCCCGGGTGGCGTCCAGCGTGCGCGCGATATGCCGTTGGGTGACATGGGCGATTTCGTGGGCCATGACTGCGGCCAGCTCGCTTTCGCTCTGCGTGCGCATGATCAAGCCGCTGTTCATGCCGATATTGCCGCCCGGCATGGCGAAGGCATTGACCGTGCCGCTGTCGACGACGAAGAACTCGAAGTCGAATCCGGGGTTATCGGCGCTGGCGAGCAGCCGATTACCCAGATCCTGAATGTAGTGCCGAAGTTCCGGGTCGTCACTCAGCGGAATGCGCTGGCGCACCTCGCGAATCAAGCTGTCGCCAAGCCGCTTTTCCTGGGACACGGTGAGGGTGCGTCCGGCGGGGTCGCCGATGTCCGGCAGCCGAATCGGTGACCGCTCGCTGTCGGCGCCGACCGCGGTGATGCCGATCGCCAGCGCAATCAGAAAAACGGTGAGATGTGTCAATAAGCTTTTCACGCTGTCCTCGGGGCATGCGCGCTGATCCCGGCATCATATCAGCAGTGTGGTCCGGCACGCTCTGTCGGTAGGGGGGGAGGGGCCATGTTGTGCCGGCAAGGCGATTGGCCAATGCGGCCGCCAGCCGCGGCATGCAGAACCCGTTCTTGGCGGGTTCTGCATGCCGCGGGTATCCTTGGTTCATCAAGTCCGCACAAGCGCCTTGTCAACCGGCGCCATGGAACCCTCGGGGCTATGCAGCAAATCCGCCAATGGTTCGCACGCCACTTCAACAATCCCCAGGTCATGGGGCTGGCGGTGGTGCTGTTGCTCGGCTTCGGTTTTTTCCTGTTCTTCGGCGGCATGCTCGTGCCGGTTATCGCCGCGGTGGTGCTGGCGTATCTGCTGGAGGGCGTGGTGCGTCAGCTCGAGCGACACGGATTGCCCCGCATGCCTGCGGTGGTTCTGGTGTTCTCGGTTTTTTTCGCCGGCCTGCTGTTGGTGTTTTTCCTGCTGATACCGGTACTGATTCGCCAGGTCTCGCAGCTGGTAGACGAACTACCCAAGATCCTCAGCGCTAGCCAGGCCCTTCTGCTCCAGCTTCCCGAGCAGTATCCGCAGCTGTTCTCGCAGGAGCAGATCACGGATCTGATCCTGGCCATTCGGCGGGAGGCACTGGACCTGGGGCAACGCCTGCTGACCTCGTTTTCGATGCAATCCCTGGTGGTGCTGATCACACTGCTCGTCTATCTGCTGCTGGTGCCGTTTCTGGTGTTCTTCTTTCTCAAGGACAAGAAACCGCTGGTTAAATGGTTCAGCAGTTACCTGCCCAGGGACCGGCAGCTGCTGCAAACCGTCTGGCGGGATGTGGACGCGCAGATCGGTAACTACGTTCGCGGCAAGTTTCTCGAAATCCTGATCGTCTGGGCGGTCACCTACGTCACCTTCCAGATGCTCGGCCTGTCCTTCGCGATGTTATTGTCGGTAATGGTCGGTCTGTCCGTGATCATTCCGTACATCGGCGCGGCCGTGGTGACCGTGCCGGTGGGGCTGATTGCCTATTTCCAGTTCGGCTTTGGCAGCGAGTTCGTCTGGATCATGGTGGCCTACGGAGTGATTCAGGCGCTGGACGGCAACGTGCTGGTGCCGATTCTGTTCTCGGAGGTAGTGAACCTGCACCCGGTGGCGATTATCGTCGCCATTCTGGTCTTCGGCGGGATCTGGGGCTTTTGGGGCATCTTCTTCGCGATACCGCTCGCCACCGTGATCCAGGCCATTCTCAAGGCCTGGCCGGTGGCCGCGGAACATCACCCGCAGACGGACTCAGAAGAGCAGGCGCCGGCCGTCTGAACTCAGCGGCCGTTCAGTTCCGTCGCCGCGGCCAGCACTTCCCCGGCATGGTCCGGGACTTTCACGCCACGCCATTCCCTGCGCAGCACGCCTTCGGCATCGATCAGAAAGGTGCTGCGCTCGACGCCCATGACCTTGCGCCCGTACATGTTCTTTTCGCGGATGACGTCAAACTGACGGCACAGGACCTCATCCTTGTCCGACAGCAGCGGAAAGTTGAAGTCGTATTTCGCGCTGAAATTCTCCTGCGCTTTCAGGCCGTCCCGGGAGACGCCCAGAAGGACCGTGTTCACGGCAGCGAAGCGGTCATGCAGATCGCGGAAATCCTGGCCCTCGCGGGTACAGCCCGGCGTGTTCGCTTTTGGGTAGAAGAACAGCACAACCTGCTTGCCCTTCAGTTCCGAAAGGCTGACTGTCCGGTTGCCGGTTGCCGGCAGACTGAAGTCCACCACTGGTTGATCCAACGCAGACTTGCTCATTGAAGGTCCTCTTGTCGATTCAGCCCTTGACGGGTTCGAACATGGAGTCGAGATTCAACTGGTCGCAGAAGTCCAGGAATTCCTCGCGCAGCACCGAAATCTGGGTGCTCGCTGGCACGTCCAGCGTCATATGCACGGCGAACATCGGTGTACCGGTGTGCGCCGCCGGGTAACGGCTTGTCTGCAGGTCGCGGATATTGATGCGCCGCTCGGAGAAGAAATGCGCGAGCTGGTGGACGATCCCCGGGTGGTCCATGGCGACCACATCCACTGCGTAAGGCAGCAGATCACCGCTGCTGCGGGGGGCGCTGGTGCGTTTCCAGAAGATTTCCAGATCCAGGTCGGAGCCGGCGTTGCCCAGCAGGCTTTCCAGTTTGGCCAATTGATTCCATTTGCCCGAAACCAGCTGGATAACGGCAAACTCTCCGCCGAGCACTGTCATGCGACTGTCCAGAATGCTGCAACCCGCGTTGGCAATGATGCCCGACAAGGCATCGACGATGCCGGGGCGGTCCTCCCCCAGGGCGCTGATGACGAGCATGTTCTGCATGAGGCGGCGGACTCCGCGCTGGTTGTTGCAAGGCCCGGCGGGGTAGCGGCCGCGGGGTTGGAATCGCTCCAGATCGATGGCCCGCGAGTCTAGCACGAGGCCGCGTTTTCGCCGCCCTTTGCGCTTGTCTGAGTCAAGGTGCAAACGTAGTATGCAGCTTTCGTTTTGAGCCAGGGGGCGGATGATGTTCCGGGGAAGCATGGTGGCCATGGTCACCCCCATGCACGAAGACGGCGCGGTGGACTGGGATGCGCTGGGACGCCTGGTGGAGTTCCACGTCGATCAGGGCACCGATGCGATCGTTGCCGTCGGCACCACCGGGGAATCCGCTACCCTCGATTACGACGAGCATTGCCAGGTCATGCGGCGGGTGGTGGAATTCGCCGCCGGCCGCGTGCCCGTGATTGGCGGCACCGGGGCGAACTCCACCTGGGAAGCCATCAAGCTGACGCGTTGTGCCATGGAGGGGGGGTGCGATGCAGCCTTGCTGGTGACGCCGTATTACAACAAGCCGACCCAGGAAGGGCTGTACCAGCACTTCAAGGCGGTTGCGGACGCGGTGCCGATGCCGCAGATCCTTTATAATGTGCCGGGTAGAACGGCCTGTGACATCCTGCCGGAAACGGTGGAGCGTCTGGCCGACATTCCCAACATTGTTGCCATCAAGGAGGCGCATGGCACCGTTCAGCGGCCGCGCGAAATCATTGAGCGCTGCGGTGACCGGATGGACGTGTACAGCGGCGACGATGGAAACGCCCGGGAGATCATCCTGGCCGGCGGCAAGGGCGTTATCTCCGTTTCCGCCAACGTTGCGCCGGCGCTGATGCATGCGATGTGCATGTCGGCGTTGGATGGCAACCGGGAGGAGGCCGAGGCGATCGATGCCCGGCTCGCGGCCCTGCACAAGGCACTGTTTGTTGAATCCAATCCCATTCCGGTGAAGTGGGCGGTGGCTCAGCTTGGTCTGGCCGGGACGGCAATCCGGCTGCCGATGACCCCACTTTCCGAACACCATCACGAGACGGTTCGCCAGGCGATGATCCTGGCCGGCGTTCTCAAGTGAGTCTGAGAACCAATGACGCGATTTTCTGCTGTGAAGTGTTTTCTGGTCCTGCTGCTCGCAGCCGGGCTCGGTGCCTGTTCCATGTTTGGCCGCGGCGGCGACGAACCCGTGGACGAGGCCGAGCGGCTGACCATCCCGCCGGATCTGTCCGATGAGCGGATCGGTTCCGTGCCGGATACCCAGGGGCGGCAATCGGCGCGCTTGTCGGATCTTGCTGCCGGACGCGGTGGCGGCCTGCTGGCCGAGGCACCCGGCATGCAAATCCAGCGTTATGGCTCGGATCGCTGGCTCGAGCTGGAAGCCGGGCCGGATCAGGTCTGGCGCTGGCTGAACCGGTACCTGGACGATAACGACGTGGAGGTGGTGCGCCGCTCCCAGAGTCTGGGTGTGGTCGAGACGGACTGGTTGCCGCGGCCGCTGGGTGTCAGTGGAGGGATCTTCATGCCCATCCCGCTGGACGCTGACGCCCCGGTACGCGAGCAGTATCTATTCCGACTGGAACCGCTGAGTAGCGGTGGTGGCACGGAATTGTATGTCACCCATCGTCGCGCGGTGCAGGTCGAACGCAACGGTGACCTGCGCTGGGAACCACGGGACGCCGAACGAGGAAGGGAAGCCGAGGCCCTGCGTGGTTTCATGGTGCACCTGGGAATGGCCGAAGCCGAGGCGGCGCGCGCTGGCGCGGCAGCGGACGCCGGACCGATCCTCACCGCGATGGAGAGCGATAATGGCTCCCCCCGCCTGATCATCGACGAGCCCTATCTGCAGGGATGGCGGCGTACCGGTCTGGCGCTGGACCGCGCCGGCTTTACGGTTGAAGACAGGGACCGTTCATCCGGGCGCTACGTGGTGCGCTACGATCCGGCAGCCGAGGCAGAACGCCGGGGCCCCGGCCTCTTCTCGCGGCTGGCCTTCTGGCGTGATCGGGAGGAAGAGCTGGAGCCCGGTAATTACGTGATTCGGGTGCGGTCGGACGGGGGTCGTACGATCCTTGGCGTTGCCGCGGAGGAAGAAGAACGATCGGTGTCGCCGGAACTGGCGGAGCAGCTGCTGGCACTGATCGAGGAACAATTGCGCTAGGGAAACACTGATTTATTCCCGCGTCTGCGCCCGAGACCGGTTTTGGTCATCTGGCAAGGCGCGGTGCCGGTTCGGTAGCCGTAGCTACCGGGCCGGTGACGCAACGCCGACAGGGGCCAAAACCGGCCGGGCCTCAGGCAAGCATGCGCCGTCGTACGCCGCCGCGCTCGTGTGCCGTTCTTCCGGCTGGCCAGGAGCAGGGCGCCTCGGGTAGTGTTGCTACCCGGGGTGGCCTGCGACACCGCCAGGCGGAAGAACGGCCCGAGCCCTGCGGGTGACCGCCGGATTCACCGCCCTGCGGCGTTGCGGCGCTGGACGAGGGAATCACCCTCGCGCGGCGCACCGCGCCTTGCAGGCCAGCGAATCCGACGGTCACGCGGCGGCGTGCGACGGTGCATGCTTGCCTCCGGTTGGGCCGCATTTTTCCCGAATGCTGTGTTGCGCTGCTTGGCCGCAGAATGACTGCGGCCCTGCGCAGCGCGCCTTGCCTCGGAAAAAATGCGGACTCCAACGCAGGCGTGCGAATAAATCAGTGTTTCCCTAGGGAGACACTGGACAATTCCTGCGCTCGGCTCCCGTGGTGAGCGCGCCCGCACCACCATGGTTCCGCAGGCCCCGACGCGCACCGGAACCGCGCACGGCTCCGATATTCAGGTACGCTAAAACGCCGACGGCGTGCCGATCGTCTCTGACAGGCAACCCCTTGTCCCGTGACCAGAAACGATCAAAGATCGGAACCAGACCGGCGACTGCCGGCGACAACTCAGGATGCCCATGGTCTCGGTATCCTGAAAAAAATTGCAATAAGCGCACCATGCCCGATGCGCCGAGGAGAACTGCCCCATGCGCCGTGCCCGTTATTTTCCAGCAAGCGTCTTCCTTCTGGCATTGACTGCCGCGGGTCACTCCGGGGCCACCGATTTCGACGCCTGCCTGGATCGATTGAGTTCCGAAGCAAGTGTCGCCGGCGTGGGCCAGGGAACCATCAACAATGCCATCGCCTCCGTCAGTCGCAATGAGCGGGTGCTGGAACTTGACCGCCAGCAACCGGAGTTTCTGCAGACCTTTGGTCGTTATCTCGAAACACGGCTCAGCCAGCAGCGTATCCGGCGCGGTCGCGAACTGCTCGATGAGCACGCCGAGCTTCTCCGGTCCGTGCAGCAGGAGTTCGGTATCCCGGCCCCCTACCTGGTTGCTTTCTGGGGGCTTGAGACGAACTTCGGCGGCTACTTTGGCGACTTTCCGGTGCTTGATGCGCTGGCAACGCTGGCCTGTGATACGCGTCGCTCCCAGTTCTTCTCGGCCCAGTTCGTGGAGGCACTGGCGCTGATTGATCGCGACCAGATGCGCCAGGAACAGATGCGCGGCTCCTGGGCAGGCGCCATGGGTCATACCCAGTTCCTGCCCGAAACCGCCCGCCGACATGGAATAGATTACGACGGCGACGGTCGCATCGACCTCTGGAACAGCCTGCCCGATGCCATGGCGTCGGCGGCCAATTACCTGCGGGCGATGGGCTGGAACGAGGGCGAGCGGTGGGGCCGTGAAGTACGGTTACCGGATGACTTTCCGCTACAGGAAAGTGGCATCGATACGCGCAAGCCACTACGAGAGTGGTCGGTTCTGGGCATCCGCCGGGCCGATGGCCAGTCATTGCCTGATACGGAGATCCGGGCGGCACTACTTCTGCCCTCAGGCTTTACCGGACCTGCGTTCCTGGTCTATCCGAACTTTCACATCATCATGCGCTGGAATCCTTCCACCGCCTATGCGCTATCAGTGGGTCTGCTCGCTGACCAGATTGCCGGTGGTGATGGGCTGGTGCGTCAGCCGCCCGACGAGGAACCTCTCTCCCGCGAGCAGGTGCGGGAACTGCAGGGACGGTTGAACGCGCTGGGCCACGACAGTGGCCGACCGGATGGCATTGCCGGACGAATGACCCGCGGTGCGGTGCGTGAGTACCAGCGCCAGGCGGGCCTGCCGGCGGATGGCCATCCCAATCGCGCCCTGCTGGATCGACTGCGCCGACAGGAACGCGATGGGTAGACCGCAAACCGATGTCCGGATCAGCGCCGAGGCGACGCCGTCAATCCGCCAACAGCGGCATTTGCTGACACTTGCCCACGAAGGCGCACCGGGCTGGCCGGCGTTGTTGCCACAGCGCCAGCGGGTCCGCGGTCTGGCCGGCATCCTGTCTGGCCTGCCGCGGGCCGCGACCTGTCGTGTGACGGCGTGGGACGGTTCGCGCCTGGTCGGCCTGTTACTGGCCGAGACGAACCGGGGCCGCAGTGCCGGCTTGGCCCAGCGGTTGTGGCACAGCTGGCATTGGCCAGCCCGTATGCCGGACCCACTACGGCGCCTGCTGGCCTCTCCTGCCTACCAGAGGCCAACCGCCCATGACGGCTATGTGCTGGCTGTGGCCGTGCATCCCGATTGGCAAGGTCAGCATATCGGCTTACGTCTGGTACAGACGCTGTGTCACCGGGACCCGGCGCTGACCTGGTTGGCGCACACTGACCACGCGGGTAGTCAGGCCCTGTTCCAGCGCGCCGGTTTCGAGGGAATCATGCGCATCGCCGTCGAGGGCCTGACCATTCATACCGTGCGTGGATCAGGCCCGGACATCACCCGGGACTGCCGGCAGATGCCCTGAACGAAAAAGCCGACAGCCCTTGCGGACTGTCGGCTTCGGCTTGCCGGAGCCCGCTGCGCGGCCCCCCGGCAATTCCATGCCCGGCGGCGACTAACGCTGCGGGTTGGTGAACGGAAAGACGTTGGTTGCGCCAAGCAGGTCGGTGATCAGCAGGATCAGGAAGACCAGCACGACGGCACCAACCACGGTGCCAACACCGGCACCGGCAGGCAGATCGTTCATTCGCTCATGAGTCGCCTGAACCTCCGCCGGGGTCATGGTTGCAACGCGCTGCTCGGCTTCGGTGGGATCCACGCCCCAGCCCACCAACTGTCCCTGAATGCCATCCCGGGCCAGGAACTCCGTTATTTCCTGACGCTGGGTTTCGACCTCTTCAGAGGCCGCAAAACTCTGAGTGTCGATCATCGTCGCCTGCGCCGCCGGGACCGCGATGGACGTCAGCAGGAACACGCAGCCCAGAACCAGGGCAATAGTCTGACGAAACCGGTTCGTTTTGGACATTTGCAGCTTCTCCTTGGCAATCATTGTGAAGTTCCGCGGTAAACACTGACCTATTCGCGCGTCTGCGTTGGAGGCCGCACCTCTTCAGAGGCAGGAAACTGCTGCGCAGCCCTGCGAATAAATCGGCGTTTAACTACCGAACTATCACTGCCGGGTGCCGGAATTTCAAGATGTAGTCTCACGGAGACGGCCCTGCCATGATGCCGGGGCAAATCCATACCGTCACTGCCGTGGCCGCGGCCGCCCCGAGCGCACAGACACCAGACACGGCCCTTCCGGATTGCCAATGGATACGCCATGAACAGGACATGTCGATGACACTGACACATTTGGCCGCCTTTGCCGCCGCCTGCGCGCTGGGTGGGGCAGGCCGTTTTCTGCTGACTCGCCTGATCTCGGGACGACACCAGGGGACCTTTCCGCTGCCGACCCTGGTGGTCAATCTCAGCGGTGCCTTCCTTGCCGGCCTGATCTACACCAGCGTGGAAGGAGACACGTTGCGGCTACTTCTACTGATCGGCTTCTGTGGTTGCTATACGACCATTTCCACCTTCGGCCTGGAGACCGTTCGCCTGGCACGCCTCGGTGCCCCGCACATTGCTGCGCTCAACGTCATGCTGTCGCTTTTTGGCTCCCTGCTGGCGGCGGTGCTGGGGCTCAATCTTGGACGGCTGGCAGCATGAGAGCGATTCACGAATTGGTTGCAGTCGCCCTTGGAAGCATTCTCGGCGGAGGACTTCGACTGGCAGTGTCCTCGTGGCCCCTGCTGCAGGCCAGCACGTTCCCTTGGCCGACGCTGATCGCAAATCTGGCGGGATCCTTCCTCATGGGCCTGGCGGCAGACAGGCTGTCACGCCAGAGACCGGACTACGGGCCACTGATGGCGCCCTTTCTACTCACTGGTTTCTGCGGCGGCCTGACGACATTCTCCATTTTCAGCCTCGAGTCCATCACGCTACTGGACGACGGTCGGCCGCTGGCATTCCTGCTTTACATCGGGCTTACCATGACGGTGGCCGTGGCGGGCGCGTGGGCAGGAATGCGGCTGACGACGGAGCAGGAGCAACGCTGAGGGCGAAGCGCCGACTGTCATGGGAGCGACCGGCCTTACGCCGAAGGCTGTTGCCCGCGGCGCCGAATCTCCCAGCGAAGGCGCTCTTCGAATTGTCTGTTTTCAAGTTCTCTTTCGATATCTTGCCGCAGGCTTGATAACTGCTCCAGCGTCAGTTTCTTCAGATTCATGAATCGTTTCTATGTCCAAAATGGCCCGAGCGCCGGCAGCACCGGGCATGAAAGGAAATCCAGATTAGTGAAGCTCGGGAGAACGTCGAATGCGAACTCCAACGCACGCGCACGAATGAATCAGCGTCTCCCTAGGGAGACGCTGATTTATTCGCACGTCTGCGTTGGAGTCCGCATTTTTTCCGAGGCAAGGCGCGCTGTGCAGCGCCGCAGTCATTCTGCGGTCAAGCAGCGCAACGCAGCAGTCGGGAAAAATGCGGCCCAACCCGAAGGGCCCGGCCGGTTTTGGCCCTTGGCGGCGTTGCGCTACCGGCCCGGTAGCTATGGCTACCGAACCGGCACCGCGCCTTGCCAGATGACCAAAACCGGTCTCGGGCGCAGACGCGCGAATAAATCAGCGTCTCCCTAGCGCGGACTTGCGCCGCCGTCGCGTACTTCCTGCAGTCGCAGTTCCAGTTCCTTCTGCACCGTCACGTCTTTCTGGATGCCGATGTAGTAGGTCAGCTGATCTTCGTCGTTATAGACCGGCGTGATGCTCAACTCGTTCCAGAACATGGATCCGTCCTTGCGATAATTCCGGATCGTCTGCCGTGTTGCGCGACCCTCACGGATCGCCTTGCGAATCTCATTGAGGCCTTCCTGATCCCGATCCCCGGTCTGCAGGAATCGACAGTCCTGATAGAGGATCTCTTCGGCGACATAGCCGGTCAGCCGCTCGAATGCCGGATTGACATAGATGAGCACATTGTCATCCCCTTCCTGCTCCGCGATCACGATACCGTCGTTCGAGGAATCGACCAGCAGGCGCAGCAGGTACGGAGGAATATTGTTCAAATCATTCATGAAGTAATCTGTTGTTTTGACCAGCCCCATTGTATCTGACAAGTCACCCCTCGCGCAGTCCCCGGCAGCAACCTGCTGCCGACCGGGATGCCCGGCGGACCGGAGTCAGCGGCGACCAAACAGTAACATCGCCCCGCCTGCGGCAACGCAGGCCACCCCAGCGATAATGTAATTCATGGTTTCCTGAGTGAAGCGGCCGGTGAAGGTCTCGCTGACCTGGTCGGCAACCGATTCACTGGCGTTATAACCAAACAACAGCAACACCGCGCCAATGACGAGCAGTACAATTCCCAGAATACGCATGATCCCCTCCTCCTATTACCGAACCGGCACCGCGCCTTGCCAGATGACCAAAACCGGTCTCGGGCCCAGACGTGGGAATGGATCAGTGTTTCCGTAACTGCTACACCCTACTATTGCCCTGTTATGGCCTGGGTGCAATGCATTGAAAAGCGCGCGGACAGCGACGTTATCGTATAACATCACTGGCGCGACGGATGCCCGGGCAATCCGCCATTACCCTTTATCAGGACGACGGCATGTCTTCACTTCTTTGCTTTGAAGGCGTCAGCAAACACTACCCCCACCAGGCTCCTATCCTGTTGCCGGACTGGCAGCTCGCCCACGAGGCCCATTGCCTGGTCCTGGGGCCTTCCGGCTGCGGCAAGAGCACCCTGTTGGCACTTGCCGGCGGACTGCTGACTCCGGACAGTGGCACGGTAACCCTTGACGGTCGGATAATTTCTGGCCTTGCCGAAGGCCGACGCGACCAGCTACGTGCCCGCCTTGTCGGGCTGGTGTTCCAGACGCTGCACCTGGTGTCGGCCCTCAATGTCGGCAACAACCTGGCGCTGGCGCAATACACGGCCGGCCAGTCCGTTGACCGGAAGCGCATCCACGGTCTCCTGGCGGCCGTCGGCATGGCATCGATGATCAATCGCATGCCGGAAACGCTGTCCCAGGGTCAGGCCCAGCGGGTAGCGATCGCACGCGCGCTGGTGACGCGACCGAAGCTTATTCTCGCCGATGAGCCCACCGCCGCACTCGATGACGCCAGCGCCGAACAGACAGCGGCGCTGCTGTTGGACCAGGCACGGGCATGCGGCGCCAGCCTGGTCGTTGCCAGCCATGACCGACGTTTGCGTGAGGCGTTCCCGACAGTACTGGAACTTGGCCTGGAGACGGCATGAACATCTGGCGTCTGACCTTTGCATACCTGGGCCGCAACGCCCTCGGTGCCTCCCTCCATGTGCTGCTCGTCGCGCTGGGCGTTGCCACGATCACCGTCCTGCTGTTGCTTGGCCATCAGCTCGATGACCGGGGCCGCGCAGAGACGCGCGGCATCGACATGGTGGTGGGCGCCAACGGCAGTCCGTTGCAGATCATTCTCTCCAGCGTCTTCCACATTGACACCCCGACCGGCAACATCCCCTATCACGACTTGGAATGGCTGCGCGAGCACCCGCTGGTGGCCAGCACCATTCCGCTGGCCATGGGTGACAGTTACCGCGGCTTTCGCATCATCGGCACGCAGCATGACCTGGTCGCGCACTACGGGGCAGAGCTGCATAAGGGCCAGCTGTGGGAAGGTCACCATCAGGTGACCATCGGTGCCGATGTTGCATCGGTCACTGGCCTGGCGGTTGGCGATACCTTTCATGGCGTTCACGGCATAGCCAGCGGCGACGGACCGGTCCGGGGCGAGGTGCATGACGACCATGTCTACGAAGTCGCCGGCATTCTCGAGCGACGTGGGCGGGTCATCGATCGCCTGATTCTGGGAAGCGTGGAAAGCGTCTGGCATGTGCACGGCCACACACATGATTCAGACGAGGCCCATGGCCGTGACCACGCCGATGGCCATGGCCACGAACACGACAATGATCACGACCATGAGCATGGCCACAGAGACGATCCCGAGGGTGAGGCTGAGCACGGCGACGAAACGCCTGAGATTACCGCCCTGCTGGTCAGCTATCGCTCGCCACTCGGGGCGGTCACGCTACCCAGGATGGTCAACAGCCGCCCCGGACTGCAAGCGGCCTCCCCAGCCCAGGAAACCAATCGCCTGATCGGCCTGCTCGGGGTGGGTCTGGATGCGCTGCGCCTGTTCGGCGGCATCCTGCTGGGCGCCGCGGGACTCGGCCTGTTCGTCGGCCTGTACAACGCCCTGCGCCAGCGACGGCAGGACATGATGATCATGCGGGCATTGGGTGCAGCAAAGCGGGTCCTGGTCGGCCAGATTCTGCTCGAGGCCTTCCTGATCAGCCTGCTTGGCGCCCTGCTCGGCCTGGCCCTCGGTCATCTGGCCATGGATTTGCTCGGCGAGGGCTTCAATCAGGCCCGCCAGATGGCAATGGACGGCCGTCTGCTGCTGATCGAGGAACTGTATCTGCTGCTCGGCGTACTCGGCATCGGCCTTGTCGCCGCCCTGATCCCGGCCTGGCAGGCGTATCGAACGCCGGTCGCGAGTGCCCTCACGAAGCGGTAGCATGACGGGATGAAGCCATTGCAATCACTTAACGGATCCGGCTTGCCGAGGTGGCGCCTTGCCCTGCCGGCCCTGCTGCTGGCACTGGGCCTCGCTGCATGTGGCGACGAGACCGGGCACGGCACGGAGACAGCGGATTCGGAGCCGGCAGGCGAGCCACGACAGCTTGAAACGATCGACCCGGCCGAGGCCAGCAAGCCGGCCCTGCGCATCTACATAACCCGGCTGCGGGACTACGGCGAAGTGGCGGGCATTACCGCCGCCTCGGACGAGTTCGTCGATCTGACCCTGCGCATGGAGTCGGCCGATGGCACGCCACTGCCTGCCGCCAACATCGAAATCAGCTCATTGATCGGCAACGAACTCAGCGAAAGCGTGGTTGCCACCGATGCCGATGGTGATGCCGAGTTGCGCATCAAGCCGGTGCTTCCCGGCGACGATGTGCTGACTTTTACCGCCGATGGCGTCAGCCGGCAGGTCACGCTCTATATCACCGACGACGCCTATGGGCATTCGATGGAGCATCTGGAGGAGCGCGCGGTCGAGCTGCCCGAGGTGGACGGCGTCATTGCCTGGGATCGGCTCAGCAGCGTGGAAACCGAGGAAGGCGATTACGGTCTGCTCAAGCCGCACTTTGATGACAGCCTGCGCGCGCTTGACGGTACCGAGGTGAAAGTCCAGGGCTTCATGCTGCCGCTGGAAAACGACGACAGGCACAGCCATTTCATCGTCACCCGCAGCCCGCCGAGCTGCTTCTTCTGCCTGCCGGGCGGGCCTGAGAGTGTTGTCGAAATCAACGCCTCAAAGCCATTGGAGTTCAGCTTCGACCCGGTCATCCTGAAAGGCCGCCTGGCCTTGATGGAGGACAGCGACATGGGGCTTTTCTATCGTCTGGACAACGCCACGCTGGAATAGCTGCTGGCGCGGTCGATGAAAGCCGCGCCGCAGACCTTCCGACGCCCCGGCCTGCCGCCGGGGGCGCGCCGATCTATCGCCTAACCGCCGCCACGGCGGAAGCGACGGTCAAAGTTCTCCATGAATGCTTGTCGCTGGGATTGATCCAGGTTGATGAACTCGATCGTCAATTCGGTGTTCGGCAGATCGAACATGGCGATGCGACGTCGGGTCTCGGGAGCCAGATGGACTTCGACGCGGCCGTCGCCGAGGTCGCCCACCAGCCGATCCGGTCCCAACTTGTGCCAGTCGTAATCCGCCATCAAGGCCGGGGCGACGCGCCAGAAATCGGCGTGATCCAAACCCATGGTCTTTTTCACGTAATGCCGCTCACCCGACATTGCCCTCAACCGCCCGCGACCGGAGGCCAGACCGCGAACACGTCGTCCTCCTCGAACAGGGCGCTGTCCCGGTGCTCCGGTTTGATGTAGGTACCGTTGCGGAGAATCAGATGTGCCATCGGCCGCGGTATGTTGAGCGTGTCGACGAGCCTGTTCGGCGTCATGTCGTCGTCGATTTCCAGCAGGAAACCTTCATGGGGTTTCACGCCTTCCGGCAGCAGTTTGCTGAGGCTGGCGTAGAGCTTGATTCGAATCTGCATTCGGTACTGTCCGTAACTTTCTACAGCAAAGGAAAAACCGGGTGACAGCCGCAACGGCCGTCACCCGGTTCATGCGCCGCTTACGCCGAGAGGACGCGGGCGTTATGACCCAGCGCCTGGGTGCAGGCAATGTAGGCCTCCATGATCCGGGTCGGATCACTCTTGAGCCTTTCCTTCCATTTGCCCAGTCGGACCTTGCTCTGGATCAACCCGCGCATGACGCCGACGTGATCGGTCATGCCCAGGCTGCTGCCGCCGACCAGCACATCATCTTGGAACTGCAGATTGATGTAACGGAAGCGGTCCCCATCGTAGAGCTCGGCGGAATCACCGCCTTCGACACCCATCCACAGGCCGAAGGACGTCGAGATCAGCCCCAGGGTATCGAGCACGTTCATGTTGACACTGCCCTGGTGCCTGAGCGGATAACCGGCCATGTTGTTGGCCGCCAACCGCCCATGATCCGCTGCCGTCGGCTGGATGGCCTGGACCGTGTACTCGCCGGTGTTGAAGTCCAGCCCCTGGGCCACATCGCCCGCGGCGTAGACATCCGGCGCCGAGGTCTGGAGATGCCGATCGACCAGGATACCCTCGTCGGTCTTGACCCCGGATCCTTCCAGGAACGCGGTATTCGCCTTCACGCCGACACAGACGATGACCAGATCCGCCTGGACGGACTCGCCGTTATCCATGCGCACGGCCAGCGGATGGCCATCGCTGCCCTCATCAACACTCTCGACGGTGGTCGAGGTATGAACGGTAACGCCCTTGTCCTGACACCATTTCTTGATCAGCCCACCGGCACGATCATCCATCATTCGCGGCACCATGCGGTTCTGCTGCTCGATGACCGTGAGCCGCGTTTTCCGCATGACCAGAGATTCCAGGATGATGCAGCCGATGAAACCGGCACCAATCAGCACCACGCGCGCCCCATCCTTGGCCCGCTCGATGATGTGACGGGAGTCTTCCAGCGTCCAGCAGGTGTGCACCCCTTCCCGATCGACCCCCGGCAAGGGCGGCACGACGGGATGAGAGCCGGTGGCGATCAGCAGCTTGTCATAGGGCACGGTGTCACCACCGGCCAGCTTGACCTGCTTGCCGTCGCTATCCAGCCCTTCGACGGTAACCCCGGTCCGGACCGTGATGCCGTTGTTTTGAAAGTAACCGTCACCCTTGCGCAGCCAGGTGCCTTTCTCTCCCACCTGCTCCACCAGGAAATACGGGATGGCCATCCGCGAATAAGGTGGCTCCGGCTCATGACTGAGCATGGTAACGCTACTTTCGGGATCGAGCTTGCGCAGGGTTTCGGCGGCAACGACGCCCGCCGGACCTGCGCCAATGATCACATGTCGCATGATTCAACCTCTCCGCTAGCCGCGGCCGCGGGGCATCAGAGCCCCAGCCGCGAACGGGTTTCAGGCGTGAGCTCACCGGCCGGCGTCCAGCCACGAAGTTCATAGTACTTCGGCAGCATGACATCCAGATCGGCAACCCGACCTTCTGCCGGACCGACCTTCGCTGCATCCTTGCGCAGGCGCTTGGGCAGCGTGTCGTCGGCGGCGGTCATTCCGGCCCTGAGGTTGTAATCGCGCTCCATGTTCCAGATGCGCTCCCCGACTTCCAGCAGCTTTTCGGTGGTCCAGTCACCCTCGCAGGCGGCATCGATCTGCGGCGCAATATCGTCCATGCCCCAGGCGAAAGTGGTGAACACGCAAAGACCGGCTGAATCAACGGCAGCGGTGGCATCCTGGAAGGCTTTCACCAATTCGGCCTTGCCATCGGTGGTCAGCGGATCGGTCTTTTCCGGAATCCCCAGAACCTCGGAGGACACCGTGTACCCACGCAAATGGCAGGCACCGCGGTTGGAGGTGGCGTAGGCCAGCGCCATGCCCTGAATGGCCCGCGGGTCGTAGGCGGGGAACTCCTGCCCCTTGACGTTCATGGACAGATCCGGATCGCCATACTTCTCGCACAGACGCTTCGAACCCAGCCCCATTTCGAGACCGAAGCCCTCACCGATAGCCGTCAGCTCGGTCAGCTTGACCAGTGCTTCAGCAGAGCCGAAGCGCAGCTCCAGACCACCCGTGTCCTCCTTGGTGAGCTTGCCGGTCTCGTACAGCTCCATGGCTGCCGAAATGGTAGCACCGAGGGTGATCGGATCCATGCCGTCCTCATTGCAGAGAAACTGCGCATAGGTCAGTGCATCGATGTCGTCCACGCCGGTATTCGACCCCAGGGCCCAGGCTGCTTCGTATTCCAGGCCACCCGACGCTTTCTGATATTCAGGCCGATCCTTGACCGTGAAATGCTGGGGATCGATGGTGGAGATACGACCGCAGGCAATGGTGCAGCCAAAACAGGCACCGTTGGTGCTCAGGTTCGGCTGGCCGTCGCTGTCCCGCGGTTCGTGCATGGCTTCGCCCGAGATCTTGTGCGCACCCTCGAACTGCACCTCACGCATGTTGCGCGTCGGCATGGCGCCCATCTCGTTGATCACGTTCATCAACACCTGGGTGCCATAGGTGGGCAGGCCCTGTCCGGTAACGGCGTTATCGGCCAGCACCTTCTTGCCCTGCTCCGTGGCCTGCATGAAACGCATCGGATCCTTGAAGTTGCCGACACCGCGAGTACCGCGGCAGGCAAGCGCCTTCAGGTTTTTCGACGCCATCACGGTGCCGACGCCGGAACGGCCGGCGGCACGGTGCATGTCGTTGACGATGGCCGAGTACAGATTGCCCTTCTCGGCGGAACGCCCGACGCAGGCAATCTTCAGTTCGGGATCCTGATTATCCTTGTGCAGGATTTCATGGGTGTCCCAGACCGACTTGCCCCACAGATGATCCGCCGAGCGCAGTTCGGCTTTCTCGTTCTCAAGGTACAGGTACACCGGCGTCGGCGACTTGCCCTCGTAGATGATCATGTCCCAACCGGCCGCCTTGATCTCGGCGCCGATGAAGCCGCCGGAATTCGAGCAAGCAATGCAGTTGGTCAGCGGACTTTTCGTGACCACCGAGTAACGACCACCGGTTGAGGCCATCGTGCCGGTGAGCGGCCCGGTGGTCATGATCATCTTGTTGTCCGGCGACAGGGGATCCACCTTCGGATCGGTTTCTTCCACCAGATACTTGGTGGCGAGGCCACGCTGACCCAGATACTGCTGGGCCCATTCCATGTTGAGGGGCTCTGCCTTGCAGGTACCCTCGGTCAGATTCACGCGAAGTACTTTTCCAGTCCAGGACATGATCAGAGCCCTCCCTGCTGGGGAACGTTGAATACCTGCACTTCCTTCGCTTTCGGCGGGTTCGCATGAGCGCCGGCGCCCTGAGGCGACTGCTGCGCCCAGGCACGCATCCGTTCCATGCCCGTATCGTCGGCAGCGACGTAGGTGATGGCACCGGTGGGGCAGGCCTTGGAACACCATGGATCGCCTCCACAGAGGTCACACTTAACGACCTTGCCGCTGTCAGCCTCGTAATTGACCGTACCGAACGGACAGGCAATCGTGCAGACCTTGCAGCCAACGCAGACGTCGGACAGCACGTCCTTGGAACCGGTGGCCATATTCAGAACGATCGCTTCCACCGGGCAGGCGTGCATGCACCAGGCTTCGTCACACTGAGTACACGTATAAGGCGCGAAACGCCCTTCGTCGTGGAATGTGAACACCTTGATGCGGGACTTGGCGGGGTTGAATGCGCCGGTATTCTCGAAGGAACAGGCCATCTCACACTGGAGACAACCGGTACACTTCTCCGGCTCAAGCTTGAGCGCCTTGAGCATGGAACTTCCTCCCTCATTTGAGTCGTTGCGCCTGCCTGGACTCTGAATGGTCCTTTCGGTCTATGGCGCCTGGCGTCTTCTTCTGGGCCGCTACCATTAACATAGTACTCGCAAGCGGTAGACCGGGGAAGCCGTCCGCATGGCCAATCTGCGGCCAAAGGGCGAAAACGCTACCATACCCCCTGCAGGAGATAAGGCCCTTGCATGCCCTGGCAAACAAGGGCCGACCGAGATCCAATCGCCGACGACGAAAGGAGGTGGAGTCATGAATACCTCGACCGAACGTGTTGCATGTGCCTGCAATGACTGCGTTTGTACCATGCAGAAAGACAAGGCAATCGAACGAAACGGGCATCTTTACTGCGGCGAACGCTGCGCCCGGGGACATGATGATGGTGCCGGTTGCGGTCATTCCGGTTGCGATTGCGCCGGGAAATAACGAATGCGGCAATCGAACCGACTTGTCTGTCCGGGGGTTCGAACCCCGGCGTTATTTCAATGAAAAAGGGGATGCCCTTGCGGGACACCCCCGGGGAGGCAACGCTGACCGGCTTCCGCATCTGCGTTGGTGTCCGCATTTTTCCCGAGGCAAGGCGCGCTGCGCAGCGCCGCAGTCATTCTGCGGTCAAGCAGCGCAACGCAGCAGTCGGGGAAAATGCGGCCCAACCGGAGGCAAGCATGCACCGTCGCACGCCGCCGCGTGACCGTCGGATTCGCTGGCCTGCAAGGCGCGGTGCGCC
>SKGQ01000098.1 GCA_007117515.1 Ectothiorhodospiraceae bacterium | reverse complement strand
ATCACCAGGGCCAGAGACCTGCGCCAGGTGCGCTTCAATCGCCGCATTGTTGCACCCGGGATGTGATGCCAGAAACTGCAGGACCATGTCGTAGCGCCCGCGCAGCTCGCGCAGAAACCAGTTATCTGCCTCATTGCGCAAAGGCGACGAACTGGAAAAAAACAGTTTGCGCAGCACCGTCTCCCGATCTGCGTCCAGCACGTCCTGCTCGTAGGCATCCCGGTAGAACTTCGGCACTCCTTCGAACAAGTTCCAAAGGAACAGCAGGCGCTCGGGGTCCTCATCCGCATGCACGCGCAGAATTTCCAGAACGGAGCCGATATCCAGGTGCCCCAGCTCCAGCGTGTCCGTGGTCCGGTTGAACAACGGGGCCTGGCGATCGTCCAGCAGCGCCGTCATCTCTGCATGCAGTGACCCCAGCACGATCAAGCCACCGGCCACCCGCCCCGCTCTGTCGCTGAGTTGGTCGACCTCCGCTTGCAATAACGAGCAGAAGTCGAAAAGTGGCTTGCGATGGAAATACTGAAACTCGTCCAGCGCAACGACGTAGCCGGCCTCCGCCAGACGGGCAATCAAACGGGCCAGTTCGCCCAGGCTGCCCACCCGCTCCTCGAGCCCGAAGGTTTCGAGGTACCCATTGCATGCAGCCACCACGCCCGCCGGGTCCGAATCCGGAATCTGAATGTACAGCGTCTTCGAGACACCCGCCGCCCGGAGCGCCTGCTGAATCAGAGTCGTCTTGCCAATACGGCGTCGCCCCGATATTTGGAGGAAAAACCATCGGCGCCTGGACAGGATTTCCTGCAGTTGACGCAGCTCCGTCTGCCGCCCATAAAACGCCCAATCCACTCGTTCGCCCACACGCCAACCTTTAAGGTAAAAAGTTTTACCTTAGGCTACATATCCCGCTTAAGGCTTTCAACACAATCACTTGACGCGCTTTGCGTTGCCATATCACACCGCGTGCCTAATGCGCCTGCGCGGCATGAGCTACGGCATGTTTTGTGGATTGTTCGGGCACGCTACCGCCTGGGGTGTACCCCAAGAATCAGGCCCGGCGCGGGTGAATCGATGCCGGTTTGGCACGGATCAGACCGCGTGGTCCTACCCTGTCGGTGTGCGCCCGACCGGGAATTGAATCCCATTCCCTTGCCGGATCACACCGCGTGCATTCGCTGCGCTTAATGCACCCTACGAGACCTTGTGCCTGGCTGGGCGCTGGGTGGCGTTCCGTTGCGGGATCACACCGCGTGGATTCGCTTTGCTTAATCCACCCTACAAGAACTACGAAAAACGTGCGCTCCTGGACTCGCTATTGGGCGATGGCGGTTTCCTGGAGCGTGATGCGTTGTGTCTGCTGCATGATGTTGAGCAGCACGACGACGCGGTCTTCGCCCTTGGTAGCCTGAAAGATCGCCTCGTGGCCGGTGAAGGGGCCATCATGGATGGTGACCCTGGCGCCGGGCGCGATTGTATTTTGCCCGGTGAGATCGACACAGCAATCTGTGCCCTGCAGGCGACAACGGATGTCGTGCATCATCCGGCCCGGTACCGCGACGGCGCGCCCGCCAAACCGGACCAGCCCGGCGATGCCGCGCGTTGATCGAATGGGCGCCCAGTTCTCGCCTTCATCGTCCAGATGTATGAACAGATAGCGCGGGAACAGGGATTCGATGACGGTGCAGACCTTGCCCCGGCGACGCTTGCGCAGCTTGGCCAGCGGCCGCAGCACTTCGAAGCCCTGGGCGGCGAGGTTCAGTTCGGCCCGCTCGTCCTGCTGGGGTTTACAGGCGGCGGCGTACCAGCGCTTCATGCCTGTTCCTCCACCGGCTGCTGGTCGAGATCCCGCTGCAGGTCGGCTATCTCGCGGAGCAGCGCCTGCCGTTCCTGTTCCTTGCGCTGGATGAAACGGACGGTCAATGCGGTTTTCTCACGCAGGCCATTGGGCGTGAGCTTGTACATATAGGCGCGCTTGTTTTTGCTGTTGCGGAAGTTGGCCGCCTTCAGCAGCCCCTTCGCAATCAACGCCTGCAGGCAATGATTAGTGCGCCCCAGGCTGACGCCGAGCAGGCCCGCCAGCTCGCGCTGGGTGAGCTGCGGGTTGGCCTGCACATGCTTGAGTGCCTTGAAGCGGAGATCGTCGGTGAGCAAGGAAGTGTCGCGCTGTTTGTTCAATAGTTGAACGAAAGCGTAGATGCCTGGGTGGGTTGGCGCAAGGTGTCTTGCTTAGGGGCCATGAACGTTGGGGCGCGCGCCGGGCGAGGTCCTACATGAGCCTCGGGTGGCTTACGGTGTTTCGTAGCGGATCAGATGACTTTTTCGGGCAGAATCTGGAGGGATCACACTGCGTGCATTCGCTTCGCTTAATGCACTCTACGACCATGATCCGGGCCGTCATCGTAGGGCGGATCGAGCGCAGCGGATCCGCGCGGTGTGATCCGTTGGCGGATTGCCCAGGTACGATAGCGTATTCCGCATCGGCGGTTTCCGGGTTCCCGTGCGTCTACCAACGAGCCGGGTGCGCTCAGAAGCTGACGGTGACGACGCCGCGCAGGTCGCCGGGCTTGATGCCGTCGCCCAGGCTGGGCTCGGCCACGACGGCCTCGATGCCGGCTTCGAACCAGTCGGTGAAGCGGTAACCGGCCTGCAGGCCGATAACCATATCGAGTTCCCCTCGCTTTTCGCGTGTGCCGCGAATGCGGGCAAAGCCCAGCCGGCCGCCTGCGTAAAAGCCGCCCTGGCTGACCCAGCTCTGGCGGTAGAAAACACCGTTGGAGGTGATCTGCCGGTCGCGCCCTTCCTCCGGAATTTCAGGGTCGGAGAGCGAACGGGCGTGCTCGAAACCGAGTTCGAATAGCCAGCGGCCGTCCCATGCATTCTCGATCAGCGCACGGTAGGTGATTTGCACGGCACCGCTGGTGCCGTTGTCACCACCGGAGTCATAGGTCTGCACGCCAGCGGCGAGACCAACGCCGAAGCTGGTCTCGACTTCGGGAAAGCGCTCGTCGGCATGGGTGGTGCTCATGGTGGCAAGAGCGAGAACGATGAGTGCGAAGAATGGCGTGCGTTTTGAGTGTTGGGCCATTGGTTATTCGTCGTTTAACACGGTGGCTGGGATGAAGGCATAGCGCCATTTCATTTACGTCCAAACCGAGCCTAGCGGAGAAGGGTGGTGGTTGCGAGGTGTGGGCCGTCGATGGAGAGACGGACGTCATTGCGAGCCCAGCGCGGCAATCTCCCCCCACCCTTACCCTTCGCCGAACCAATCAATCACCTGCAACGCCGGCACGCGCTCGAATTCACGGGTGTTGTGCGTAACAAGGGTGGCCTGGTTTGCCAGTGCCGTTGCAGCGATCAGCGTGTCCATCGGGCCGATCGGTGTGCCACGTCGCTCCAGCCACACACGGATCTCCGCCGCGTGACGTGCGGCACTGCGGTCGAAGGGCAGGAGCTCAACCGTATTCAAAAGCTCGTCCAACTGCTGACGCCTTTTCGCCGGCGCCGACGATTTTGCGATGCCGGCTTCCAGCTCGTAGACCACGATGGCCGGTATGCGGATGTCGGTGGGCGGAGTTGCCAGCATGCGATCCGCGACGTTGCCGAGACCTTTGAAAAAATAAATCAGGGTGTTGGTGTCGAGTGCGAAATTCATAGCGGTTCGCGTTCGCTATCTTCGACTATTGACTCCCGCAGTTCCTCGATTGACGGAAAATCCTGCCATTGCCCAGCCATCTCCCGGACCGACTCCGGCCACTCCTGCCGGGTTTTCTCTTCGACCAGATTTGCGAGCCAACGGCTAACAGGCACGCCCGCATCGGCCGCGGCGCGCTTCAGCCGCCGCTCGTTTTCATCGTCAAGATAAATGGTGACTTGCCCCATGGCTCGACTCCCAATTCACTTATATGTGCAATTATAACCATCTCGCCGCCTGACGTCGTTGGGAGTGACAAAAAGCAACCTCACCCGCCTTTCGGCGATTAGGTTGGCGCGGCGTGGCCTATCGCCCAAGGGGCTGGGCTCCTGCGGGGTGCGGGCGAAGGGACGGCACGGGGAGTTCAGACCTGAGCAAGGCTGTATACTCGCGCCATGGGTGAACCATCCGATTCAACCGTTGGGCTTGATCGTATCCGCGAGTTGCTTTCGGCGGAGCGAGATATTCTGGTGGCAATCGTCTTTGGTTCCATGGCGACTGGTCGCTGTGGCCCCGAGAGTGACCTGGATATTGCCGCACTTGGTAAGTCACCGTTTACGACCGAACAACGCACACGGTTGATCCGGCAGTTGGCAGCGGAAACAGGCCGACCGGTAGATTTGGTGGACCTGCGCACGGCGGGGCTTCCGGTACTGCGGTCCGCGCTTGCCGGCGGCAAGCGGATTGTCTGCAAGGATCAGGCAGCTTACGCAGGGCTCGTCTCGAAGATGCTGCTGGATAACGCGGACTTCGAACCTTACCGCAAGCGCATGCTTCGGGAGCGTCGTGACGCATGGATTCATTAATCCTGGCAGAGAAACTGGAATCGTTACGTCGGTACGTTCGCCGCCTTGAGGAAAAACGCGCGGCGTCCGCCGAAGCCCTGGCGGAAGACCCCGACCGGCAGGATATCCTGAGCCTGAACATCAGCCGGGCCGTGCAACTCTGCGTGGACATGGCAGCGCATGTGCTGAGTGACACCGACCAATCAGCACCACAATCCATGGGTGAAGCTTTCGATCTGCTTGCCGCGGAAGGGGTAATCAGCTCGACTTTGAAAGATCGGATGCGGGCTGCGGTCGGGTTCCGCAACGTGGCAGTT
>SKGQ01000002.1 GCA_007117515.1 Ectothiorhodospiraceae bacterium | reverse complement strand
GGGGTGGGATTGTCGTTGGCGCTCTGCGCCAACGGGCTCCCTGCGCTGCGCTTCGGGAGTCGAACCCGACTTGTTTATTCCGTGGGTTCGAATCACTTCGTGAATTCAACAAAAAGGGGAAGCCCTTTCGGACTTCCCCTTTTTGTTGAATTGGCGGAGAGGGTGGGATTCGAACCCACGGTACGGGGTTACCGTACACACACTTTCCAGGCGTGCTCCTTCGACCGCTCGGACACCTCTCCTGAAACTCTTGCGCCATGCCTCTGGCCTGACGCGGGATGCGAGGTTAAACCAACTGCCCGCGCTGTGCAATTTAGGGAAATGCTGGTCTGTTCCGACACCCGCTCACTTCCTGGGCCCGCCTCCGGAGCCCGGTCCGTAGCTTCCGCCCGGAAACTGGGCGACATTGCCCTGAGCCTCGCTGATCTTGCCGGGGCCGGCCTTCTCGACTTCGTCGATACGAACAACCGAATGCATCGGGATATGCATCCGTCTGACACCCTCGAACTCGGCCTTGAGTCGTTCCTCGGAGGGGTCAACCACCACCTGGCTGCGTTCACCGAAGCGCAGCCCTGCCACTTCGACGAAACCCATGAGTTCGGTCTGTTTCACCTCGATGGCATATATCTCGTAGACGTGCCCCTGATTGTGGAAGATCACCCGATAGATCCTTTCTCGCGTCATACCCATACACGTTGCCTGTTTGACTGTTACGCACGCTTTCCTGCAATGAAAGGATGCGGATCATGCCGTATTTCCCTACCCTTCGACCATCATCAGCGTAGGGAAACAAGAATGACATGAACGTTGGCACGATGTTCGAGTGGGAAGGCGCGGCGGTGGACGAAGCCTGCCGCATTGTCGCTGATCGCGACCCCAGGAAACACCGGATCGGTCTGCTCACCGTCGGCCCCTGGCCTGATGGCCCGGCATGGGCGCTGCAGTGGTTCGTACGTCATACCGAGCTGGCCCAATTCCTGTTGCGGGTGGAGCCCCGCAGGGCCGGGCTGCTTGGTGCCGATTTCATCGCCTTCAAGACGGCAACGATGCCGGTCATTACGGCGATGGAAGTTGCCGGCCTGAACGAGGACCTGCGGCAGCAGTTCAATGCGCTGAGCGCGCCCCATTTCGGCGTGCACTGGTGGGGTAGCCTGGAAAGCCTGAAGGCCGGGGAAACCGCCTGGGCGCGGAGCGTGCTGGCGCAACTCGAGGCCACGGCTCCACTGCCCAATTCACGCACGCCCGAATTGCTGGACCTGCTGCAGCGCGACTACCCACCACCGACGACGATCAAGTAACCGCGGACTAAGAACTACCTGGCGTTGCATAGTGGCTCCGCGCCTACTCAAAGAAAATTGAACAGACTCAGGCCCTGAATCTGCAGGTAGCTCTGCTGTGCCGCCTGCAGGCCGACCTGGCGAAGCTGCAGATCGGTGATTGCTTCGGCGTAATCCAGATCCTCGATCTTGGATTTCGCCGCTTTCAGATCCACCACCCGGGCCTCGTTCGCCTCACGTTCGTTATCGATGGCATTCAGCCGCGCGCCGACCTCGGAGCGCACGCGGCCGAAGTTCTCGAGTCCCGCGTCCAGGCCGGTCAGCACATTGTTCGCGACATTGGCAAAATTGGCCCGCGACCCGGAGTCGCTGCCGCTGGCCTCCAGGGCATCCGCCAGCGCGCCAAGATTATCGAACACGCTACGCGCCTCGGACTCCCGCAGGGTGAAGGTGTCGCCCACCTCCGGCGTGCCCTTCAGACTGAGCTGACGGCCGTCCATTTCTATAGTGGCATCGGCGGTAACTGCGTTTGTCTGTCCAACCGGGTCATCAGGGCCGGTTACGAGAAACTCAAGTTCGCCATTGCCCGAGTCCTGCACTGTAATGGTGTACGGGCCAGCGAACTCCTCTGTGGCATCCAGCACGCGGGTTCCATCGACGCGCGCACTGCCGGTGTTGCCCGCCCCGCCCTCACCAACCAGCGGTGAATCCGATTCCGGTACCCGCATGAACACATCGAAGCCGGTGTGATTGGTCGGCAACTGACGGCTTTCACTTGCCTGCAGCAGGCGCTCGGATCTGATGTAGGGGAACGCTCGAGGCTTTTCCCGAAAAAATTTTCAAGCAAAGGCTAAAGATTCCTGTGACCGGGTCGACAGTTCTGGAAACGGGATCTTTCAGGGAGCGAGACAGCATGACGAATCCGATCAATAACGGCAGCAAACCGCCGCTGGATCGTCCGCTCGGCGAATCGCAGCGAAACCGCGCAGCAGTCGGCGATGCTCAGACCACCGCGAGTGGCCAGCAGCAGCCGGCCACGGAGGCCGGAAACCGGGACAGCGCGAGCCTTTCGCCACGGCTGCAGGCGGCTCTTGACGGCATCCGACAGACCCCGGATGTGGATCAGGCCCGTGTCGACGCGCTGCGTCAGAGCATTGCCGACGGATCCTACCCCGTCGATGCGGACAAGATCGCCAACCGCATGATTGACCTGGAGCGTCTGCTTGAGCGCTGAAGACAACAGCTCTCCCTCGATCCATGGGCTTTTCCAGCGCCTCGACGGGGTGCTGGATTCCTTGTGTCTGGTGTTGGAGGAAGAGCAGCGATGGGCCATTGAACGCCCCGAAAAACCCGACCAGGGTCTGCTCCACCGCAAGGTGGAATTACTGCAGCAGGTCGAGGGGCTGGACCAGGAGCGACAGCACCTGCTGCAGGTCGCCTCGCTGGAAAACACGCCGGCGGGCATGCAAGCGCTGCTGGAGGAAACGGGCGATGCCGTTGCCACAGAGCAATGGGCACGGCTTCTGGAGCGCCTGCGACACTGTCAGATGCTGAACGAGACCAATGGCAGCGTGATCCGGCAGCAAATCAATCGTGGGCAACATCTGCTGGCGGCACTGCGTGGCGATCCCAATAACGAACGGCCGGATTACCAGGCAGACGGTGGCCGCTCCCTGGCCGGCGGGCGTGAACTGGGCCGCGCCTGACGCCCCCTACCCTCTGTTGTTTACCGGCATTGGATCGAACGACGGTGGTAGTTGCACACCACGATTACCGCTGCTCTCCGAGAGCGCTTCAACGTCCCCGGACCGGTCCCGAATGACGCCCCCCTCACGACGATGGATTGCCTCTTCGGCATCTTCATTCAGTACCGTGATACTGATGCGTCGATTGATCGGGCTATCCGGGTTCTCGGCATCAAACAGGACGCGATCGGCCAGACCCATGACCTGGACCACCCGGTCGGTCTCGATACCCCCGCGCAGCAGTGCGCGTCGGGCAGCATTGGCTCGATCCGCAGAAAGCTCCCAGTTATCGTAATCACCGTTACCGGCAAAGCCGATTGCGTCGGTGTGCCCGGTGATCGCGATGCGATTGGGGACGCTATTCGCCACCTGGGCAAACTCCCGGAGAATGAGCTCGGCATAATCCTTGAGCTCTGGCGAGCCCAGATCGAACATCGGTCTGTTCTTGCGATCGACGATCTGGATGCGCAAACCCTCCGGTGTGATATCCAGGAACAGCTGATCCTTGAACGGCTCCAGCGCCTGACTCTTGCCAATGGCCTCTTCCAGCTCCATCTGAAGGGCTTCCAGTCGCTGCTCCTGCTCCTCGCTCCAGGTGCCGGACCAGCCCGGCGACTCCGAGCGCTGCATCGCCCAGCCGGAGGTCCGTTGAAGCACGGTACCCTCGCCGCGGGATTCCAGGGGGATATTGCCGAGGTCGATGGCCACCTCGGAACCGCCGTCAAAATCCACCAGCGACGGGGGTCCACCGCCCTGACCGGCCTCGACCAGCGTCGGATTACGGAAATAGTCGGCGATGCCGCGGCGCTGGGATTCGTCCATCGCCGTGACCAGCCAGAGCACGAGAAACATGGCGAACATGGCGGTCATGAAGTCGGCGAAGGCCACCTTCCATGAACCACCATGGTGGTCGGCCTTCACCTTCTTCACCCGCTTGACGATGATCGGACGCTGCTTGTCCTGCATGGTTTAGCCCGCCCGCCTGAGACCAGTCATCGTTGGCCTTCCGGATTGAGGCGTCGTCATCCCGGACGTTAAATCCGGCATCACGCCGCTCCCTCGGCTGAAGCTTCGGGCTTGCGACCCTTTACGTAGTCCTCCAGCTCGGAAAAGCTCGGCCGCTCCGCCTCGTACATGACCTTGCGACCGAACTCGATGGCCAGGACCGGCTTGTAGCCGTTGAGGATCGCAACAAGCGTGACCTTGATGATGTGCAGGAACTTGGATTTCTCGCGAGCCTGATGCTCTATTGCGGCCGACAGGGGTCCGACAAAGGAGTAGCCGGCCAGAATACCGAGGAAGGTGCCGATCAGCGCCGCTGCCACCAGCTCGCCGATGGTCGCCACGGGGCCGTCGATCGAGCCCATGGCGATGACGATACCGAGGATTGCCGCGATCACGCCGAAGCCGGGCAATGCATCCGCCACCCGATTCACCGCATGGGCCGCCTGTTCCTCTTCCTCGTGCAGGGTCTCCAGCTCATGCTCCATCAGGGCTTCCAGTTCGTGCGGATTCATGCTGCCACCAACCATCAGACGCAGATAATCCATCAGGAACTCCATCGCATGATGTTCCTTGGTGATGTCGGGGTATTTCTGGAACAGCTCGCTGTTCTCCGGGTCGTCGATGTCCGCCTCGATAGCCAGCAGACGCTCGCGCTGGGATTTCTGAAACAGCTCGTAGAGCATCGCCAGCAGATCCATGTAGGTTGCCTTGCCGTACGGCGAGCCCTTGAACACCAGCGGGATGAAGGCGAATACCTGTTTCACGACCTTGCCGGGATTGGCAATCAGAAACCCGCCAAATGCAGCACCGAAGATGATCAGTAACTCTAATGGCTG
>SKGQ01000011.1 GCA_007117515.1 Ectothiorhodospiraceae bacterium | reverse complement strand
ATTTTTCCCGACTGCTGCGTTGCGCTGCTTGACCGCAGAATGACTGCGGCGCGGTACAGCGCGCCTTGCCTCGGAAAAAATGCGAACTCCAACGCAGGCGTGCGAATAAATCAGCGCTTCCCTAGAAGGGCCAGACCAGCAACAACATCGGCAGTCCCAGGCAGAACACCAGCAGACTGAGGGGCAGGCCCAGGCGGGCGTAATCGCTGAAGCGGTAACCGCCGGGCCCCATGACAAGGGTGTTGGACTGGTGGCCGATGGGCGTCAGGAAGGCGCAGGAGGCGCCGACAGCAACGGCCATCAGGAACGGATCCGACGACACGCCCAGCGTCTGCGCCAGAGCCACGGCGACCGGGGCCAGCAGCACCGCCGCGCTGGCGTTATTGATCAAATCCGAGAGCAGCATCGCGGTAAGCAGCATTCCGCCAAGGATCACCACCGGCGACAGCTCACCGCCGAGATCCATCATGAACGTGGTCAACGCCGCCGCCGCTCCCGAGGTCTCGAATGCCTGGCCGACCGGGATCATCGCGCCAAGCAGGATGACCACCGGCCAGTCGATGGCACCGTAGGCCTGCCGCAGGCTGATCACGCCACCCAGAACAACGCCCACGGCGGCCACCGTCAGGGCGATCTGAACCGGCGCCAGACCGGCAATCACGGCCCCGATCGCGGCCAGAAACAGGCCCAGACTGACAGCCAGCTTGCGCGGCGCCCCGATAGACAGTTCGCGATCGGCCAGCGGCAGACAGCCGAGCTGTGAGGTAGCCTCCGAGAGTGCCTCGCGATCACCCTGCAGCAACAGCACGTCGCCGCCGCGAAAACGGATTCGGCTCAGCCGCTCACCCAGGCGCTGACCCTGACGCGCGACCGCGAGCACGGCAACGCCGAAACGGCGCGGCAAGGCCAACGAACGCAGGTCCGACCCTGTCATTCGGGCGTCAGGCAGGACCACCGCCTCCATGGTCAGCAGTTCGTCGTCGGCGGCTTCGCGACTGAGAGCGAGCTCCTCGTCCACATCCAGCTTCAGACCCAGGCTCTCGGCTGCGCTGTGGACTTTCTCTGGATCGGCCTGCAGCACCAGGACATCGTCCTCGCGAAGCCGCTGAATGCCTTGCTGTGGAATCATGCGTTGGCCACCCCGCAACAGACCCACCAGGGTGCCATCAAGCTCGGCGAGGTCTGGCTCCAGCTCCCGCAGCGACTTGCCGATCAGCTCAGAGCCCTCTTCGACCCGCAGCTCCAGCAAGTAGTCGCCGATCTCGAACAGATCATCGGGGGCTGCCTGACCGCGACGATCCGGCAACACGAAACGCGGCAACAGGATGAGCAGGATCATGCCAACGGCCATGACCGCCAACCCGACGGGCGCAAAATCGAACAAGCCAAAGCCGTCGCCGAGCTGAGACTCGCGATAGTTGGCAATGATGATGTTCGGCGGCGTGCCAATCAGCGTGGTCATCCCGCCGAGCAAGGAGCCGAATGCCAGTGGCATCAGGAGGCGCGAGGCCGGGAAACCACCATCGCGAGCAATGCGGATGGCGACTGGCAACAGCAGTGCCAGCGCGCCGACATTGTTCATGAAAGCGGAAAACACCCCCACCAGCAGCGTCAGCAGGGCCGTTTGCACCAGTGCATGATCCGCAAGGCCGCCGAGCCAGCCACCGACAATGTCGACCACCCCGGCACTGGCCAGGGCGCGGCTCAGTATCAGTACCGCTGCCACTGTAATTACTGCGGGATGGGAAAAGCCGTCAAAGGCCCCATCGAAAGGGACCAGGCCGACCGCAACGCAGGCTATCAGGGCCAGCATTGCGACCATGTCGTAACGCCAGTAACCCCAGAGAAAAAGCACAAGGGTCATGCCAAGAATCAGGGCAATAAGGATCTGGGGTTCCATCGCCCATAAGCTACCAGAATATAGGCAAAAAAACCGCCAGTGGGCAACTGGCGGTAAAAGGGCTCTCATGCGATTAACAGAGGGGGAGAACAGAAAATCCCATTCGGGATCTGCGTTCTCACAAACTCGTCTTGCGTCGAGTCATCGCATCCGGTTGAAGAGTCTTGGGACGAGCACTTCAACCGCAACCTTTTATTTGCAGTGACCATGCCAAAAACCTGAATTGACAGCATGAGCGGTTTTGCGGCGTATAACCCTGGTTACATGCGGGTCAGAACGCGTATCGGAATGACACATGTGCCCGATGCGCCCGGTGGAGGCAACGCTGCATTAAGGAAACACTGATTTATCACCGCGTCTGCGCCCGAGACCGGTTTTTGTCCTCCGGCAAGGCGCGGTGCCGGTTCGGTAGCCATCCCTACCAGGCCCCTGGCGCAACGCCGCCAGGGGCCAAAACCGGCCGGGCCCTTCCGGTTGGGCCGCATTTTTCCCGACTGCTGCGTTGCGCTGCTTGACCGCAGAATGACTGCAGCGCTGCACAGCGCGCCTTGCCTCGGAAAAAATGCGGACTCCAACGCAGGCGTGCGAATAAATCAGTGTTTCCTTAAAGGGCTGACAGGGCGACACTGGAGCGTCAAGCTGAGCAGGTACCTGCACCGACGCCCTGGAGCAGCCAACCGTGTTACCAACGTCCTTTCTACGGCGAGTCAGCCGCCGATTTGTTGCCGGCAGCCTGTTCGTTTTGCTGTTCGCCGCCTGCAGCAGTCAGGCAGACGATGTCATCATGGAACGCAGCAGCAAACCGCTGGACGAGGTGCTGTTCGATCTGGAGTTTGCCGCCAGCACGCGCAACTTCGTCATCACCGGTCGCACCCAGTTCGGCGAGGCGCTGGAGTCACGGGGCGTCGAGACACTGCCGGGCGCCACGGTCGTTCAGATGTGCGACCTGGATCTGGTGACGACGCTACTGGAAGCAAAACCGGACCTGATTCGGTACATGCCCTGCCGGGTCGCGGTCTATCCCGACGGTGACGAGGTAGTCGCCAGCAGCCTGCGGGTACCGGAAAACAATGGCGACAAGCAGGCAGACGAGGCAGCGCGCCGCCTGAATGCGACGATGCACGCGATCATCCGGGAGGGAGTGGAGTGAAACAAAGGTTTCAGTGTTCAGACAGGGCGCCCAAGCCCAACGTCGCGTGCGGAGCATGACAATCCATAGATCAAGCTTCGACCGAAAAGCGCTGCATCGGCCTCACCTCTTCGCAAAGACGGAGTCGATGGTTTGTCTGAACACTGAAACCTGAAAACTGGCCCATTATTCCGCTGCCGAAAAGTCGAAATCAGAGATGCGCGGGCTGATCGTCAGCACCTCGCGGAACTCGTGACCTTCACTGTCGTTGGCCAGCACGGTCACGTCCTGCTCACCCTGCAGGCCGGAGGCCAGGCGCAGGCTCGGATCGCGGCTCATGGCGATGGTCAGTTCGGCGCGGACCACGCGTTCGCCGTCGGCCAGCACCTCCACATCCTTCACGTAATGCGCCCGCCGATACAGCCGCGTCACCTGATCCATCTGCATGCCCGAAAAATTCGGATGCCGAATACCGATCTGCAAATCGGCGCCGCCCTTGTCGCCCCGATCCCAGGCACGAACACGGATCTGGCCCATGTCCTTCAACGCTTCCTGGTCATCGGCACTGACCGGGGCGCTGCAGCCACCGCTGGCACGGACATGTTCGCGCACCATGAACAAGGAGCCGTCGCCAGTTTCGGCCACCGCGCGGACGTGGGAGTAGGCATTGACCCGCACCCGCGTCGACAGATCGATGCTACCGGCGGCGGGGCCGTACTCGAACATCCCGGCCAGTGGCACCGGGTTGTTGTCGACGATCAGCCAGACGCGGGAGATGGCCGGATCGCCCTCACCCCGGCGATCCTCGACGCCGATCGGCACCAGGGCCGCATCCGAGGCGCGGAACGGTGCCTGCAGGGCCATCAGATGATCGCCTTTCTCGATAGCGCGATCACCGAACAGGTCGTCGCGAACGGCATCCCAGCGCTCCTCGTCCTGATCGACCGCGAATGCGGGCAGCGCAAGGCAGGCAAGGAACAGCAAACTCAGCAGGCGCGTCATGAATCTATCTCCTCCGGGATTACTCCCACTCCAGTTCCGCAAATGCGGCCTGGACATTACCTTCATGATACTCCTCGAATAGCAACCATGCATCGCGCTCGCCGCGCCCGACATGCTGCAGGGCCTGATCGATCGTAGCGCCGGCATCGATGACCTGACGGGTCTGATCGCGCAGCGTTTCCAGGTAACGCTGCTGATCAGCGGCAGCCTCGGGCCAGTTCAGGCTGACCGGCCCATGACCCGGCACGACCCGTTCCGCATCGATCTCACGCAGCTGATCCATGACCGCGAGCCAACCCAGCAGACTGCCATCAAGTGAGGGAATCCGGTCGACAAACAGCAGGTCACCCAGCCAGAGCGTCCCGGTGGCCTGGTCGACCACCACCAGGTCGGTATCGGTGTGAGCGGTCGGCATGGCCTCGAGGCGCAGTACCCGACCACCGAGGTCCAGTTCCATTTTGTCATCGACAGCACGATCCGGCGGCACGATTACGTCCTGGTCCAGTCCGGCATCAAGCATTCGCGCCATCGCCTCACGATAGTACTCGCCGCGAGCGGAGAGCTGCGCAGCCAGCCGATGATGCCCGATGAATTCGGCCCCGGTATCGACAAATGCCTGATTGCCGAACACATGATCCGGATGCACATGCGTGTTGATGACATAGCAGATCGGCGTATCGGTGCGCTGCTCAACCTCTGCACGAAGGACCTCGCCAACGGCCGGTGAGCCACCGGTGTCGATCACCGCGACACAGTCATCGCCGACGATAAAACCGATGTTGGCGATATCACCCCTGTTCTCGGCACTGACGTCCTCGTGCACGCCTTGATGCACGTACACGCCGTCGGCGATTTGTTCCAACGCGAGGCCGTCGGCAAACGCGTTCGATAATGGCAGGCCGAGAGTCAAAAGCAGTGTTCGGATCGTGTTTGTCATGATGCCTCCTGGTCCGAGGATAGTCTGCGCCTTTCTACAACGCGATGCCGGCAGCGCGCGACGGGCTGCTGACTTGACGGCCGCGACGCCGACAACCAAAGCTGAAGAGCCGCTGACTTGTTCGCAGTTGCCGACACGGTTCAATGTTTGCAGACGTGACTTGCCGACGAACAACCTCCAAAACAAGGAGATAGAGCATGCTGACCTGGGCGCTGATATTCCTGGTTGTGGCGCTGGTCGCCGGCGTACTCGGCTTTACCGGTATCGCTGGTGTTGCGGCCTCGTTCGCCAAGATCCTGTTCTTCGTTTTCCTGGTGCTTTTTCTGGCCGCGATCATCTTCGGCGGTGTTTCCTCACCACCTGCCTGAATGATGCAGCGGATGACAAGCGGAGGTCATGATGTCTGAACACGGTCCGCTGTCGCTGTTCGGCAAGACCGAGCGCAGGCTTCTGCGCGTCACCGCAATGCTGGCCACCGGTGTCGTGCTGGCCGGGCTAATCGTGCTGATCGTCTGGGTGCTGGCCCAGTTGATGGCGACGTTCTATCGAATCCTGCTGCCGCTGTCGGTGGCCGGTGTCATGGCGCTGGTGTTGTTTCCGATCGTCGATGCAATGCAGCAGCGGCTCGGCCTTGGCCGACTTCCGGCAGTAATCCTGCTGTTCCTGATTTTCCTGGCCCTGATCGCGATCGGCCTGGCCGTGGTACTGCCAGCGGCAGTGTCCCAGCTCGCCCAGTTTTTCGATGATGCACCCGACACCCTCTCCCGCTGGCAAAGCCAGTTCGCGACGCGGTTTCCCGATATCGCCGCAATGGTCACGGCGCGCATGGAGGAAGACGATCTGCAGGATTTGCTGCCGGAGATTGACGGCGCACGGGAGCAGATCATGGGTTATGTGGACACGCTCATCGGCCTGGCCTTCGTGCCACTTTTCCTGTTCTTCGCCCTGCTGGCGGGGCAACGCAAGCAGAGACCCTTTATCGAGGCCCTGCAGGTATTCCAGGAAAAGACCCGCGAGGAAATCATTTATCTGGGTTCGGTGTTCATCAGCTACGTCACCGGCTTCTTCCGCGGCCAGTTGATCATTGCCATGATCATGGGCGTGTTGCTGGCAGCCGGTTTCACCCTGATCGGACTGCTGGCGGCGATCCCGCTCGGCCTGTTTCTCGGGATGCTGAATATCGTGCCGTTTCTGGGCGTCATCATCGGTTTGCTGGCCGCTCTGCCAGTCGCCTATCTGCAGCCGGACGGCGGTGCCGAACTGGTGCTTTACGTACTACTGGTCTTCGCCGTCGTCCAGCTGATCGAGAGCTGGATCCTGACACCCAGGATCATGGCGAACCGCTCGGGTCTGCATCCGGCCCTGGTCGTGATCTCCATCTTTTTCTGGGGCATTGCCCTGGGCGGTATCATCGGCATGATTCTGGCGGTGCCGCTGACGGCGTTCCTGATAACGCTCTGGCATCACCTGAACAATCGCTTCATGTCCCATGTGATGCTCGACGACCAGACTGCAAAAGCCGTGCATCGACCATCGGATGCAGATGAGCCATAGCCAAAACCGACTCACTGATCCACTATTTCAGGAGACGTCCGGAGTCTTGTTCGCATTGTCCGGCACACCCACGAGGACAGGAGAGACTGTCATGGCGACGCAGAAAGACACACCTAGAACCACCGAGCGGGCCGCCGAGAAGGCACACGAAACCATCGACCGCGTCGCCGAGAAGGCAGCCGCCGCGGAGGACAGAATCCGGGAGCAGGCGGCCAGCGCCGACGAGCACCTGCGTGAACGTGCGCATCAGGCGCGGGACCGGTCCGAGGATCTGTTCAACAACGTTGCCGCCTTCGTCCGCGAAAACCCGCTGACATCGCTGGGGCTCGCATTTGCAGCCGGCTCACTGTTCTCCTCGTTCAACCGGCGGCGCTGAACCCGGCCAATGCAGGGCGATCAGGAAGCACGCACGGAAGCAGAACAACAGGGTGGCGCCGCACCGGCGACCGGCGCCGGCCTGCTGGAACTGGGTCGGACCATTGCCGGCGTTCTGCGGGACAGCGCCGAGCTATTCGCCACTGACGCCCGGCTGGCACTGCAGAGCGCCATCCTGCTGCTGGTCTGCGCCATCCTGCTGGCGATACTCGCGGTCAGCGTCTGGCTCTATCTGAGCGCCGCGCTGGCGCTGGCCGCGGGAGAGCTTGCAGGCTGGCCGCTCTGGTTGTCGGCACTACTGGCGGCGGCGATCAATCTGCTGGCAGCCGTCGGGGTTGCGCTATGGGCCCGCAGCGTGATGCGTGACCTGGGTTTTCGTGAGAGCCGTGCGGCGCTCGCAGAAGCCTTCGGTCGTCAGCCCGGAGATGAAACCCGTGGGTAACGCAAGACTACGTCGGCGCGCCAGAGCCCTGCGGCTGTCCATCCGCGGCGACCTGCAGACATTGCAGCAGCACAGGAACGCCTGGCAACAGGCAATCCTCCGTCAGGCCCTGTCACCGGTCGGGCTAGCCCGCGTCTTCCTCGCCGGTTTTCTGTTTCAGCAGTTCCGCCCGCTGCTCGGCCGATTCGGGATGTCGCTGCTGGCACTTGTTCCGGCGGCGAAAAAAGCACTCATCAACTGGAACCTGTTGCGCAACGCCCTTGGCTGATTCCACCTCTGCCAGGCATGTATCTCTTTGCTACATGCGTCACCAATCGGCCGCCTGGACACTGTCTCGATCCTTCCGATTCTCGGTCACGGCCGGTCCCGATGCATTGGCCCGGTTCATGCATATTCTCGACTGGTTCATTTGCGGGAGAGTAGACGCAGACCCATGCCCAGGGCGGCTGAGCAGGTCTGCGCTTGCTGAAAGGAGAGAGTCATGAAGGTACTACATCCGATTCTGCTGCTTCTACTGCTGGCCGTGTTCACCAGCGTCCCTCTGAGCGGTTGCGACGATCAGGGCCCGGCGGAGGAAGCCGGCGAAGAAATCGATGACACAATGGATGACATCGAAGACGGGTTCGACGATTGATCAGACGCTGACCGATCTGCACGAGAAAATTGGAGTCATTGGTGCCCGCCAGTAATGGCGGGCCCTTTTTTGTCGGCCTGCATCGCCAGCCGGGCCGCACCATAGGCGGGTTCAACTCCAACACTGTTGACTACCGGGACGCCCAGAGCCCGCTGCCGAATCAGTCGCCACGCTTCGTTCCGCGCACCACCACCGACAGTAAGCACGCGTCCGGGCCGCGGCGCCCCCAACTGCGCGAGACACCGATAGGCGTCCGCCTCGATCCGTGCCATGGCCTCCAGCATGCCCTGAAGAAATTGCGCCGGATCTGCTGGTCGCGGCTCCAACCGGGGTTGCAGCGCCGGCGCGTTCACCGGAAAACGCTCACCGGGCTGACGCAGGGGATAGTAATCAAGGCCCGTGGACCGCGTCGGGTCGAGCTGGTCGCTCAGCATGTCGAGCTCCTCGGCGGAGAAGTACACCGCAAGTACACCACCGCCGGTGTTCGATGCCCCGCCCACCAGGTAATCCTGCCCCAGCCGATGGCTGTAGATGCCATGCGCCGGGGAGAAAATCGGTCGCGATGAAAACAGCTTAACCGCCAGCGTCGTGCCCAGCGAGGTAACAGCATCAGCCATTCTGCCGGCGCCGGTCGCAAGAAACCCGGCAATGCTGTCGGTGGTTCCGGCTGCCACGAGACAGCTTGAGCGGATGCCAAGCTCGGCTGCCACCGCCGGGGCCACGCTTCCAAGAGGCTCACCTGGCGGAACGGCGGGCAGCAGACAGGTCGACGAAACACCACAACCCCGGATCCACTCCGGCCAGCGGCGCGCAACCGGATCGTAGCCGAGTTTCAGCGCATTGTTCTCATCGGTTGACTCGAGCGCACCAAGAAAGCGAGCGGCCAACCAGTCTGCCTGTGTCGCCAGCCGGACCGTATCCTGCTCGGCCACCCCTGCCAGCAATGCCAGGCCTCGCCCCAGTCCGGAGCCACTGCCCCGAGCCGCGGTGTTTGCCGGCGCATGGTCGTCGATCCGGCGCAGCAATGCGGCCGGCGCGGGTACATCGTAGGCCAGCGCAGACGACACCGCTTCCGCACTCGGTGTCGACAGCAGCACCGTGCCCGAGGTCCCGTCGATGGCGAGTGCCGCAAGTCTGCCCCTGTGGTCTGGCGACAACCTGCGCAGCAAACGGCAGATTGCGTCCCACCAGGCGGCCGGCTCCGACGGCATCCGACTCCCTGGCCAGGCCTCGCCATGCTGGGCGACACACTGACCAGAGGCGTCGCCCAGCCACAGCCGGACCCCCGAGGTGCCGACATCGATTCCGGCGTAAACCGCTCTGCCCTGCATTCAAGTTCTCCCCGCAGCCGCCGACATCTCAACTGAAACAATCATTCGGTGTTTGCGAGGGTGCCTGCGAAAGCTGCCACGAACCAGCAACACCAGACATTCGGGGGAATGGTCGTGATCGACAATCTGTCTCTGCGTCATCGTATGTTTGTCCTCGCCGGCATGGGCACGGCGACCGTCGTGCTGGTGCTCGTGGTGGACGTCCTTTTCGGCGCCGGTGAGCTTCATCTCGGCCTGCATCCGCCTTTGGTTCTGATTGCCGCTGCAGCCCTTTTCGGCACCGCCCACGGCATTGGCCGCCACGCCGGACGCCGAGCCGAAAAACTCGTTGGAGCACTCAATCGCATGGCTGATGGCCGCCTCGACGAACAGCTGTCCATCAACGGCAAGGACGAGTTCAGCTGGATGGCCTACGAATTCAGCCGCGCACAGAAAGCGGTGTCGTCCCTGGTTGCAGCCATTCAGCAGGCGTCCGAGCAAATGGGCTCTGCAGTCGCCCACGTCGACTCGGTGGTTAAGGAGACCAAGGACGGCGTCGATGCCCAGCGTAGCGACATCGACCAGGTGGCGGCAGCGATGAACGAAATGGCAACCACCGTGCAGGAGGTCGCTCAGCACATCAGCAATGCGGCAAACGTGGCCGGCGAAGCGGACGAGGCCTCCCGGGACGGGGGTCGGGTTCTTGAACGGACCGTCGGCAGCATCGAGCGCCTGGCCGGCGAGGTGCGTCGTACCGGAGAAGCCGTACAGCACCTGGAATCACAGGCCTCGGAAATCGGCATGGTGCTGAACGTGATTCGGGGCATCGCCGAGCAGACCAATCTGCTGGCCCTGAATGCGGCGATAGAGGCGGCCCGTGCGGGCGAGCAGGGGCGCGGTTTCTCGGTGGTGGCAGAGGAAGTCCGGACGCTGGCGACTCGGACCCAGGAATCAACCAGCCAGGTGCAGGACATCATCGAACGGCTGCAAAAAGGTACGCATGAGTTGGTCGAGGCCATGGCCGAAGGCCAGGCCCAGGCCGGTGCATCGGTGGAGCAGGCGAAGGAGGCTGGTGCCGCCTTCGACAGCATTGCCGGGCTGATCCGGTCGATCAATGACATGAACGCCCAGATTGCCAGCGCCGCGGAGGAACAGACCTCGGTTGCCGAGGAGATCAACCAGAATCTGGCGAATATCGCCAGTGTCTCCGAGCAAAGCCACCAGCGTGCAGTCGGTGCGGGGCAGGCGGCGGAGGACCTCAATGGGGTTTCCGATCAACTGCGCGGCACCGTCTCTCGCTTTCAGGTCTGAACACACCAGGGGAGACGCCGATCAGATCATTGCGACAAAGGATCAGCGTTCCCGAAACGGATCACGCCAATGCGGCAGATCCTGACTACGCGGTAGACTGCAGGCCGACCACTCGACGGGCCGCGTCAACGACGCGGCTCGTCGCCTGACCCGGGGCAGATTTCGGTGCCCGGGGCGAGCGAAAACGGCTGGATCAGCATGCATAGCCAGCGACAGCTCTCGACCTTCCGTATCCGGGATTCGCTCCGATTTCAGTCCCGGCACGCCGCACGGACCGTGGCCAAGCTGCTCGGCCTCGCCGCAAGCCTGCTCGGCAGCCTGCTGTTGCTGGCATTGCTGCTTGACGTACCCCTGGCGGACCTGACCCGAGACCCGCAGGAAATCCTGGCCGCGCCCTGGCATGTCGGCCTGCTTTCGAACCTTGGTATCGCTCTATGGGCCGCGGCCGCCGCTATTTGCTTCTTCACCGCGGCGGTCAGAGACGCACCGCGTAACGAGCCAAACCGCCAGGTAACCCGCTTCCTGCTGCTGGCAGGCTGCATTACCACCGCCTTGCTGCTGGATGATCTGTTCCAGCTTCACCGGCAACTGCTTCCGGATCAGCCGATGACAAGCCGCCTGCTCGTGTTGATGCTGGCGCTGGCAATGATCGGGCTCTGGCTATGGCAGTACAGACACATCGTCGCCCGCACCGAGAACCTGCTGCTGGTCATCGCACTGGCGGCCTTCGCCGCCTCATTGCTGGTGGACACCTCCGCGCGTCTGCTGGCACCGGATCTGGTCATTGCTGCCGGTCTGCATCGCGGCGAAAGCCTCTATTTCCTGGTCGAAGACGGCGCCAGGTTCGTCGGCATCCTGTTCTGGCTGACTTATCTCTGCCGAGCCTGCCGCCAGTGCCTTTATCAGATACGATGAACATTCCGACGGTCCGGAGAATGCCGTGATGCGCCTGTCCGTCCGCCTCTGCGCCCTGACCGTAGTGATGCTCGCCGCCGGGCTGCCAGTGATTGCCGACGCTTCGATCCGCTGTGGCGGAAACATCCTGCAGCGGGGAGACAGCACCTTCGATCTGCTGGCCATCTGCGGCGAGCCCGACGCCGTGCAGACGCTGGAGACCGGACCGTTTCACCCGGATGCTGCGCGGCGTCTGATTGCGGTACGCGAGGAATGGTTCTACGACTACGGCAGCGGTCAGATCCCCCGCATCGTGCATCTGCAGGCCGGCAAGGTGGTTCGGGTGGAGCAGGGCCGCCGACGCTGATCCCGCAGGCAGACCAACTCCATGGACTGGATCCCCGCTGAACTCGAACTGCCGTCGGTCCTGCTGCTGCTGGCCTCGAGCCTGCTGACCTCGATGCTATCCGCAGCCTTCGGTCTGGGCGGCGGCGTTGCACTTCTGGCGATAATGACCCTGTTTCTGCCGATCACCTCGGTCATTCCCCTGCACGGCGTGATTCAGGCCGGCTCCAACCTGAGTCGTCTGGCGCTTCTGCTGCAATACGTCGACTGGCGCACGGTGACCGCGTTTACGCTCGGCACGCTGCTCGGCGTCGCTGCCGGGAGCCTGGTGCTAATCGAATTGCCAACAGGCCTGCCGGAACTGATTCTGGGTCTGTTCATTGTCTGGACACTGTCCGGTCTGCAGCCGCGGCTGGCAACCGGACGGCGCCAGGCGGCCCTGACCCTGGGCGGCGTCGGCACCGGCTTTGCGACCCTGTTCGTCGGCGCCACCGGACCGCTGGTGGCCGCAGTTCTGCGCATTCTGCGGCTGCAACGCCATCGCCATGTCGCGACCTTTGCAGCCTGCATGGTGCTGCAACACCTGACAAAGATCGTGGCCTTTGCCCTGCTCGGCTTCAGCCTGGCGCCCTGGCTACCCTTTCTCGCTGGCATGCTGATGACCGGCCTGCTCGGAACCTGGCTGGGGCGACAGGTCCTGGATCGACTGGACGAGGCGGTGTTCCGTGTCGTGTTGAGTGGGATTCTCGCCCTGCTGGCGGCACGACTGATCTACCAGGGCGTGCAGGGACTTGTCGGACATGGATGATGCGACATGTTGAGCGAGCGCATTGCCAACGCCTTTCTGCTATGGGTGCTGCTCGGTGCGGCCATCGGTTTACTGCTGCCGGGCTGGCTGCAACCTCTGACCGGCTGGATTCCACCACTGCTCGGTCTGGTCATGCTGGGTATGGGTCTCACCCTGCGGGTGGGTGACTTCGCGCGCATCCTCAAACGCCCCGGCCCGGTATTTCTCGCCGCCGTCCTGCAATGGACCGTGATGCCGCTGGCGGCCTGGCTACTTGCCCTGCTCCTGGGCCTGCCACCGCTACTTGCCGCTGGTCTGATCCTGGTCGGCGCGGCGCCGGGCGGCACCGCCTCCAATGTGATCACGCTGCTGGCCCGCGGCGATGTGGCACTGTCGGTCAGCATTACCGCGCTGACAACGGTGATGGCCCCGCTGATCATGCCGCTATGGATCCTGCTGCTGCTTGGCGAAAACATTGATGTCCGGTTCGGCACCCTGGTCGGGCAGATTGCGCTGATCGTGCTGCTGCCCTTACTCAGCGGCGTTCTGCTGCGACATGGTCTGGACCATCTGGCGCCTGATACCGGGCATCGCCTGCGGCGGATCTTCCCGGCCATCAGCGCCATGGCGGTGGCGCTGATCGTCGCCATCATCATGGCGGCGAACAGCGGGCAGTTCGCCCAGCTTTCAGCACCGCTGGTCGTAGCGGTTATCCTGCATAACGGCATCGGCCTGCTTGCCGGTTTCCTGCTCGCCGGCGCTCTCGGGCTGCCTGCTGCGACAGTGCGCAGTTGCGGTTTCGAGGTCGGGATGCAGAACAGCGGGCTGGCCGTTGCGCTGGCCATGGCCCATTTCGGGCCCAGCGCGGCGCTCGCCGGCGTCCTGTTCAGCGTCTGGCACAACATCAGCGGTGCCGCGCTGGCCAGCTGGTTACGACGCCGTCCGGTCCACCCCCCTTGAAACCAGCGCTGACCATCGCTCGATATCTGAGGTTTGCTCAGCGTAAAGAAAAGCCCGCACGTTGCGTGCGGGCTTTTCTTTGCGGAACAACGCGAACATCGTAAGGTGCTTCATCGCACCTCCCCCCGCCGTTGACCCCCACGGTCGCGCCCACCACCCTAGGGAAACACTGATCTATTCTCACGCCTGCGTTGGAGTCCGCATTTTTTTCCGAGGCAAGGCGCGCTGTACCGCGCCGCAGTCATTCTGCGGTCAAGCAGCGCAACACAGCAGTCGGGAAAAATGCGGCCCAACCAGAGGCAAGCATGCACCGTCGCACGCCGCCGCGCTCGTGTGCCGTTCTTTCGGCTGGCCAGGAGCAGGGCGCCTCGGGTAGTGGCGCTACCCGGGGTGGCCTGCGACACCGGCAGGCGGAAGAACGGCCCGGTAGCTCGGGCTACCGGGCCGGCACCGCGTCTTGCCAGAGGACCAAAACCGGTCTCGGGCGCAGACGCGGGAATAAATCAGCGTTTCCCTAGCGCTGCTGACGCTGGGAAGAACCACGCCTGGCGCCACGTTCAACGCCGCGTTGCGCCCGACCGGAACCCCCGGAGAAGGACCGCTGACTCGAGCCGGAACGTCCGCGGAAGCTACCACCATCACGGCCCCTTGCTCCCTGCTCGCGGCGCTGCTGGCCACGCCGTGCCGCACCCGACTCCCGGCGTTGCTGCCAGTTCCGGGACTCGGAACGTGAGGACTGTTGTCGGCCGAACTGCTGCTGATGCCGTTCCCGGGCGGTGTTCGGTGCCTGCTGCCGCTGACTGCTGGCACGACGATTTGCACCATCCTGTTGACGACGCTCCCGAATCCCGCTGCCTTGCAGCCGGGATGGTGGCCGTCGCTGTTCATACTGGCTGCGCCGATCCTGACGCCGCGTTGATGTGCTCCGCCGCTCGACATGCCGTCGCGGGGGGCGGACGTCCCGTCCTCGCTGCGCGGAACGCGCGGAACCGGCGGTGCGGCGATGGGTCCAGCGCTGGGCGCCGTGGCCGCTACGCACATGGCGTACGGATTTCGGCGGTCGCAGCGAGCGACTACCGGAATGGATCGAGATGACACTCACGTGGCGGTGGCGCCAGTCGAGTACCGAGGTAAAGAAGAAGCCCGAGACCGGATAAGCCTTGCCCCAGTAGAGACCGTGGTGCGGTCGATAGCGCGGCGGTGGTGACCAGTAGATCGGCGGATGGCCGGAATGCCACCAGCCACCATAGACATGCCTGGGGTCGTAGTACGGCACATGCACCACATGCACCTCCCGCGGCTCGATATAGATGACTTCCTGCTCGCGGATGACCTCGACGTGCTGGCCCGATTGCAGCTCGCCCGCCTGATAAGCCCGCTCGCGCAGGAACTGAACACGATCCAGCACCCTGCCCTCATCCATCAGTACCGCCTCACCCAACAATGAGGTCCAGGTCAGGTCCTGATCCATCCGCTCCAGCACCTGCGGGAAGGCCACCAGCGCCTGGACACTGGGATCCCAGTCCTGGCCTTCGGCGGCCTCCACTGCGGCACTGCCGTCCAGATCGGGCCGCTGCCGGGACCAGCGGGCCGCCTCGACCACCTGCAGCGGATAGGTTGCGGCCATCAGAATCTGCGACAGCAAGGCATCTGGGTAAAGAGCCACCGGCGCAAGCGCCTGGTCCAGCTCGGCATCCGAGACGGGCTGCATCTGCTGCTGCGCAGACACGGCAAAGGACGGCACGAGCAGCAGCACGAACAACACTGAAAAAACCTGGCGAAACCACATGGGAAGCCTCCCCGCCGTCGGCTTCCTGCACGGCGTTCATGACGACTGGGGCCAGCAGGACGGGCCCCCGGTCGCGGCGCGAACCACCGCCACCTCATGTCACTGTAGGCTGAAACCACCTGCCGTGGTTCCCGAAAAGCACGGATCCGGGAAAACTTCCCGAACGGCGGCAAGACCTTAGGTAAAGGCGCATCCGTCACCGCGCCGGTGTCGGTGTTGGTCTTTCACCTGTCGCTGGATGGGCCGCACGATGACGCGCGGCCCCGTTCAAGCATGGTTCAGGCGTTTTCGTCACCTGACTGCACCTGCTCGATCCACTCCTCGATGGTGATCTCGCCACCGCTGCGCTTGACCTGTTCCGCCTCGTGCGGCCGCAACACGTCCTGCACCGCATCGGTCCGCTTCCAGGTGGCTATCGGCGTTTCGCAGGCATCCTTCGGCACGTACCGCGACTGCTTGACCTTCTGGTAGCGATGGATATAACGCGGGCAGTTCCGCCACAGCTCGCTTACGCGAACGCGAACCACCAGCTCCGCTTCCTTCCATTGATCCTTGAGCGGATCGTCGAGGCTCACCGAGGCCACCCCCTGCAGCCGGATCCGGTGCGGCTTTTCGAAATCGATGAACAACATGCCGACCTGACGGTTCTCGGCGATATTGCCCATGGAATAGTACATGCCGTTGCCGTCGTAACTGGGGAACGCCAGTTCACCCTCACCGATCACGCGGACGAAGCCGGTTTCGCCACCCTTGTAGGACACCGTCGGCCGCCCCGCCTGGTCGACAGTGGACAGGAAGAACATGTCGCGGGACTCGATGAACGCCCGCACTTCGGGCTCAAACTCGGTGGTCACCGCCAGTTCCTCAATGCGATCGGCCATCCCGCGAGTATGGAACTGGTCCTGCAGCGCCCGATGGGCGTCACCGTAAAGCCTACTCATGCTGTCTCCCCCAATGCGCAGTGAACTGCGCTATTCGCAGTCTTGTCGAAGCGGTAATACACTGACAGAACCGACGGGATTTTGGGAGAAATCATGGCCTCGCAGCGTTTCGCTTTTGTTTTCGGCCTGGTGCTGTTACTGGCAACGGTGGGGCAGGCGGTGAATGCCGACGACGCCTTCATGCCCGAACAGGTTCAGGTCAAACCCTGGCTCTATACCGGCGGCCAACCCGATGCAGAGCAGCTCGCGACGGCGTCAGAGGCGGGCATAGAAACAGTGATCGACCTGCGTCCGCGGGACGAAACCCCGGATTTCAATGAGCGGGAGGTCGCCGCCTCACTGGGGATGGACTATCGTTACAGGCCGGTTCGGGGCGCTACCGATCTGACGCCAGAAAGTGTCGAGTGGCTGGACCAGCAGCTTGCCGAGGTCGAGGGGTCCCCAACCCTT
>SKGQ01000034.1 GCA_007117515.1 Ectothiorhodospiraceae bacterium | reverse complement strand
TGGCATGCAGGGCATTGTCGTGCCAAGGGGCATGCAAAGCGCAATCGACAGAACAACCGTGACCAGCGGAGGAGTACTCCATGTCCAAAAAGTTTCCGATCATCGCCGTGACCGGCTCATCCGGGGCCGGCACCTCGACGGTCAAGACCGCCATGCAGCACATCCTGCGACGCGATGGCTTCAAGGCCGCGATCGTCGAAGGCGACAGCTTCCACCGGTTCGACCGCAAGACGATGAAGTCCGAATTGGCCTCTGCCGCCAAGGAAGGCCGTAATCTCAGTCACTTCGGCCCCGAAGGCAATCTCTTCGAGGACCTCGAGTCGCTGTTCCGGGAGTACGGTGAGACCGGCACGGGTAAACGTCGCTATTACGTGCACAACGACGATGAAGCGGAACTGCATGGCGCCGCGCCGGGCACATTCACCGACTGGCAGGACATCCCGACCGGAGCCGATCTGCTTTTCTACGAAGGCCTGCACGGCGGCGTGAAGACGGATAGCGTCAATGTTGCACAGCATGTGGATCTACTGGTGGGCGTGGTGCCGATCGTCAATCTGGAGTGGATCCAGAAGCTGCATCGCGACACCTCCGAGCGTGGACACGACCGGGAAGTTGTCACCGACACCATCCTGCGTCGCATGCCGGACTACGTGAATCACATCGTGCCGCAGTTCTCGCAGACCGACATCAACTTCCAGCGCGTGCCGACGGTGGACACCTCCAACCCGTTCATCGCCCGTGACGTGCCGTCGCTGGACGAGAGCATGACCGTGATCCGCTTCCGCAACGCCAAGAAGTTCGACGTGAATTTCCCGCATCTGCTGACCATGCTGCACGATTCGTACATGAGTCGGCGCAACACCATCGTTACCCCCGGCGGCAAGATGGGTATGGCGCTGGAACTGGTGCTGCAGCCAATCATCGAAAAACTGGTCATGGAAGGCCGGGAGCTGCGCGGCTGATCCGGGCTGTCGGCGGTGGTTGCCGAGCTGGCAACCGCCTCCAGCGTTGGCCCAGGCCCTGCACTACTCGGGCGTGGGCCGCGACTGTTCCGGAATCTGGCTGAAAACGAAAGATTTGAAGGCCAGCGCGATCGGTGACAGCCGCTTGCCCTCGCGATACACCAGGTACCACTTCCGCTGGATCGGGAAATGCTCCACGTCCAAGACCATCAACCGGCCGCTCTGCAGATGCAGATCCACGGTATGCATTGACACAACGCCGAGCCCAAGACCCGCCGACACCGCTTCTTTCAATGATTCGTTATCGGCGATCTCGGCCTGGATCAGCGGCCTCAGGCCATACTCCTGAAACAACCGCTCCATGGCGGCCCGGGTGCCCGATGCCGGTTCCCGCAGCACGAAAGGCTCCTCCGCCACCCGCTGCAGGCTGAGTTTCCTGCGTCCGGCGAGCGGATGGCTGGACGGTGCGATGACCACCAGCGGATTGGTCATGAAAGGCTCCACCACCAGATCCATATCGGACGGTGGCTGGCCCATGATCACCAGATCCTTCTCGTTGTCTCGTAGTTGCCGCAGCAAGGTACCGCGGTTACTGACATCGAGGCGCACGGTGGCCCCTGGCATCTGGTCGAGAAATGCGGCCACCAGCCGCGAAGTGAAACTGCTGGCGGTGGTTGCCACAGACAGCAGCAACGTGCCGCGAGAGATATCCTTCATCTGCGCCAGCATTTCGCGGGCTTCGCCCAGTTGGCTGAAGATTTCGCGACTGTAGCGGAGCAACTCCTGGCCGGCCTGGGTCAGGTAGATCTGCTTGCCAAGCTGCTCGAATAACGGCAGGCCGACGGAATCCTCCAGCTTGCGTACCTGGAGTGACACGGCCGGTTGCGTCAGATGCAGTTCCGAGGCGGCCTGTGTGTAACTGAGCTTGTCCGCGACCATGTTGAAAATGGCCAGCTGGCGCAAGGTGACATGCATGCACAACTCCTGACGGGCATTGATCCCAGACGCGGGACACGGCAGCATCAGCGCTTGCGTTTGCCCTGATCACTGACGGCAAAACGGTCGCTGACCCATAACGGAAAACTTATAATACGCGTCATACCGGCTAGGGAAACACTGATTTACTCGCACGCCTGGCAAACAACCTTCCCAATGCGGAGAACACCTATGGCTTCCGATCTTCTGATTGCCCCGTCCATCCTGTCCGCCGATATGGCCCGTCTGGGCGAAGAAGTGGAGAACGTGCTCGAGGCGGGCGCTGACATCATCCATTTCGACGTCATGGACAATCACTACGTGCCGAACCTGACCTTCGGTCCGGTGATCTGCACCGCGCTGCGCAACTACGGCATCAAGGACATCATTGACGTCCATCTGATGGTTGAGCCGGTCGATGACCTGATCGGCATGTTCGCCGATGCCGGCTGCGACTGGATCTCGTTCCATCCGGAAGCCACCAAACACGTCCACCGCAGCCTGCAGTTGATCCGAGACAAGGGCTGCAAGACCGGTCTGGTGTTCAACCCGAGCACGCCGCTGGACCATCTGGAGTATCTGACGGATCTCGTGGACATGGTGCTGATCATGTCGGTGAACCCCGGCTTCGGCGGCCAGAGCTTCATCCCGGCCTCGCTGCAGAAGCTGCGTGATGCCAAGGCGATCATAGAGCGCAGCGGCCGCGACATCCGCCTGCAGGTGGACGGCGGCGTCAAGCCGGACAACATCCGCGAGATCGCCGAGGCTGGCGCCGACACCTTCGTCGCCGGCTCCGCGATCTTCAACAAGGATGATTACAAGGCCGTCATCGACGAGATGCGCGGCGAACTGGCCAGGGCCAAGCGCTGACAGGCCACGGCTCCGAGGCTGCGGCAGGCAGGGGCGTTGCGGTGCTGAAGAGGCAGTCGACGTCCTCGGCCTGACCAATCGCCAGGTCGGGGTGACAGGCCTTCCACGGAGGAACGTCGGCCGCAGGGATGCGGCCGTTTCTGTAAACCCGGAGCTTCTCACCGATCCGATGCTACCGGGGCCAGAGCGGTCCGACACTATCTGGACAATCACTGCCAATTCGGTTGGCACGAAGTGCCGGGGGAGGAGAAGGTTTTTCTCCGGCGCTGTTGACGCGGAGCGTCGTCACGACGGAAAAAAGCTTGTCCTCACACGGCACGGGGCCTGACATGGGAACAGAGAGATCAGTGGCGGCGCTGTTTCAGCCTTCCACCAGACGCCGCAGCCAGCCCACGTCCACATAACGGCCATCCGGCACCTCGCCGGCCAGGACCTCGAACGGCCAATCCGGCTCACCGAGGTGGCTGATTACGGCCTTCGCGCCGGAAAAATCGTCGTCGCGCGTATACAGGCCGGGGGTTACCAGGACCGGTAACTCGGCGGCGAGAGCGGAGCGGACGCCGTTGGCGGAGTCCTCGAATGCGACACAGCACTGCGGCGGCAGCCCCAGTTCCCGCATGACCCAATCATAAATGTCCGGCGCCGGCTTCTTTTCCGGTACACAGTCACCGGCGCCGACGACATCGAACCAGTCCATGGCATCCTCGCCCAGCGTCGGCGCCAGCAGCGCTTCCACGTTCTCGGGGGTGGTGGTCGTGGCGATGGCCAGGCGCAAACCCGCTTTCCGCGCGTCGCCAATCAGTCGTTCCACGCCCGGGTTCAGTGACACCTCGCCGCCGGCCAGAATTCGGCCGTAGCGGCGGGTCTTGTCCTGATGAATGCGCTGCACCAGGTCGGGGAAACCGCTGTCTGCGGCGATCGGCAGTTCGCGGGTCTCGGCAAAATGCCGCATGCGTTCCCGTCCACCGGTTACCTTGAGCAGTTCCGCATAAAGCGCGCGGTCCCAGACCCAATCCAGCCCGAACGCCCTGAAGGCCTCGTTGAAGGCGCGGCGGTGGACCTCCTCGGTCTCCGCCAGCGTGCCGTCCACATCAAAAAGCAGTGCCTGCAATGCCATACCATCATCCCTGCTGGTTGTTGTCAGAAGCGTTACCGAGCCCGCGTCTCCCCAGGGCTCCCCGGGTGAAGACGCCGGCGATCCGCCAGGGCAGACAAGGAAATCACGTCAGCGCGGCGCTAGAAGGTCGCCTCGTGCCTTAGACGTGCCGGATCGAGTCGACTCACCGGGCCCGGCTCATGCGGCCAGCAGCGTTGCAGAAACGCCTGCAGGGCCGCTGGCTCGCCCGTCGTCCAGAACGTGGTGTTGCGGGCCGTTCTTTCCGGTGCAAGCAACCCTTCCCGGTGCAATCGCCGCTGCAACTGTCGGGCGACCGCAGGGCCCGTCTCGATCAGATGCAATGGCCGTCCGGCGACCGCATGTATCCGTTCACGAAGAAACGGATAATGCGTGCAACCAAGGATCAAGGTATCGACCCCGGCATTCAGAAGCGGGGTCAGATAGGTCAACAACAGCCGGTCCAGTTCCGCGCTGTCGGTATCGCCCTGCTCGACGCGCTCCACAAGCCCCGGGCAGGGCTGGGTCAACACCCGCACCGAGCCTGCATACTGGGACACCAGACCGCTGAAGCGATCGCTGGCCAGCGTGCCTTCGGTGGCCAGCACTCCGATGACGCCGCTGCGGGTCATGGCCACCGCCGGCTTGACCGCCGGCTCCATGGCAATGATCGGGAGCTCTGGCCAGCGGCCGCGGAGTTCGGGGGCCGCCGCTGCGGTCGCGGTATTGCAGGCCACCACCACGGCCTTGACCGGCAGTTCCTGAAAAAACGTCACCAATGCACGCGATCGCTCCCGGATCACATCGGCGGGTCGGCCACCGTAGGGCACGCAACCGGCATCGGCGACATATACCAGCGACTCATGCGGCAACAGTGCGCGGATCTCTTGCAACACGGACAGGCCACCCATGCCGGAGTCAAAGACTCCTACCGCCTGTGTCGCCCTTTCTGTGGGATCTGATGCGTCAACCATGCCCTGTATCCGTC
>SKGQ01000118.1 GCA_007117515.1 Ectothiorhodospiraceae bacterium | reverse complement strand
TGGGCTTCCGCCTCGGAGTTCTGTTCACCCCAGGTCATGGTGCCCAGACAGAGGGCGCTGACGTCGATGCCGCTGGTTCCGAGTGGCCGATATTCCATGTCTACGTCCTATCGCTTGCGATAAATCAGATCCCAGACACCGTGACCACGTTGCAGGCCGCGGCGTTCGAATTTCGTCTCCGGCCGTCCCCCACGGTCCGGTGCGAAGCGGCCGACACCCGCCAGGTTTTCCAATGCCGGTTCGGCATCCGCGAGGGTCAGCATATGTTCAGCGTAGTCCTGCCAATCGGTCGCCATATGCAGGCGGCCGCCCGGCTGCAACCGGTCTGCCACCAGAGCCAGCCAAGCGGCTTGCACGATACGCCGCTTGTGGTGCCGCTTCTTGTGCCAGGGGTCCGGGAAGAACAGTTGCAGGCCGTCCAGGCTCTGGCTGGCGATTCGGTGGCGCAGAACCTCGACCCCGTCGTGACAGATGACGCGCAGATTCTCCAGGCCCAATTCCTCGACCCGGGCCAGAAGATGGCCCACGCCCGGGCGATGGACTTCGATGCCGAGGAAATCCTGATCGGGAGATTGCCGCGCCATCTCCAGCAGCGATTCGCCGTTGCCGAAACCGATTTCCAGGGTAACCGGGGCCTGGCGGCCGAACACGGCCTGGAAGTCCAGCGCCGGGCCCTCACCGGCCAGGCCATAACGCGCCATCAGGTTTTCCAGTGCGCGTTTCTGGCCGTCGGTCATCCGCCCCTCGCGGCGGACGAAACTGCGCACCGGACGCAACTGGCGTTGATCCTGGCCGGTGCACATCAGAAAAATGTGCCGTCCACGGGTGAAGAGGCGCTGGCATAGCGGCGACGCGGCATGCGTCCGGCCAGATAGGCTTCCCGGCCGGCCTCGATGGCCAGACGCATGGCGCGGGCCATGCGCACCGGTTCGCGGGCTCCGGCAATGGCGCTGTTCATCAGCACGCCGTCGCAGCCCAGTTCCATGGCAATGGCGGCATCCGATGCCGTACCGACGCCGGCATCCACCAGTACCGGAACCGAGGCGTTCTCGATGATGGTGCGCAGATTGTAGCGGTTCTGGATGCCCAGACCCGAGCCGATGGGCGCCGCCAGCGGCATCACCGCGACGCAGCCGATGTCTTCCAGTTGCCTGGCGGCGATGGGATCGTCCGTCATGTAGACCATGACTTCAAAGCCATCGGCTACCAGCTGCTCGGCGGCCAGGAAGGTCTCACGCATCTCCGGGTACAGCGTCTTTTCGTCACCCAGGACTTCCAGTTTCACAAGGGTATGGCCATCCAGCAGTTCCCGGGCCAGCCGGCAGGTGCGCACGGCATCGCTGGCCGTGTAACAACCGGCCGTGTTCGGCAGCAGCGTGTAACGATCCGGCGGAATCACATCCAGCAGGTTGGGCGCGTCGGCGTCCTGACCGATATTGCTGCGACGGATCGCGACGGTGACGATTTCTGCGCCGCTCTCGGCAATGGCCTCGCCGGTTTCCGCGAAGTCCCTGTACTTGCCGGTACCCACCAGCAGGCGCGAGCGAATCTGCCGTCCACCAATGGTCAGGACGTCGTCTTGCATCAGTTTCTCCTTGGTCCAGACGCGGCCGTCAGCCGCCACCGATGGCACGCACGATTTCGATGCGATCGCCCGATTCCAGCAGGCGCTCCGCATAACCGCTGCGCGGCTGGATCTCGCCATTGATTTCCATGGCGATGCGCTGACCTTCCAGTTCGAGGTCCCGAACCAGGTCGGCCGCGGTAATCCTGTCGGCGACATCGCGAGGCTCGCCGTTGACGATAATTTTCATGGCTTTCCGGATAGCAGGGGTTTCGGGCCGCGTAGTTTAAATGGAATTCGCACCTTTGCGTTGGTTTCTGCGTTGCCAGTGACTTGTCGTGCCGGCCGTCCCGGTGGAAAATCACCGACAAACGCGGGTGTAGTTCAATGGTAGAACCTCAGCTTCCCAAGCTGATGACGTGGGTTCGATTCCCATCACCCGCTCCAGATTTCTCCGCGCCGACCTAGGGAGAAACTGATTTATCCCCGCGTCTGCGCCCGAGACCGGTTTTGGCCCCTGGCGGTGTTGCGCCACCGGTCCGTTAGCTCGGGCTACCGTACCGGCACCGCGCCTTGCCAGGTGACCAAAACCGGCCGGGGCGCATGCTTGCCTCTGGTTGGGCCGCATTTTTCCCGACTGCTGCGTTGCGCTGCTTGACCGCAGAATGACTGCGGCGCTGCGCAGCGCGCCTTGCCTCGGGAAAAATGCGGACTCCAACGCAGGCGTGCGAATAGATCAGCGTCTCCCTAGTCCAGCATGTCTTCAAGGCGGGCGAAACGCTCGTCGCCAATCAGGAACCAGCCCTCCCGTAAACTCAGGTCAAGCGCCAGGCCGCCACCCTCGAGACGGCGAATAAACGGCATCTGTAATGCCGCCATTTCGATGATCACCTGATAAAGCGCGGCCTCCGATGCCAGTTGATTGCTGTCCCGTGCCGCCTCGCCCAGAGGCTCATTGGCCAGCACCACCAGACGCGCCAGATGGCTGTAGGCATTGGCCGACAGCTCGCCCTCGGCGTCGAAGGCCGCGGCGTTCAGCACATGGCGGTCCAACGTCTGCCGCTCTGCGTCAGCCGGCAGCGCGGCGATGGCATCGCCATTGATCTGGCCACTGAAGCGCAGTTCCAGTAGCGGTGACTCGCCGTCGGTCAGTGCCAGTCGGCCCTCCTCGACACGGGGCCCGGCCTCGTGGAACCGGCGCAGTGCGTCGCGGACCTGTCGGAGCTCGGCCTCGGACCGTATGTCCGGATCCGGCGACTGTTGCTGCTGTTCAATCAGTTCTCTTGCCGCCTCGGTATCGATGCGATTCATCACCACGTCCAGTTCCAGCCCGCCCAGGGGCTGATCCTGATAGGCGAACTGGTCGATACCAAACCGAACGTCCACCTGGTCCAGTCCGTCGATGCGTTCCACGGTGGCCGTGGCATGGCCTCCGCGGAGATGCATGCGCAGTTGCTGATTGTTGTCGACCAGGTCCAGCCGATGTAGATGCCAGCGGAAGTTCCGGCCTTCCCAGACCTCATCAGCGCGCTCCGCGCGGCCCGCGAAGCCCGTGTTCTCCATCTCCAGCTCAATTTCCGGACCTTTCAACTCGAACCTGTCCAGCTGGCCGCTGTAGTCCAGCGAGCGGCGCGCGGCGCTGAGCCGCAGGGCCATATCGAAACCGCTCCAGAGCAGCCTGTCACCGCCGTCCTTGAGCACCAGATCGACATCGTCCACGCTCAATCGGACATCGGTTGCGCCGCCGAGCTCCCGCTCGATCACCAGGCGCGCGAATCGATCGCCGGCCTGCGGACCATCCTCAAAGGCATCAACGTAGCCATTGTCCCAAGGGATGAACTCTTCGCCGACCATGGCTGCCAGGCCATGGTCCGGTACCCACGGTCCGAAGCGGAGGTCGATGGTTCCCTGCAGGCGATGCTCCGGTGCGTCCTGCGCGCCGGCAAGCGCCACCAGCGCCGGAAACAATGGCGAATCCGCATCAGGCGTGAGCTCGATGTCGTAATGGATTGCGCCGCCCAGTGTGTCGCGGTCGTACTGTAGACCTCGCACCCGGACGTCGGAGCGTTCGTTCAGCCAATCGCGGATCAGGTTGACGGAGTGCTCCGATTCCCGATGTGCGCTACTGACCGCCGAGGCGTAGACGGCGCCGGCAACGACGCCGAGCACCAGCAGTGTTGCAACAGCCTTCATGATGCCGCGCATCGCAGCGAACTCCTGTGCATTGTCGAATCGAAGCGGGATTCTACTGATTTATCCAGCGGACTGCGCAGGAGCAACTCAGGGGATCAGCAACCACCCGCAGGCCTAGAGTTGGGCCTGCGGGTGTCAGCATTCGGGGCGGCTCGGTGTCCTAGTGGCGTGCGCGGGCTCGGGGCGGCACGTGGCCGTCGCGTGCCAGGTGATCGTGCAACTGGCGGGGCGTCAGTTTGGCGAGGTCCTTGGGCACTTCGCGCAACTCCGCGTTCTCCGGAACGGCACGGTCCAGGTCATGACGAAGATAACCGAGCATGCGTTTTTCGGCGCAGACCACCACGTGACGGGTGCCGTTGCCGCGGGCGAACTGGTCCAGCTCGCGAGTAATGTCGCGGGCGAAGCGGCGTTCCATTTCGGCAGTGCGCTGGACGCGGTGATCGTCGTAGCGATGCCCCCGCATGCCGACCGAGCGATTGCGGCCCATGCGGTCGGCCCAGACCTCCTCGGCGTGGGCCTGGTGTTCCGGATTCTGCAGGCTTTTCTGTTCGATCAGGTGGGGGCCGGATTCAAGTTCCGGTATTTCGGCAGGTTCCATGGTGAAAAAACGTGCGACGGAACCCTCTGCAACGACAATACAGTATCGACTCATGGTGCTCTCCTGTCCGGGTATTGACGTGTTATCCGCGTCACGACCGACGCTGACGACATCTGCTGCCCTGGCGAGACGCAACAACCCCAGCCCCCGTATCCTCTGGCCGGCTCGGCCGGTACGGGTTTAGGCTGGAGACAGGTCGGCGCCGTTTGGGCGCCTCCATGCCGGAGTGCTCAGGCGTTGTGCCGAACCTCCTTTGTGAGAAGACATCTATGTTCATTATAGAAGCCATCCGGCTGGTGCAAGGACTCGATACCTGAAGGGTTCAAATAATGAAGATTATCAAGTGGTTACTGATTCTTGTCGTGCTTCTCGTCGTCCTTGTGATCGGGGCTGCGGTGGCGGTCGTCGCATTCGTCGACCCCAACGACTATCGCGACGACATTTCACGCCTTGTGAAGGAGAACACGGGGCAGGAACTGGTGATCGAGGGTGACATCAGCCTGTCTTTTTTCCCCTGGTTGGGCCTGGAGCTGGGGCGTACCCGGCTGGAGAATCGCGAGGGCTTCGGCGATCAGCCGTTCGTGCAGATCGACAATGCCGGCGTCGCCGTGCAGTTCCTGCCCCTGCTGCGGCGTGAACTGGTGGTCGATGTGGT
>SKGQ01000108.1 GCA_007117515.1 Ectothiorhodospiraceae bacterium | reverse complement strand
TTCTGCGGTCAAGCAGCGCAACGCAGCAGTCGGGAAAAATGCGGCCCAACCCGAAGGGCCCGGCCGGTTTTGGCCCCTGGCGGCGTTGCGCTACCGGCCCGGTAGCTACGGCTACCGAACCGGCACCGCGCCTTGCCAGATGACCAAAACCGGTCTCGGGCGCAGACGCGGGAATAAATTCAGTGTTTCCCTAAAGCCGACAGCCTGACGACAGGAGGACGACCACCCATGCATCGTGACGTCTTGAGTATCCGAAACAACGGACGTAACCAGACGGATATCACCGCGCGCATCGCAACCGTGGTTGCTGACTCGGGCATCCGCACCGGGCTCTGCCACGTGTTCCTGCAGCACACCAGCGCCTCGCTGATCATCTCGGAAAACGCCGATCCGGCGGTGGGCCGGGACCTGGAACGGTTCATCAGCCGCCTCGTTCAGGACGGCGACCCCATGTTCGAGCATGCCGACGAAGGGCCTGACGACATGGCGGCCCACGTCCGCTCGATCCTCACCCAGACCGAGGTCACGGTGCCGGTCGACAACGGACGCCTGAACCTGGGCACCTGGCAGGGCATCTGGCTCTGGGAGCACCGCCATGCGCCGCATGAGCGGACGCTGGTCGTTACGGTTTCGGGATGACGGACTTCAGGCGAGCCTGAATGAGCGGTTCAGTCCATGAACCCCAAAGCCTTCCAGCCAGTTTCAAGCCGCGTGGCGGTGAAACGATTGTCCTGCAACATTGGCTGATGATGCTTTAGTCGTACTGACTCCAGAGCCTGAGAACTTTCACTACTCGCTCTTCCTCGAACACTTGGTAGACCAGACGATGCTGAATGTTGATGCGGCGTGAACAAGCCCCCAAGAGATCACCGACGAGCTTCTCAAACGGAGGCGGCCGGCGGTAAGGATCTTCTGCAATCAACGCCAACAATTTCTGGGCTTTTGGCTTGAGGCCGCTGGAGGCCAGTTTCTTCGCATCCTTCTGAGCTTGCTTGGTGTAGAGCAACTTCCATGTCACCAGTCCAGTCCCTCATCGCATTCATCCACGGGGGTATCCATCCCTTCGCGAATAGACTCCCGCATGCCCGGCACAGACAGCAGGTAGAGTGTTTCCTGAATAGCGGCCCAGTCCTCTTCCGCCACCAGGACGGCCTTGTTCCGCTTACCCGTAATGACGATTGGCTGGTGGGACTCGGCAGTTTCATCAATCAGCCGATATAGGTTGCTGCGTGCCTCAGTGGCAGAAATTCCGGACATGACGCACCCCTTGCATTGTCAATATTCAGTCAATATGTACGCTATCATGTACGTACGTCAATACGCACGTCACGCATAGGGGGAGATGGGAGAAATCTGAGGGTGTCCCAGATTTCGTGTACAAAATAACGGCATCGGGCTTGGGTGGGAGTTCGACTTGCGGAGGCAGCGCCACCGGCACCGGGAAAAGGGGATGGATTCTGCAGGCTGTGGAGCCTTCGGCGATGGAGTTGCCGTGACGGGCGGATCTTCCTCTTACCAGGGAATCTCCGCACCATCCCAGCCAAAGAACCGGCCGCTGTGTTCCGGGCCTAGCGTATCGATCACTGCCAGTAGTTGCTCGACGGTGCGTGAGACCGGAAAGAGTTTGTGTTCGGGGACGCGCTGTTGGAAGGGTTCGGACAGGCCGGTATCGGTGGTGCCCGGGTGCAGGGCGACGCAGACCAGTTTCTTTGCGCGGCGGCCCAGTTCGACAGCCACGCCGCGGGTGAACATGTTCTGGGCGGCCTTGGCGCCGCGGTAGGCGTACCAGCCGCCCAGGTGGTTGTCGCCGATGCTGCCAACCCGGGCCGAGATATTGGCCAGCACCGCATGCTCGCGGTGCGTCAGCAAAGGCGCCAGGGCCCGGCTGACCAGCAGCGGGCCGAAGGCATTCACGCGGAAACTCTTTTCCAGATTGGCGAGTTTCAGGTCATCCAGCTTCTTTTCCGGAAACAGGCCTTCGCCGTCGTGGAGGACCCCGGCGGCGTTGATCACCAGATGCAGTCGGTCCACCTCTGCCGAAGCCGCGTCGCGCAGCCCGGCCACGGCCGCCTCGTCCTCCACGTCCAGCGGCAGGCAGATCAGGCGCTCGGGATGCTCGGCCCGTAGCCGTGACAGCCCCTCGGAGTCGGAGGGGTTCCGGCAGGTGGCGATCACCCGGCCGGTCTTCTGATGCGCAAGCAGGGCCTCGACAAAGCCCAGACCGATGCCGCGACTGGCGCCCTGGATCAATGCCGTAAAGCCCTCCGGAAACCGCGATCGCGTCTGCATGGGTTACATCGCCCCCGAATATCGATGAACGGAAAACCTGACCAGCCATGGCCGGACCTCTATGACCGAACGCTTCCGAGGATTACTCCCTGCCCTGCTCCTGCTCACCCTGAGCGGGACAGTCAGCGCTCAGGACGACCTGGCCACCCGAGTTGCCGAGGCACTGGAGCGCGGGGAACGGCGGCATGCGTTGTGGAAGGGAAGCTGGAGTGCCATTCATGGCGTCGGTCTGGCCTACAACGCTTACCAGAGCAGCGAGGCCAGCCGTGCGGCAACGCGCTTCGATGCGCGGGTCGGGGCTGCCAAGTCGGCGCTGGCGTTGGGGGCGGTGGCGCTTACGCCATCACCTTATACGGATCAGCGCGCGGCCGTGGCGGCCGGTGAAGTCCGCCGGCGGGAGCTACCCTATGCCATCGACCGCGTATCCCGCCGTGAAGCGGAGGACCGGGCACCGCGCAATCTGCTGCCCGGAACTGCGGTCAACCTGCTGGGCGGGCTGATCATTGCGGTGGGCGACAACCGTCCGGCGGACGGCGCCATCAGTTTTGCGACGGGCATGCTCAGTACCGGTCTGCAGTGGTTCACGCGACCACAGCCCGTGAGTCGCGCCCGCGCCGACGGCAGTCTGGGCGCCGCGGCGGCGCATCGGGATGTGCAGATCACGGTCCTGCCCGGCGGCGGCATGGCGAGCCTGCGCATGGCCTGGTAGTTAGGCGAGCACTGCCGCGAGCTTGCTCGTGAGGCGGGCAATCTCGGCGTCGTTCCAGTCCGGCCCCGGCGGTAACTGGCCCCAGACCACGCCCGGCCAGCAGGGGTCGCCCGGTGAGCGACCGATGACATGCAGATGCAACTGCGGCACCAGATTACCGATGGCCGCCACGTTGACCCGCTGCGAGCCATGCGTGTCGCGAACGAAACGCGCGAGCTGGTCGCCAAGTCCGTAAACGTGCTGCCGTTGCCGATCCGGCAGGCGGTCCAGCTCCGAGAGATCGGTTTCCGGGACAATGATGTACCAGGGGATCAGCGCGTTTCGCCGCAACAGAATGTGGCAGCCATCCAGCGCATGCAGTTGATGAAAATCTTCGGCCAGTTGCGGATGCAGGGAAAACGTCATTCCCTGTCCTCCACGGTTTCTTCCTGACGTTCCTGCTGCTGCCGGGCCCAGAGGTTGGCATACGCGCCGTCCGCGGCGAGCAGCGCGCCGTGACGGCCGGATTCGATCACCTGCCCATGATCCAGCACCACGATCCGGTCGGCATCCATGATGGTGGACAGGCGATGCGCGATCACCAGCGTGGTCCGCCGCGCGGCCACCGCGTTCAGGGCGCCGAGAATGGCCTGCTCCGAGGCGGAATCCAGCGAAGACGTGGCCTCGTCGAAGATCAGGATCGGCGGGTCCTTGAGCAGCATGCGGGCGATGGCGATGCGCTGCTTCTCGCCACCGGAGACTTTCAGCCCACGTTCGCCGACGACGGTGTCATAGCCGTCCGGCAGCCGATGAATGAAGTCATTCAACTGCGCCAGGCGGGCGGCTTCCCGGACCTCGTCATTGCTGGCATCCGGACGGCCATAGGCGATGTTGTAGTGGATGGTGTCGTTGAACAGCACCGTGTCCTGCGGCACCACGCCGATGGCGGCGCGCAGGCTTTGCTGCGTCACATCACGAATGTCCTGGCCATCGATCAGGATACGGCCGCCGGTGACGTCATAGAAACGGAACAGCAGCCGTGCCAGGGTCGATTTGCCAGCGCCACTGGCACCGACCACCGCCACCTTCTCTCCCGGTTCGATGGCGAAACTCACACCATGCAGGATCTGGCGATCCGGCTTGTAGCCGAAATCCACCCTGTCGAATTGAACACGGGGCCGCTCGCAGCGCAGCTCCCTGGCGTCCGGCGCATCCTCGACCCTTGCCGGCTGCTCCAGCAAACCGAACATGCGTTCGATGTTGATCAACGCCTCGCGGATCTCCCGATAGACGAAGCCGAGGAAGTTCAGCGGGATGAAGAGCTGAATCATGTAGGCGTTGATCATCACAAGATCACCCAGTGACATGTCACCGGACACCACCTGCGTGGCGGCCATGATCATCAGCACCGTCACCGCCGCCGCGATGATCAGCGCCTGGCCCGAATTCAGCGCCGCCAGGGACAGCCGGTTTTTCATCCGCGCTGCCTCCCAGGCCTCCAGGTTGCGGTCGTAGCGTTCTGCCTCGAATCCCTCGTTACCGAAATACTTCACGGTTTCGTAATTCAGCAGGCTGTCGATGGCGCGGGTGTTGGAACGGTTGTCCATGGTGTTCGCCTCGCGCACGAAGCGGGTCCGCCATTCGGTGACCCAGACCGAAAAGGCGATATAAACCACCACCGCGCCGATCACCGTAAGCACGAAGCCGGGGCTGAAGGCGATGAACAGGACCACGGCAACCATGCCGATCTCGAGCAGCGTCGGAATGATGTTGAACACCATGAAGCGCAGCAGAAAACTGATGCCGCTGGTACCGCGTTCGATGTCACGGGCCAGGCCACCGGTACGTCGGGACAGGTGAAAGTTGAGATCTAGCCGATGCAGATGCTCGAACACCCGCAGTGAAACCCGCCGCATCGCCCGCTCGGCAACACGGGCAAACACCGCATCCCGCAATTCGCCGAAGAAGGTGGCACTGAAACGCAGCGCGCCATAGCCCACCAGCAACGCCAGCGGGATCGTCAGCAGGGCCTCCGGGGTCTCGTCCAGATAATCGACGATGTACTTGAGCGCCAGCGGCACCAGCACATTGGCCAACTTGGCGATGGTCAGACAGACGAAGGCCAGAACGACGCGCCCG
>SKGQ01000015.1 GCA_007117515.1 Ectothiorhodospiraceae bacterium | reverse complement strand
GGCGCCGAAATCGGCATCAGCACGGACAAGCTGCATGCGCGCGGACCGGTCGGCCTTGAGTGTCTGACCACGCTGAAATGGATCGTGCTTGGCGATGGTCATATCCGTGAGTAGGGCGTCGGTGGCGTCTGTCGATGGGGGACGCGAATGAGCCGCCTGCTGGGTCTGCTCGGAGGCACCTTCGACCCTGTCCACAACGGACACCTGCGCGCTGCGCTGGACGTTTGTGAGGCGGGCGGCTTGGACCAGCTTCGTCTGTTGCCCTGCCATATCCCTCCGCATCGGCAGACGCCAAGGGTCGACGCGGCAACGCGGCTACAGTTGCTGCAGGCGGCGATTCATGGTGAGGAACCGAGGCTGGTGGTGGACGATCGTGAACTGCAGCGTAACGCCGTGTCCTATACCGTCGACACCCTGCATTCCATGCATCTGGATTTTCCCGGCGCCCGGCTCTGCCTGCTTCTGGGCACGGACAGCTTCAACAGCCTGACGTCCTGGCATCGCTGGCGTGAACTCGGCGAACTCGCCCACCTGGTGGTAATGCAGCGGCCGGATATCAGCGAGACCGACGATCCGGTGCTTGCCCGGTGGTTGCGTGGGCGGCGCACGGAGGACTGGGCTGATTTACGTTACGAGTCGGTGGGACGGGTGCTGTTCCAGCCGGTCGCGCAACTCGGTATTTCCGCCAGCATGGTGCGTGAACGACTCGCGGCCGGACGATCCGCGCGCTACCTGCTGCCGGAGCCTGTCTGGCAAGAGATCCAGCAACAGCAACTCTATGCCGGCGTGTAGATAAACCAGTGTTTCCCTAGCCGTGGATCCGGAGGAACGCAACATCGTGCAGCAGAACGAACAGCAAGCAGCAGTATCGGACGAGGCGCTGCGTGACCTCGTGCTGGCCGCGCTGGAGGACAGCAAGGCGGAAGACCCGGCGGTGCTTGATGTCCGCGGCAAGACCGGCATCACCGACTTCATGATCATTGTCTCCGGTACCTCCAATCGGCATTTACGTTCGATTGCCGATACGGTGGTGGAGCAGGCACGCAAGCAGGGTGTGCGCCCGCTCGGTGTCGAGGGTGTGGAGTCCGCTGAATGGATCCTGGTTGATCTGGCCGATGTGGTGGTCCATGTCATGCTGCCGCGGGTGCGGGATCTGTATCGTCTGGAGCGGATCTGGGGCTTCGACGAGGACGAGGCCGAGCAGCAGGAAGGCGGCTGAGCGGTGCGATTGCACCTCCTTGCCATCGGCCGCAAGATGCCGGACTGGGTGGCGCAGGGGTTCCAGACTTACGCGGGGCGGATGCCGAAGGAAATGCCGTTGCTGCTGCGCGAGCTGTCCAGCGGCGACCGGGGCAAGGGCGCCAATCCGGGCCGGGCTCGCGAGGTCGAAGCGGAACGGCTGCTGCAGGCTTTGCCGACCGCCAGCCGCGTGGTCTGCCTGGACCAACGGGGACAACAGCAAACCACCGAGGCGCTGGCGGCGCGGCTCGCGGACTGGCGTCAGGGTGGTAACGATGTCGCCTTCCTGGTCGGTGGGCCGGACGGCCTGACACAGACCTGTCTGGATCGTGCCGATGAATGCTGGTCCCTGTCACGGCTGACGCTGCCGCACATGCTCGTGCGCGTGTTGCTGGCAGAGCAGCTGTATCGTGGCTCGACCATTCTTGCCGGGCATCCTTATCATCGTTGATAACGGGAGGCCCCGGACACGCAAGCAACAAGCGGAGTCAACATGACCGAACAGGCACAGATCTATCTTGCATCGCGCTCTCCAAGGCGGCATGCCCTGCTGCAGCAGATAGCGCTGCCGTTCCGGCCATTGTCGGTGGACGTTGATGAGTCAGCGGGTGAGGCGGAGAGCGCCGAAGTTTACGTGATTCGCCTGGCGCTGGAGAAGGCCCGCGCCGGCTGGGCCCAGCTAGGGGAGAGTGATCCGCGACTGCCAGTGCTGGGTGCGGACACCGCCGTGGTGCTCGACGACGGCCAGATTCTGGGTAAGCCGACGGATCGCGCCGAGGGCCTGGCGATGCTGGAAAAGCTGTCCGGGCGAGTCCACCGGGTGCTGACCGGGCTGGCCCTTGTCGATGACCGCGAGGCAACCCGACTGAGTGTCAGCAGCGTCGGTTTCCGCGAGCTGGACCAGGCGGATATCGAGGCCTACTGGGCGACCGGTGAGCCAGCCGACAAGGCGGGCGCCTATGCCATTCAGGGGCGCGGCGCGGTGTTCGTCAATCATCTTGAAGGCAGTTACTCCGGTGTCATGGGACTGCCGCTTTATGAAGTGACCGATCTGCTTGGGGAATTCAATCTCGACTACCGGCAGTCCTGGTAAGGGGCGCCCGCAACCCCATGTCGGAAGAGATCCTGATCAACTGCACACCCCAGGAAACCCGGGTCGCGCTGGTCGAGAATGGTGTGCTGCAGGAGGTGGCGGTGGAGCGTACCCGTCGCCGTGGCCTGGTGGGCAACATCTACAAGGGCCGGGTACAGCGCGTGCTGCCGGGGATGCAGGCCGCCTTCGTCGAGATGGGCCTGGAGCGAACCGCCTTTCTGCATGCCTCGGACGTCGTTCGGCTGCCACTGGCCGAGGGCGAGAACGGTGAACGGCCGCCGGTACCCGATATCCAGCAATTGCTGCACGAAGGTCAGGAAATCGTCGTGCAGGTGGTCAAGGACCCCATCGGTACCAAGGGTGCCCGGTTGACTACCCAGATCACCATGGCCTCGCGCAATCTGGTGCTGCTGCCGGACAATCCGACCATCGGCATTTCCATGCGTATCGAAGACGAGGCGGAGCGGGCCCGCTTGCGGCAACTGGCGCAGAATTTCTCGGCCGAAGATGGCTGTGGAGGCTATATCATCCGCACGGCGGCCGAGCAGATGACTGAGGATGCGCTGCAGAGTGACCGCCAGTTTCTGAAGAAACTCTGGGCTTCGGTGGCGGAGAACGCGGCGGAGGCCAGGGCCGGGACGTGTATCTACGAGGACCTGCCTCTGGCCATGCGGACGCTGCGTGACATGGTTACCGCAGAGGTGGAACGCATCCGCGTTGATTCACGGGAGAATCACCAGAAGGTGCTCGCCTTTTGTGAGGATTTCTTCCCGGCAATGGCGTTGCGAGTCGAATACTATCCGGGTGAACGGCCGCTGTTCGACCTGTATGGGGTCGAGGAGGAAATGCAGCGCGCCCTGTCGCGCAAGGTAGACCTCAAATCCGGCGGCTATCTGATCATCGATCAGACCGAGGCGATGACCACGGTGGACGTCAATACCGGCGGCTATGTTGGTCGCCGGAATCTGGAAGAGACCATCTTCAAGACCAATCTGGAGGCGGCGCAGTCCATCGCCCGTCAGGTTCGGTTGCGCAACCTCGGCGGCATTATCATCATTGATTTCATCGATATGCATGATGAGGAGCACAAGCGCCAGGTGTTGCGGGCATTGGAGAAGAGCCTGGATCGGGATCATGCCAAGACCCAGATCAGCGGCGTGTCCGCGCTGGGGCTGGTGGAAATGACGCGTAAGCGTACCCGCGAGAGCCTGGAGCATGTGCTCTGCGAGGCCTGCCCGACCTGCGCTGGCCGGGGCACACTGAAGACGGCGGAGACCGTCTGCTACGAGATCTTCCGAGAGATCATGCGCGAGGCCCGGCAATTTGATGCCGACCGGCTGCTGGTGCTGGCGGCACCGGCGGTAATTGATCGATTGCTGGACGAGGAAAACCTCGGTATTGCCGAACTGGAGTCGTTCATCCAGCGCCCGGTGACGTTGCAGGCCGAGGCGCTGTATGCACAGGATCAGTTTGACGTCGTCCTGATGTGAACCGTGCGACTGTTGCGACAGTCCAATGGCTGTTGCAAAGCGTTTTCGTTTGACTGCTGGGGCAGACCGGGTCAAGAGGCGGTTTTACCTCAACGGTGTGGTTCGACACCTGATTATCTCTAAGGCGGACATGGTTGCGCTCGTCTCTGCGCTAACGCGCTGGCTGCTTTACGGCCTGATTGCGGTGCTGGTGCTGCTGGCCCTGGCGCTGACCCTGCTGCGTGCTGCCCCGGCATTACCCCCACTCTATCAGGACGCCCTTGAGGACAGTTTGTCCGAGATAGCCGGACGGCCCGTGGTGGTCGCCGGGTTGACTCTGGACTGGGATGGCCTGACGCCGACACTTTCGGTTACCGATCTGCGGGTGGCCGGTGACGACGCCGATGCCGGTATCGAGCTGCAGAACCTTCGGCTGCAGTTGAATCCCTCGGTATCACTGCGCGAATGGCGCCCGGTGTTGGCAGCGGTTGATCTGTCGTCGCTGGATCTGCTGCTGCAGCGAACCCTGGATGGCCGTTGGCATCTGCTCGGGGTTGGCGTCGCGCATCAGCGGCAGCTCGACCTGGCTTGGCTCAACCGGCTGGCGCAGCAGGTCGAGCGCATACGGCTGCATGACGGAAGACTGCGAATCCAGGATCTGCGCCGCACTGACACGGTGGCCGTGGAGCAGCTCAGCCTCGATCTTCACCTCGGTGCTGACGCCCCGCCTCGGCTCGCCGCCCGAGGTCGTCTGCCGGAGGCCTGGGGTGGCGAGGTGGACCTGCTGGCGCACTGGGACGCCGGGACGGAGGATCTGGAGTACCGCAGGGTCCGCGCGTATCTGCAACTGCCCGGCCTGCGACCTGGTCTGCTGGAGCAGATTGCCATGCCGGTCGATGCCGACCTGCCGCCGGCTAATCTGTTCGGTGACATGGAGGCCTGGCTGGAGCTTGATGGCGGCCTTGCGTCACTGATCCGGGGTGATGCTGTCATGGATCGCGAGGCGAGCTTCACGCTCCGTCTGGCCGATGGTGCCCTGCTATTCCCGGAGCTTTTCCGCGGTGATCTGCCGTTTGCGCATCTGCATGTCGCCGGCGCGCTGCGGTTTCGCGGGGCTGACGACTGGGTGCTGGCGCTGCAGTCGATGGAGACCCGAACGGCGGACGGCGAACTGCAGGGCGAGGCACTCGTCGGTCGTCGCCATGGTGGGCCCCTGTATCTGGATCTCCATGGCCGACTCGAGGGCGTCGATGGCAATGTCGCCAGCACCTCGCGCTACCTGCCGGTCGGAATCATGCCGCGGGGTCTGGTCAACTGGCTGGATCGCAGTCTGCTCGACGGCACCGCCCGCCGTGCGGAAGTAAATGTTCAGGGCTTCGCGCCGGACTTCCCGTTCGGCCACGGCGACGGGCGTTTCGAGGTGGTTGCCGATCTGCGTGATGCGACGGTCAATTACCTGCCCGAATGGGC
>SKGQ01000067.1 GCA_007117515.1 Ectothiorhodospiraceae bacterium | reverse complement strand
CGTAATCGCGGGCTGCGGATCGACCTGATCCTGGCCAGCGAGGCGCTCAAGGCCCGCTGCGAGGCATCCTGGGTCGACCTGGCGCCCCGCCGCCTGGAACGGCCCTCGGACCATGCGCCGGTGGTGGCCCGATTCGGCGTCTGACCAGTGCCCTGCGCGCGCTGCCAACGGCCCTGAGCCCCAGCCTGAAGCACCTGATTGCGGCCCTGGCCGCGCTGTGCGTGGTCCTGCGGCTTCGCAAAATTCAGAGTTCGTGACAACGGGTCGGAACTCATCGCTCGCCACTCTCTGTGCCATCATTGGCGCCCTGAGAAACGCAGGAGACAAGCATGGCAGCTGTGAAATATCGGGATCTGCGGGACTTTCTTGCGATGCTCGAACAGCGCGACGAACTGCGGCGAGTCAGCGTGCCGGTGAGTCCGCGGCTGGAAATGACCGAGATCTGCGATCGCGTGCTTCGCGCCGGTGGCCCGGCGATCCTGTTCGAGAAGCCCGATGGCTACAGCATGCCGGCTCTGGGCAATCTGTTCGGAACCCCGCATCGGGTGGCCCTGGGCATGGGCGCTGACAGCACCGATGCGCTCCGGGACATCGGCAAGCTGCTCGCCTTCCTGCGCCAGCCGGAGCCACCCAAGGGCTTTCGCGATGCCTGGGATCAACTGCCAGTTTTCAAGAAGGTGCTGAGCATGGCACCGAAGACCGTGCGCCGGGCGCCCTGTCAGGAAATCGTGCTGGAAGGCGACCAGGTGGATCTGGGCCAGATCCCGGTACAGACCTGCTGGCCCGGTGATGCCGGTCCGCTGATCACCTGGGCGCTGGTAATTACCCGCGGCCCGCACAAATCGCGGCAGAATCTGGGCATCTACCGGCAGCAGGTGATCGGCCGCAACCGGGTCATCATGCGCTGGCTGGCACACCGCGGCGGCGCTCTGGATTTCCGGGAATGGCAGCAGGAACACCCGGGCAAGCCGTTCCCGGTGGCCGTCGCCCTGGGTGCCGATCCGGCGACCATCCTCGGCGCCGTGACCCCGGTGCCGGACAACATTTCCGAATACGCCTTCGCCGGCCTGCTCCGCGGCAGCAAGACCGAGCTGGTTAACTGTCAGGGCTCGGACCTGCAGGTGCCGGCCAGCGCCGAGATCGTGCTGGAGGGCCATATCCATCCGGACGACATGGCGCCGGAAGGCCCCTTCGGCGACCACACCGGCTATTACAACGAGGTCGACCGCTTCCCGGTGTTCACCGTCGAGCGCATCACCCATCGACCCGATCCGATCTACCACAGCACCTACACCGGCCGGCCGCCGGATGAACCGGCGATCCTCGGGGTGGCCCTGAACGAGGTCTTCGTGCCGATCCTGCAGAAGCAGTTCCCGGAGATCGAGGACTTCTACCTGCCGCCGGAGGGCTGCTCCTACCGCATGGCCGTGGTCAGCATGAAGAAACAGTATCCCGGCCACGCCAAGCGCGTCATGCTCGGCGTCTGGTCCTTCCTGCGCCAGTTCATGTACACCAAATTCGTGATCGTGGTCGACGACGACGTCAATGCCCGCAGCTGGGAGGACGTGATCTGGGCCATGACCACGCGCATGGACCCTAGCCGCGACACGGTGCTGATCGACAACACCCCCATCGACTACCTGGATTTCGCCTCGCCGGTCTCAGGCCTCGGCTCCAAGGTCGGTTTCGACGCCACCAACAAATGGCCCGGGGAAACCACCCGGGAATGGGGCCGGCCGATTGCGATGAACGACGAGACGAAGGAACTGGTTGATCGCAGATGGGGAGAGTATGGGATCTAGCGGGCCGGTCGGCCCGCGTTTTACGTGTAAAGTTTTACGTTTAACGGAAGGCGCGAAAGGCTTCCTTTTTCACGTAAAACATTAAAATTTACACCTAAAATCTGACATCTTAAACCCGCCGCAAATCGGCGCTATGATACGTATGCCATGAATCGCGCTGCTCGTCTCCGCCGCTGGTCGATGACCTGCCTGTTGCTGGCGGCGCTGGCGTTCGTGTCGCAGCCGCTGGCACATGCCGAGCATCGGCTGCTGATGGCCTTTCCGGAACTGGGCGCATGCCCATCGGAAAGCGCCGCTCACGGGTCGCACCACGATCATGATCATGGGCATCCCGCGCACGCCGATCATGCCCAGCATGATGCGATGCCGATGCCGATCTGCTGTGACTGCACCTGCTGCAAGCTCAGCGAGACCGTCGCCGAACCGGCCTCCGGCCTGCCGCCGGCGCTGGCGGCGGCGCAATCGGCGATGCCGGCGTCGAATCGACATGAGCCGCTGCCAGCTGCACCAGCCTTCCTGCGCCCCCCGAGCCAGGCCTCACCACTCTCCTGACGGACATCATCGTCCGACCCGCTTCGCGCCACCAATGGCCCTGAGCGCCCCCGCCAGCCGGCAGCGGGCGTCCCGCGCCTATATGGCTCGTTGGCGGGTCGCGGATAGCCCGTTTCAGGAGAACACCAACAATGAACGCTCATCGTTCCGTGAGCCTGTCGCTCGCCGGCGCTTGTCTGGCGATGTCGCAGGCCGTCACGGCAGACACCCATCACCTGCAGCTCTCGCCGCTGGCAGTGGAGTCGGCCGGACCGCTCAGCACGCTGCCTAGCGAGCAGGACACCGCCCGCGAATTGCGCACGATACCCGGCGGCGCCAGCCTGATTGACGAAGACCGGATCCGGCGTGGCCGCACCGCCAACCTGGCCGACGCCATCGGTGACACCCCGGGTGTATTCGCCCGCTCCCGCTTCGGTGCCGACGAACTTCGCCTGTCGATCCGCGGATCGGGCATCTCGCGCACCTTCAACACTCGCGGCATCCGCCTGCTCCGCGACGGCCTGCCGGTGACCGAGGCCGATGGCAACACGCGGACCCAGCTCATTGATCCGCTGACCGCACAGCACATCGCGGTCTATCGCGGCGCCAACGCCCTGGGTTATGGCGCCTCCACCCTGGGCGGCGCCATCGATCTGGTCTCACCGACCGGCTACAGCGTGTCGCCGTTCAGCCTGCGCGCCGAGGCCGGTTCCTTCGGCTACGCCCGCGCCCAGGCCAGGACCGCTTGGCTCGGTGAGGAAGGGCTGGACGGCGTGGCCGCGCTCACCGCCGGCCGCGATGACGGCTTCCGCAGCCAGGGCGGGCAGCAGACGCTGCGCCTGTACAGCAACCTGGGCTTCCAGCACGACGAGGACCGGCAGACCCGGTTCCACCTGGACCTGCAGGACAGTCGGGTGGACCTGCCCGGCTCGCTGACCCGAAGCGAATTCCGCGAGGATTCCCGGAAAGCTGCGCCGGCATGGCGCGATGTTGATGCCGCCCGCGACCTGCGCCTGGGCCGGCTGGCGGTGCAGCACGGCATCCGCACCCGCGGAGACGACACACTGAGCCTGGGGGCCTTCGTCCAGCACCTGCGCATGGACCATCCGCTGCCATTCGCCCAGATCGACACCAGCCAGGACGATTTCGGGCTCAGCCTGCGGCATCGATTGCACGGCCAGGTGCTGGGTCTCGACAACCGCTTTACCTGGGGTGCGCTGGCGGTTACCGGACGAGAACGCAGCGAACAGGAGAACCGCTTTTCCGGGGTCGTGACGCGACGCCTGAACACCGCATCGACGATGGAACTCTATGCCGACAACCAGGTGGATCTGACCGCCCGAACCACGCTGGTGACCAGCCTGCAGGCGAGCTGGGCCGATCGCGAGGAGGATGTCCGCACTGGCAACGCCGCGGAAGGCCGGCGCATCTACCGTGGCCTGAGCCCGCGCATCGGCCTGCTGCACCGGATCAATGACGAGATCAAGCTGTTCGGCAACCTGAGCCGCAGCCTGGAGCCGCCGATCAACGGTGAACTGGTCAGCGAGGACGGCTCGCTGGTACGCCAGCAACGCGCCGATACCGCCGAGATCGGCCTGCGCGGTCAGACAGCCCGGGCATCCTGGGAGGTTGTGGCCTACCGCGCCTGGCTTCGGGATGAAATCCTGATCGTGCAGGATCCCGACAATCCCGGTGACACGCTGACCAGCAATGCCAACCGCACGGTGCATCAGGGCCTGGAACTGGGCGGCCAGTGGTGGACACCCCTGACAGCATTGGGCCGCCCCGACGACCGGCTGACCGCATCACTGAGCTATACGCTGAACGATTTCCGCTTCCGCAACGATCCACTGTGGAACAACAACCGCATCCCGGGCCTGCCGCGCCATCTGGGCCGTATCGGGCTCGATTACCAGCATGCAGCCGGTTTCCATATCGGCCCGAGCATGCGCTTCAGCAGCCGTACCTTCGTCGATTTCGCCAACAGCGAGACCGCATCGTCCTACATCCTGATCGGCCTCCTCGCTGGCTATGACAGTGGCGACGGCTGGCGACTGTTCGTGGAAGGGCGGAACCTGACCGATCGCCGGCATGCCGAGACCACCAGCATTGTCGCCCGCGCCGGCGACACCAGCCGGGTCTACAATCCAGGCACGCCGCGCGCGGTCTATGGAGGTGTGCAATGGGACTGGTAAGACGACTGCTGCCACCGCTGGCCCTGGTCCTCGCCGGCTGTCAACAGGCGGCCGAGCCACCGGAGCCGAACCTCCACCATCGGGCGGAGACCGACCATCCGGTGGTCAGCCTCGCCGCCACCGCCGATCATGACCGACTGCATGTGGCATGGGTCGAGGAACGATCCGACGGGACCTACACGGCACATCACAGCCACAGTGGGAACGGTGGCGAGAGCTGGAGCGATCCGGTGACCATCGACACGAATCAGCGCCCTCCGAGCCGGGTGCATCGCAGCAATGACCTGCGTATCGCCGCCTATCAGGACCGTCTGCTCGTGGCCTGGCAGACGCGGGGCGATGGCTTCGCCGACAGCGGTCCGATGGTCATGGCTGAATCAGAGGATGCGGGCCGAAGCTGGGTCGCGGCCCGCCCCCCGGCCACCGAGGAGGACAGCCAGGCGCACGGTTTCTTCGGCCTGCATGCCGACGCTGCTGGCGCCTGGCATATGGCCTGGCTGGACATGCGCGACGGGTTGCAGGGCCTGCGATACGCGCAACGCGCTACCGATCACCAGGACTGGGGCCTGACCCACACCCTGGACCCGGCCACCTGCCAGTGTTGCTGGAATACCGTCGCCTCGGCAGACGACCGACTCTGGGTCTTGTATCGAGCACTGGATCCACGCGACATGGCCCTGGCCACGTCAGAGGACAACGGCCAGTCCTGGCACCTGGATGGCGTGGTCGGCGGTTTCGACTGGGATGTTGACGCCTGCCCCCATGTCGGCGGAGATCTGGCGCTGGTCAACGGCGCGGCACCACGCCTGCACGCCCTGGTCTGGACCGGCGAGG
>SKGQ01000127.1 GCA_007117515.1 Ectothiorhodospiraceae bacterium | reverse complement strand
GCGCCCGGGTCGCGGTTTCGGCGGCGCCGGGCGTGCCGGCCAGTTCCAGCGGGAGCATTACGTTCTCCAGCGCGGTCAGACCAGAGAGTAGATGGAAGGCCTGGAACACGAAGCCCAGCTCACGGCCGCGCAGGATGGCCCGCTGGTCCTCGTCCAGCGCCGTGATATCCGTGTCGCCGATCAGGATCCGACCCTCGCTGGGCGTATCCAGACCGGCCAGCAGGCCAAGCAGCGTGGATTTGCCCGAACCCGAAGCACCGAGAATGGCCACCGTCTCGCCGGCGGTGATATCCAACGCGAGATGCCGGAACAGAAGGATCTCGCCCTCAGGACCCTGAAAACGCATGCCCAGATCGTCAGCCCGCAATACCGTTCCGTCCGTCATGACACCTCTCGTCGTGTTCCGCCGCCTGCTGGCGGCACTGCTGCTTCTGACGCTATTGAGCCCGGCGGCGTTCGCCGAGCAGCGGCTGATTCTGGTGGTTGGTGACAGCCTTTCGGCGGCCTACAACATGTCCACCGAGAATGGCTGGGTGCACCTGTTGAACGATCGCCTCAGCGACACGACCCCGGACTGGCGGGCGCACAACGCCAGTACTGGCGGTGAAACGACGCGCGGTGGGCTGAGCCGATTGCCCCGGGCACTTGAGGAGCACGAGCCTGCGCTGGTAATCATCGCCCTCGGCGGCAACGACGGCCTCCGCGGGCTGCCGCCGGCAGAAATCGAGCGCAATCTGCAGGCCATGGTCGAAGCCGCCCAGGCCGCCGGCGCCGAGGTCCTGCTGGCCGGTGTCCGCATCCCGCCGAACTACGGCGCCACCTATCTGGAGCGCTTCGAACAGGCCTTCGCCAACGTCGCCGACAACACCGATTCCAGGCTGCTACCCGGCATCCTCACCGGCATCGACGAACGCCCCGAGCTGTTCATGAACGACCGCATTCATCCGACGGAGGAAGCACAGCCGATGATCCTCGAGAATGTTTGGGGGAAACTTGAGCCTATGCTGGAGAACCGGAAAACGTTTTAAGTTTAACGTTTTACGTTTTAAGCGACTGACCTAAAACGTAAAACATAAAACGTTAACCGGTGATCATTCCTTCATCACCTCCACCACCCGCGGGATCAGCCGCGCCAGCTCCAGCGTCATCACCGAGAAGTCGCTGTCGAAGCGTTCCAGTTCGGATTCGGCTTCCAGATCGCCCGAGTCCTCTGCAATGACATCGTTGAAGCGCAGACGTTTGATGCTGCTGTCGGCGTCGAGCAGGAAGCTCATGCGGTCCTGCCAGTTCAGTGCCAGACGGCCGACGCGTTTGCCGGCGCTGATGTGGTTGCGGATCTCGTTGGCACTGAGATCCTGGCGCTTGCAGCGGACCTCGCCGCCTTCCAGCTCCGGATCCACCAAGACGCATTCCTCGCCCAGGCTGAAGTCGCTGGGCATCTGACCGTTCGCAAGCCAGCGGGTCATCACCGCCTGCGGTGCGGTATCCAGCTGCAATGGTGTTATCGGCAGGCTACCCAGCGCGTCGCGCAACCGTTCGGTGAGATCCTCGGCCCGGTTCCAGGTGCCGGCATCCACCACCATCCAGCCCTCATGGGTGTCGATGTAGGCATAGGTGCGGCGGCTGCGGCTAAAGGCCCGGGGCAGCAGGTCGATGACGATTTCGTCCTTCAGCCGATCCTTCTCGCGCTTGCGGATCTTCCGCGCCTCCTTGTCCTGCAGTTCTCCGACCCGCTCGTCCAGCACCTCCTTGATTACCGAGGCCGGCAGCAGCTTGCTCTCTTCCTTCAGGCAGATCATGAAATAGCCATTGGCGGCGTGCACCAGGGGCTCGTAGGCATCGCCCAGCGGCGAAGCCCAGCCGGTGGATTCCAGATCCAGCTTGCCGCAGGGGCGGAAGGCGAAGGCCGCCAGCTTGTCGGCCAGGGCCTCGGCGTCCAGCGGGAAGGCGGATTCGAACTGGTAGAGACAGAGATTCTTGAACCACATGGAGGATTAGGCTTCCGTTGTCGGGTTTTGGTGGTCGGGGGCGGCGTTACTGTGCAATGCGTGGCCGTAGCGCGCGTTTTAAGTTTTAAGTGTTACGTTTTAGGTTGTTGGGTCAGGGCTTTGCGGGCGTTTAGGGCGCGGTTGCGGGCATCGTCGCGGTCGGCGCCGAAGGCGACCAGGTGGCCCATCTTGCGGCCGGGGCGGGCCTCGGCCTTGCCGTAGAGGTGCAACTTGATCTCGGGCTCCGCCAGCGCGGCGACCCAGTCCGGCTCGCCATCCTGCCAGAGATCGCCCAGCAGGTTGACCATGCTCGCCGGCCGCATCAGTGCAGTGGAGCCCAGAGGCAGCCCGCAGACCGCGCGCACCTGCTGCTCGAACTGGCTGGTGACGCTGGCATCGAAGCTGAAATGGCCGGAGTTGTGCGGCCGCGGGGCCAGTTCGTTGATCAGCAACCGGTCACCCGGGCCGACGAAGAACTCGACGCAGAGCACACCCACCACGTCCAGGCCATCGAGAATCCCGCGCGTGACCTCGATGGCCTGCCGCCGCACGGCCTCGGACACCGGCGCATCGGGCGTGGAAACGTCCAGCACGTGATTGTGGTGTTCGTTCTCCACCACGCCCCAGTGGCTGAACGCACCATCCAGGCCGCGGGCGGCGGTTACCGAAACCTCGCGCTCGAACGGCACGAAGGCCTCGAACACTGCCTCAGCGCCGGCCATTTCCTGCCAGGCGGCATCCAGTTGATCCGACGCGGTCAGTTTGACCTGGCCCTTGCCGTCATAGCCGAAACCGGCGGTTTTCAGCACCGCTGGCAGACCCAGCGCAGCAGCGGCCTGTTGCAGGTCCTCGAAGCTTGCGATGCGGCGGAACGGCGTCACCGGAAAGCCCTGCGCTTCCAGCCAGGTCTTCTCCCGTAGCCGGTGCTGGCAGATCTGCAGGATCCCGCCGGCGGGGCGGACCGGCGCATGCCGCGCGGCGCAGTCGGTGGTGGCCGAGAGCACGTTCTCGAATTCGAAGGTGATGACATCGACCCGGCGGGCGAAATCCGCCACCGCATCCAGGTCATCGTAGGCCGCGGTGACTTCCCGATCGGCCAGATGCCCGGTGGGAGAATCCTGCGCCGGCGACAGGGTATGCACCCGATAGCCCATGCGGCGCGCGGCGACGGCGAACATGCGGCCGAGCTGGCCGCTGCCGAGTACGCCAATCGTGGCTCCGGGGAGGATCGGCTGATGGCTCACGGCAACTCCGCATCGAGCACGGCCTGCATCTGGCGGGCGCGAAACTGCTTGAGCTGCTCGCGCAGCCCCGGATCCTCGGTGGCGAGGATGGATACCGCCAGCAGGCCGGCATTGCGTGCCCCGGGCTTGCCGATGGCCAGCGTCCCCACCGGAATGCCGCCCGGCATCTGAACGATGGAGTACAGCGAATCCAGGCCCTTCAGGCTCTGGCTTTCCACAGGCACACCCAGCACCGGCAGCACGGTCTGCGCCGCCACCATGCCCGGCAGGTGTGCGGCACCGCCGGCACCCGCTATGATGACCCGGATGCCGCGTTCTTCCGCCTCGGCGGCGTAACGCTGCATCAGGTCCGGCGTGCGGTGCGCGGAGACCACCCGGCACTCGTGGGGCACATCAAATTCTTCCAGCACCTTGTGTGCCTGTGACATGGTGTCCCAATCGGACGTGCTGCCCATGATCACGCCTACTAGCGGCTGTTCGCTCATGCTTGCCTCTCCGGATCGCCGGAAAAAGGCCGGGATTTTAGCATCTGCCGCGGCAAAGCGAACCAACGACTGACCTGCGAGGTTCTGATGAGCCAGAACACCTATCCACTCCTGGAGACCATCGACAAACCGGACGATCTGCGCGCCCTGCCGGAAAGCCGGCTGACGCCCCTGGCAAAAGAGCTGCGCGGCTTCCTGCTTGAGACCGTGGCGCAGAACGGCGGCCATCTCGGCGCCGGCCTCGGGACCGTCGAACTGACCATTGCCCTGCACTACGTCTACCAGACGCCCCAGGATCGGCTGGTCTGGGATGTGGGCCATCAGACCTATCCGCACAAGATTCTCACCGGCCGCCGGCAGAAACTGGCCAGCATCCGCAAGACCGGCGGCCTGTCGCCGTTCACCAAGCGAGACGAAAGCCCCTACGACTGCTTCGGCACCGGCCATTCCAGTACCTCCATCAGCGCCGCCCTGGGCATGGCCCTGGCGGCCCGCAGCAGCGGCAGTGACAGCCGCGCGGTGGCGATCATCGGGGACGGCGCAATGACCGGCGGCATGGCCTTCGAAGCCATGGATCATGCCGGCGATGCGGATGCCGACCTGCTGATCATCCTCAACGACAACGAGATGTCGATTTCGCCCAATGTCGGCGCCCTGTCCGGGCATCTGACGCGATTGCTGTCCGGCCGCATCGCCCGCGGCATTCGCGAGGGCGGCAAACGCGTGCTCGATCAGCTGCCGTCGGCGCGCGAGCTGGCCAGCCGTGTCGAGGCGCAGATGAAAAGCCTGGCGGCCTCGCCCAGCAGTCTGTTCGAGGCCCTGAATATCGATTACTACGGACCGGTGGACGGGCACGACATGGACGCACTGGTGGACGTGCTGCGCAATCTGCGACGGCAGAAGGGGCCGCGCCTGCTGCATGTGGTGACCCGCAAGGGCAAGGGCTACGACCCGGCGGAGAGCGATCCGGTGGGTTATCACGGGGTCAGTCCGTTCGACCCGTCCCACGGCCTGCAACCGGCCAGCCGACCGGGCGCCGTCAGTTACAGCCAGATCTTCGGCGACTGGCTCTGTGACATGGCGAGCCGCGACCCGCGACTGGCCGCGATCACGCCGGCCATGCGCGAGGGCTCGGGCATGGTGCGCTTCTCCAAGGAACATCCCGAACAGTACTTTGATGTCGGTATCGCCGAGCAGCACGCGGTGACGCTGGCCGCCGGTATGGCCTGCGAGGGCCTGCGGCCGGTGGTGGCGATCTATTCCACCTTCCTGCAACGCGGCTACGACCAGTTGATCCACGACGTGGCGCTGCAGAATCTCCCGGTGGTGTTCGCCATTGACCGCGCCGGGCTGGTGGGCCCGGATGGACCGACCCATGCCGGGTCCTTCGATCTGAGCTACCTGCGCTGTATTCCCAACATGACGGTGATGGCACCGGCCGACGAGGCCGAATGCCGCCGCATGCTGAGCACCGGCTATCGACTGGAAGGCCCCTCGGCCATCCGTTACCCCCGCGGCACAGGCCCGGGCGCGGACGTGCCGGATGATCTGGACGAGTTGCCGCTGGGCCAGGCCGAACTGCGGCGTCAGGGCCGCGGCATCGCCATTCTCGCCTTCGGCAGCCTGGTGCCGGCGGCCGCGGTGGTGGC
>SKGQ01000057.1 GCA_007117515.1 Ectothiorhodospiraceae bacterium | reverse complement strand
GCACTCCAGACAGTGCGGCTTTTTCGTTGGCACGAAGCGACGTCATTCCCGGGAAAAACCCGCGCCACGGGCCGACATCCCCCGCACAGACCCGGGCAATCGACCACTACGCAACCGGCAGTTTTCCAAGGCGCCTGGCTAGCGGTGCCCGGGAACGCGGCCAGTGCGCCAGGGCCGGTGCTCGAACCCGTCAAAGGACTCCGGACGAAACTGCTCCGGTAATTCCGCCAACAGCACTGCGCACTCCTCGTACGGCAACCACCGCCCGTGCGAGGACCGTTCATTGCTGTGCGGAATCTCGACCCAGAAGCGATCACCCAGTTCGTCATAGATGAACTGAAGCACGGTCCCATGCTCATCGATCAGACCGATGAAATCGCCATCACCTTCCAGGGCGGCGAGGAGGTCCTGACGGATATCCGCCACCTCCATGGAGACGGGCTTGTCGGAGGAAACGAACTGCTGCCGATCATGAAACGAATAGAAAACGCGGTAGGGCATGATTCCTTTCGCCTGCTCGCCAATCGAGAAAGCTGCCGTCATTCATCAAGCAATGCCGGGATCCGGATGCTCTGCAGATCCCGCAATGCCGCCCGGCTGATACCGAACGCGACGTCAGCGCCACGCCCCAATCATCCGTCGACATTACCCGCAGGGCAAGCCCCGTTGGCACCTTTCGCCGCTACCGCCGGGTTACCCCGCCTTGCGTCGCATCAATCGTCAGCGTCGTCGAAGTCGCCCTTGTACTTCGGATTCGCCTCGGCCGACTTGCTCGACGCCTCGCCGCTGCGTTCGTCTGCATCCTTGGTCTTGCCCGCCTTCTCGCTGTCGAGCTTGCGATGAAGCAGCGGCGGCGCCGAACCGTCCTTGTCCTGACCGAAGTAGATCGTCGTGTGCGGGAACGGAATCTCGATATTCGCCGCATCGAAGTGCCGCTTCACCAGACGGTTGTATTCACGGCCGATGCCCCACTGCGTCCCCGGAGTGGTCTTGATCCGGACGCGCACGTTGACCGAACTGTCAGCCAGTGCGGTGACACCGTGAACCTCGAGTTCGCCGATGACCTTCTCGCCATGCTCCTCATCCGCCACCAGCTCGTCGAAGGCTTCGCGCAGATGCTGGATGACGTTGTCGGTATCCTCGCGGTAGGCCACACCATATTCCCCGACGTGGTAACCGAATTCGCGCATGTAGTTGGACACCGTGTCCACTGCCGAGAACGGCACGATGTGCAGGGTTCCCGACAGGTCGCGAATGCCCACCGAGCGCACCGACAGCTTCTCGGCGGTGCCGGTGATGCCCGCGGCGGTGACCACGTCGCCGGCATTGATCGCGTTCTCGAGCTGGATGAAGACGCCGGTGATGATGTCCTGCACCAGCTTCTGCGCACCAAAACCGATGGCCAGACCAAGAACACCAGCACCGGCGATCAGCGGCCCGATATTGATGCCGATCTCGGCTAGCGAAATCATCACTGCCATGGTGATGATCACGATTGCGATGGCGTTACGGAAGATGGTCAGCAGCGTCTTTTCGCGAGAGGTCGGCTCGCCACCGCCGGTCTCCGGGTTGAGCCGATGCTCGATCCAGCTGGCGACAGCGATCCAGATCAGCGTTGCCACCCCGATCACCAGGGCGACGGTCACGATGCGGGCAATGGTGGTGAGACCGGCATCAGACACCAGCCAGACGCCCAGATTGAAGATGCCCCAGGCATCCAACACCACGGCGATTACGGTGATCAGCACCAGCAGTTGCACTGCCCTCACCGCCTTCGGAATGTAGCTGTTGAGGCGAGTCTCCAGCATCGGGAACTTCATGTGCATTTCGCCGGGAACGGTCATGGGCCTCGCCACCAGGCTGGTCAGCAGCAGTTCCACGGCAAAGCCGACACCCACGGCCACCAGGGTCTGGACCGTCGCCTTGGCCATGAACGGCAGTGCCGATTCCGGATTCACCACGGTCACCACGAACAGGCCCAGGAAATAGGCGATGGCCAGGAAATGCCAGGATTTGGCCAGCATGCCCGTGAGAACACGGATCACCGCGAACTCGGCTTCGGCGGCCATGCCTTCAAGGCGATCCCGCACGTCCTGCCGGTTCTGGCTGATCACCGTGACCGCGTAGATGAGGGCCAGCAGCATGATCAGGAGCCCGAAGCCCTGACCAACCCCTGGCGAAATGTTGTAATTGATGATCGGTACCACGAGCATCAGACCGTAGCCGATGAAGCCCGCGATACGCGCCAGCCAGGCGTTCCAGTAGGCGGCGTTTTCAGAGCTCATCGGCAACAGACGCAGGGCGTCGTTACGCGATGCGAAGATGGCCCGGATCAGGGCCTTGAACACCTCGATCAGCAGGAACGCGTTCAGGAACAGCGTCTGCTGCGAGTCCATGACGCCGGTTTCACCGAACACGAACAGCGCCAGCACATAACCAGCCACCCAGGCCAGCACCACCACCAGGATATCCAGCACCGCCGAGTAGACGATGGCCACGGCGCGACGCAGGATTCCAGCACCACCCTCTGCATCTGCGGCCCAGAGGCTTGCCTTGTCGAACAGCGGTTTGGCGATGCGCCGCAGCCCGAAGAATGCGACCACGGTCACCACGATGACGCCGCCAAGGTTCAGTGCCGCCAATCCGATCGCCGCCAGACTGGCACCGTCCATCGACACATCGCTGGTACGCAACGCGGTGACGGCTTCGTTGAACTGATTCACCACCTGCTCGGCGAAATTCTGCGTCACCATCGCAATCCGTCGCGGCAGGGAAACGGATTCCTCATCCTGGCCGCTGGGAGTCGCATGCTCCTCCAGCCCCTCGGGCGGCTGCGACAGCAGGCGCAACTCGGTAATCAAACGAGCGCGGCGCTCATCGTCCTCAAGGATGTCGGCCAGCGCCGCATAGCTCTGATCTCCGGCTTCTGTCTGCGTCTCTGCCAACGCGGCTGGCGCGGTTAGTCCAAGAAGGCCAAGCAGGAGGAGGAGCGAGAGGATGAATCGGCTGAGACGTGAGGCGACCACGAAGCGTTCTCCTTTCCGTATCGGGGGTCTTGCCGGGCCCGGCAGAAATTGCCATCGCGGGCGAAAAATATTGTCTGTCAGAGGTCTGACGCGCAAAGAATGGCGCAGAGCCTAACAAATCCGGACGCGGCTTGCCGATTTCACGGTGTGAATGGCCGGCAAAGTGTTTCCAATTCAAGGATATTAAGGAAACACTGATACATTCCCGCGTCTGCGCCCGAGACCGGTTTTGGTCATCTGGCAAGGCGCGGTGCCGGTTCGGTAGCCCGAATTACCGGGCCGGGGTAACTTCAGCGCAACGCCTCCAGTGCAGCCCGGTAATGAGGCTGGTCGTCGTCGGCCAGGCGCGCGGCCTCCTCGGCATGGGGGCGAGCCTCGTCGGCTCGGTGCTGACGGATGAGTGCCCAGGCAAGGTTATGATGAATCGCTGGCTGCAGCGCATCGCGCCGAAGAGCCTGCCGATAATGTTCCTCGGCGGCGGCGAAATCGTCCTGCTGATACCGGCTGTTGCCAAGGCCGAACCAGGCCGTGGCGCTGTCTGGCCAGCGCTCCACGGCGGCCAGATAACCGGCTTCGGCATCGGCCCAGCGCTCGACCTGTTCCAGCGCCGCAACCGCACGCAGGTAACGCGTCTCATCCGGCTGCTCCGGTAACTCACCTGTCTGATGCAGACTGATCGCCCAGTAATCGCCGCGCTGCCACGTACGCTCGAAACGCCGCAGCGACAGACGCTCGCGCCTGGTGGTGCCGGAACGCAGCAATATTTCGTCTGCATCCAGGTCGAAACCGACCACCACCGCGTAATGCCAGACCGGGACGCGGTCGAGGGCGAGATTCTGCAGCACCAGAACCGGATGACCCGCGCGGATCTGGGTCAGCAATCCTGTCAGTTCAGGCGCGTGCACGTAGGCCAGAAAGCCCTGCCGCCGGGCAGCCGTCAGCAGTTCAATCTGCAGGCTGCCCCGTCGACCCGGCAGATACATCTGCGGCGTCAGCTGCTCCGGGGCGATCTCCAGACCCCGATGATTCATCAGGGTGGCCATCGCCGCAGGACCGCATTGGTAAGCTTCCTGACGGAAGAACGGAACATCCGTCAGTTCCATCGAACGGGGCTCGCCCAGTTCCTCGGCTGCCAGTTCATCAAGCTGTAACGGAGTTCGGGCGCAGGCGGCGAGCAGCAAGATGCCTAGCAACAACAGGCCGCAGGACAGGTGACTGCGGAGAGACGGCGGACCCTTCATGACGCCATACCAACGCTACTGCCGCCGTTCGAGTCCGAACAGCACACCATCCCAGGGGGTCATGGCGCGATTTTCGTCGATCCAGAGCAGGGTTCCGCCGACCGTGTCTGCGGTTCGCCCCTCACAGATCACCTCGGTAACCTGGAGCAGACCGTCACTGCGCCGCAGATCCCGCACCACCTCGGCACGCACGTCATCGGCTTCACCGAAGTAGGCCTCGGGCTCGACCAGTCGGTGTTCGTAAATAGGCTGGATGCAGCGTTTTTCCGGTAACCGGGCAGAGCCACTGCGAAACTCAAGCGTTCGGCCATACCAGGATTCGGCCTCGGTATCGTCCATCGCCGCGATCGGCGCGAGCCGGTGATCGACAATCTGCCAGTGCCCCTCGGGCGCGTGCAGGCCATCGGCAGGCCCGGTACCGGCACAGCCGGCAACCAGGCCTGTGGCGCACAGTGCAAGGGCAACCCCGGTATGACCGAGTCGCATCAGCGGACCAGTATGATGATCAGAATGACCAGGACCAGCGCCAGGACCAACCCGGAACTGGCGCCTGCGGGCAGCTCATCGATGCTGTCCGCCATCTGCGCCAGCTCCTCGGTGGTCATGCTCGCGACGCGCTCCTTGGCCTCTTCCGGCGAAACGCCGTACTGCACCAGACGCTCCTGCACGTCCTCACGGTCGAGCAGCGACAACACCTGGGCGCGCTTGTCAGCGGTGACCGACTCACTGATCACCGTCTCGGTGCCGACAATCCCGGCAGCGGCCGTCTGCGTGAAAACCCCCATCATCAGAAACAGAAGCACAGAGGGATAAACCAGAAAACGGGAACCACGAACCATCGTCTGCATGTTCTTTCTCCAGATTTTTGTATGGACCGCAGGCTGTACCTTGCCAGTGGTCACCCCACCGTTGGCAACCGCGACACCGGACAATTTCCCGCAACCGCAGTGATACCCTAGGGAAACACGGATTTATTCTAGCGCCTGAGTTGGAGTCCGCATTTTTTCCGACTGCTGTGTTGCGCCACTGGCCCGGTAGCTATGGCCACCGAACCGGCACCGCGCCTTGCCAGATGACCAAAACCGGTCTCGGGCGCAGACTCGGGAATAAATCAGTGTTT
>SKGQ01000039.1 GCA_007117515.1 Ectothiorhodospiraceae bacterium | reverse complement strand
TCAGCAGATCCGCCGCCAGCGCATCGGTGCGGGCCACCAGGATGGTCGGCACGCCCATGGTGTCGGCTGCCAGGCGCGCGGCGATCAGCTTCTGCACCGCTTCCTGGGTCGGCACCAGCACCTTGCCACCCATGTGACCGCACTTCTTGACCGCTGCCAGCTGATCCTCGAAGTGCACCCCGGCGGCGCCCGCCTTGATCATGTTCTTCATCAGCTCATAGGCGTTCAGCACGCCACCGAAACCGGCCTCGGCGTCGGCCACGATCGGCTGCATCCAGTCGATGTCGTGATTGCCTTCGGCATGGTTGATCTGGTCGGCTCGCAGCAGCGCGTTGTTGATACGCTCGACCACCGCCGGCACGGAATCGACCGGGTAGAGGGACTGATCCGGATACATGGTGGAACCGGTGTTGGCATCCGCCGCGACCTGCCAGCCGGACAGGTAGATGGCCTTGAGGCCGGCACGAATCTGCTGCACGGCCTGGTTGCCGGTCAACGCGCCCAGGGCGTTGACGTATTCCATCTCGTGCATGTTCTTCCAGAGCTTTTCGGCACCCATGCGGGCCAGCGAATACTCGATCTGCACCGAACCGCTCAGGCGCACGACCTCTTCGGCCGTGTACCCGCGCTCGACGCCTTTCCACCGGGGGTTTTCCGCCCAATCCTTTTTCAGCTGATCGATAGTCTGCTGATTGCTCATTGCTTGTTCTCCCGTTTCAGGCGGCAACACGCCACCTGACTGTTTGTCACGGCACCACGTCTCCAGGACGGGAACCGCAGGATTCCATGCTCCGCCCAATGGGACGGCTCAGGACGAAGTGGGTGATACCTACCGGTACTCGGGTACCGGTTTGCGGTGCGACGAATCGATCCACACGTTGTTACGCAGACCCGCCCGGTGAACCACCCTCTTGAGGCGGCTGCCACCGATCGATTTGCCTTGCACCGCGCATCGCCATCGCGATGCCACCCCTTCGCCAGGAATGCCTTCCGACGAAGACCGCGGCTGCGGATCGTCAGGACACCCACCGGCACGGCAACATTGCCAGTCCTCGCGGCCACAAACCGCTCCGGAACGTGATCGACAGTTGGTCGACCTGACAATGTCGCTTTGGGTCAGAATGTTCATATCGCGGCCGCCGACAATCTCCGGCCACCACAACAGGGTGCGGATTGTATTGCGGCGGCGCAGCATCTGACAATGGGGGCGAGTCAATTCTGAGCATTGAATTTTTCAATATGATCAGCGATTCTCGGTTCAACAGTGACGCCGGCACACGGAAAACAGGTGATAGGCATGGGCACCACTGGCCGCTTGTATTATCGAAACAACCGAATCAAACAGCTCCGGGCATTCTGTTACACGTCCCAGTCCGGAAGCATCTCCCGCGCCGCGGAACGCCTGAAACTGAGCCAGCCGTCAGTGTCACTGCAGATTCAGGCCCTGGAACGGGAGATGGAAATCACCCTGTTCGAACGCCGCGGCCCCAAGATCACTCTGACGCCGGACGGCAAGACCCTCTACGAGCTGGCCCTGCCTCTGGTCGAGGGTATCGATGCCCTGCCCGCCCGCTTCGCGGCCCGCAACGAGCAGATGCAGAGCGGCCGGCTGGACATCGCCGCCGGCGAATCCAGCACGCTTTACCTGATTCCGGACCTGCTGCAACAGTTCATGGACCTGTATCCGGACAGCCCGGTGAAGCTGCACAACCTGATCGGCGCCGAGATGCTCCATGCACTGCGCCACGACGAGGTGGATTTCGCGATCGGCTCGATGCTGGATCTGCCTGACGACATCAATTACCGCCCGGTGTATTCCTTCGCCACGTCACTGATCACGCCGCCCGAGCATCCCCTGGCGAAACGAGTCGCCATCACACTGGACGACCTGGCCTCGGATGCGCTGATCCTGCCGCCGCGCCACCTGACCACCTGGCGGCTGGTTCACATGGTGCTGCAACAGCATGATATTCCCTACCAGGTCCGGCTTGAGGTCGGCGGCTGGGAAATCATGAAAGCGTATGTCGAACGGGGTTTCGGCATCGGCATTGCCAGCAACATCTGTCTGACCGGGCGCGAGAACCTGGCAGTGAAGCCATTGCCGGATGTCTTTCCACGTCGCACTTACGGGGTCATGTGGCGCCGCGGAAAATACCTTTCACAGCCGGCCCGGCGTTTCATTGAACTGATGAACCCGGATTTCTTCAGCGCGAGCGGTGACAGCCAGTTCGACCACAATCACGAACCCAGCGGCAACCAGGTCTTTGTCGCGGCCGGCGGCCGTCCCCGTGGCGTCCGCGGCAATGACGCAACTTGAAGCCTCACGGCCTTGAAGCCTTGGACTGGCACCCCGATCAATGCCGCACGTTTCAGCAACCGGTCAAACCTCGATGTCGGACGTAGATCCCCGGAAAAGCACTGTCATTGTCGGATTGTCCGGCGGCGTTGACTCGGCGGTTACCGCCCTGCTGCTGCAGCAGCAGGGTTACCGCGTCGAAGGCCTGTTCATGCGCAACTGGGAGGACGATGACAGCGACACCCACTGCACCGCCGAGGCTGATCTGGCTGACGCCGCACAGGTCTGCGAAACGCTGAATATCCCACTGCATCAGGTGAATTTCGCAGCGCGCTACAAGCAGCAGGTGTTCGACGACTGTCTCAGGGAGTTCGCCGCCGGACGCACCCCCAACCCGGACGTGCTCTGCAATCGCGAGATCAAGTTCAACGCCTTTCTCGACCATGCCCTGCGGCTCGGCGCGGACCTGGTGGCAACCGGACACTACGCACGCATCCGCCGAGGACCAGACGGAGCCGAATTGCACCGTGGACTGGACGCGCGCAAGGACCAGAGCTATTTCCTGCATCTGGTGCGGGAGGATGCCCTGGCGCGCACCCTGTTTCCGCTGGGCGAGCTGGAAAAAACCGTCGTACGAAGGATGGCGGAGGATGCCGGCTTCGATAACTTCGAGAAGAAGGACAGCACCGGCATCTGCTTCATCGGCGAACGGGATTTCGCCGATTTTCTGAGCCGTTACGTGCAGGCGGAACCCGGCATCATCGCGACCGTTGATGGCCACGTCGTCGGCGAGCATCGCGGCTTGAGTTTCTACACCCTGGGCCAACGCCAGGGACTGGGTATCGGCGGACGTCCCGGCAGCAGTGGGCCCTGGTACGTGGTCGACAAGGACATGCCGGGAAACCGGCTGATCGTGGCCGAGGGACATCAGCATCCGGCACTGTTCGCGCCAGCATTGCAGACCGAGCCCGTGAGCTGGATCAACGGGCCACCAGCGGAGACAACGTTCCGCTGCTCGGCGCAGATCCGCTATCGACAGCCGGCCCAGGCCTGCACCGTCACGCAGGACGCGGATGGCTGCTGCGGCGTCCGCTTTGATACGCCGCAACGCGCCATCACTCCAGGGCAATCCGTGGTCTTCTATCGCGACAGTCGCTGCCTTGGCGGCGGCATCATCGTTACCCCCACCGACACCGCCGGACAACAACGGGAGCACACCACACAGGCATGAATCATCAGACTGAACATCAGGTGCTGGCGCTGGCTGCAATGAGCATGGCACTGGCAGAAGTCCGTCGCATTGCCAACACCGGGCGCCACGACGCTGACCAGGTCCGCCATTGCTATGCCGGTCTGCTCAACACCTATGAAGGCGATCTGGAGCAACTCTATGGTGGTCTGTCGCCACTGGCTCCAGGACTTCGGGAACTTCGGAATCAGCTGTCGAACCCGCAGAACATGGACCAGACCCGCCTGTTGATCGGTGCCGTCACCATCGAGCGCAAACTGCTGAAACGTCGCGATATGCTGCAAACGCTGGCCCAGGGCCTCAACATCGCCCGGAGCCAGGCGGAGCACTTCGGCATTACCCATGAAAATGTCACGGCCCGGCTGGGGGACCTATACAGCGAGACGGTCAGCACGCTGAAGCCCCGTATCCTGGTACCCGGCAAACGCGAATGGCTGGAGGATCCGAGAAACGCCCGCCTGATCCGCGCACTGCTGCTGTCGGCAATCCGTGCAGCAACGTTCTGGCGCGATAACGGCGGCAGCCGCCTGAAACTGATCTTCGGCCGCAACCGATTACTCACCACCATCGACACCCTGCTCGAACGCAGCGAATGGACGGCAGCGCAAGACACTGACATCTGAACCCATACCTTTTCGGGTCGGCAAGTGCAGATTCGATCGCGTCGGGGGCAGTGCAAGCTTTCGCCTGGCGCGACGCCCCGTTGGTCCAACGACGCCACGCGAAAACTTCCACTGCCCCTGCCAGACTGCTCAGTGTTTCCTCAAGCTTCGCCTGGACGGAAAAAAGCTTGTCCTCCCGCGGCGCGGGGTTCGGTGCGGTTCACCGAGCGTCCGGGCCAGCTACGTTGCACTGCCGCAAAACGCCTCCTATCGTGTAGACTGGCGCGCGCCAGGGGAACACTGATGTATTCCCTGAAGAAAACGTTTCAGGGCTGGTTGATTGGTGCATCTGCCCCGCACAGCTAGGCTGATACGTTGATGACCTGACACATTCGGTACAGCCCGGACGGACGGAAAGTCCGCTTTGGCCGTTACCCGTTTAGCGTAAATACGGGAGGTAGGATGACTAACAGTTTCAATACACGCGCAACCCTGGACGTGGGCAGCAAGCAGTACGAAGTCTTTCGCTTTGATGCCCTGCGCGAGAAAGGCTACGACGTGGATCGTCTGCCCTACTCCCTGAAAGTCCTGCTGGAAAACCTGCTGCGCACCGAAGACGGCGTCAACGTCAGCGAGACCAGCATCAAGGCCCTGCTGAACTGGGATGCCAAGAAGAAACCGGAAGACGAAATCGCCTTCACTCCCGCCCGGGTGGTGATGCAGGATTTCACCGGGGTGCCGGCGGTGGTCGATCTGGCCGCCATGCGTGACGCCATGCACAAACTGGGTGGCGACCCGAACAAGATCAACCCGCTGTCGCCGGCCGATCTGGTGATTGACCATTCGGTGATGATCGATCACTTCGGCAAGGCCGACTCGCTGGACCTCAATACCAAACTCGAGTATCACCGGAACCGCGAGCGCTACAAGTTCCTGCGCTGGGGCCAGTCCGCATTCTCGAATTTCCGCGTGGTGCCGCCTGGTACCGGGATCGTGCACCAGGTCAACCTGGAATACCTGGCGGACGTTGTCTTCACCCGCCAGATCGACGGCAAGACCCAGGCCTACCCGGACACCCTGGTCGGCACCGATTCCCACACCACGATGATCAACGGCGTCGGTGTACTGGGATGGGGCGTCGGCGGCATCGAGGCCGAGGCCGCCATGCTCGGCCAGCCGGTCTCCATGCTGATCCCGGAAGTGATCGGCATGCGGTTGAATGGCAAGCTGCCTGAAGGCGCCACGGCGACCGACCTGGTGCTGACGGTCACC
>SKGQ01000198.1 GCA_007117515.1 Ectothiorhodospiraceae bacterium | reverse complement strand
TGCCGGTTCGGTAGCCCGAGCTACCGGGCCGGTGACGCAACGCCGCCAGGGGTCAAAACCGGCCGGGCCCGTCGGGTTGGGCCGCATTTTCCCCGACTGCTGTGTTGCGCTGCTTGACCGCAGAATGACTGCGGCGCTGCACAGCGCGCCTTGCCTCGGAAAAAATGCGGACTCCAACGCAGGCGTGCGAATAGATCAGTGTTTCCTTAGCGTTGCGCTTGACGGTTTCAAGCCCGCGAGCGTACCATTTTGCGCTGTTCGCGACGGAGCATTGTCCACTGACAGGGCTGCCGTCTTTAAAGGGGCCGCTTGCGGCCTTTTTTTATCGCTGGTTTGCGGTATTCAGCCAGCGATAGCCAGACCGGCTGGTGAAAAGTGCGGTAAGCGAGTCGGATGGGCATGAGCGGTGCTGCGTGGGTGGCATTGCCTCAGGGCCCTTTTTTTGTTTCCGGAATTGGCGATGGATGCACTGACAGAACGTCTGACTGAGTTGTTCGAGCCGGTGGTTGACGGGCTCGGATTCGAGTTGGTTGGTGTCGAGTACCATCCGGGGCGAGGCGAGGGCCTGCTTCGGATCTACATCGACCATGCAGACGGTATCTCAGTCGACGATTGCGCCCGGGTCAGCCACCAGATCAGTGGCGTGCTTGATGTCGAGGATCCGGTCAGCGGACGGTACCGGCTGGAAATTTCATCCCCCGGATTCGACCGGCCACTGATTCGGGAACGTGATTACCACCGTTTCGCGGGTCACGATGTGAAACTGAAACTGGCCGGGCTTTGGGAGGGCCGCCGCAAACTGCGCGGCATCCTGAAGGGTTTGGACGGTCATGAGGTGCTGATCGAGTTCGAGGGAGAGGCGCTGCGCGTGCCCCTGGATCGGATCGAGAAAGGCAATCTGGTTCCGGATCTGTGAGATCCAATAACGTCGCCGGCCATGCAGATGCAGGCGATGCGGAGCGTAAGGTATGAGCAAGGAAATCCTGCTGGTCGTCGAAGCCATGTCCAACGAGAAGGGCGTGGACAAGGAAGTGATCGTAGAAGCAATCGAGGCGGCACTGGCCTCCGCGACCAAGAAGCGCTATCCCGAGGAAATCGATGTCCGGGTCTCGGTGGACCGCCAGACCGGGGAATATTCGACGTTTCACCGCTGGCAGGTGATCGAGGATGAGGCGCTGGATGAGGTCGAGTTCCCGGAGCACGTGATGGTGCTGTCGGAAGCACGCAAGAGGCAGCCGGATGTTCAGGTCGGTGATTTCATCGAGGAACCGATGGAATCCATTGCCTTTGGCCGCATCGCGGCTCAGACCGCCAAGCAGGTCATCGTTCAGAAGGTGCGCGAGGCCGAGCGCGCCAAGGTGCTCGACGCCTATCGCGATCGGGTGGGCGAACTGATCACCGGTATCGTCAAGAAGGTGGAGCGCGGCAATGTGATCGTCGACCTGGGCGCCAATGCCGAGGCGATCATTCCCCGGGAATGGGTCATCCCGCGCGAGGCTTTCCGCACCAATGATCGGGTGCGCGGTTATCTGAAGGAGGTGCGGCCCGAGGCCAAGGGTCCGCAGCTGTTTGTCTCCCGCACGGCGCCGGAGTTTCTGATCGAGCTGTTCAAGCTCGAGGTGCCGGAGGTTGGCCAGGAGCTGATTGATATTCTTGGCGCCGCCCGGGACCCCGGTCTGCGGGCCAAGATTTCGGTGCGCTCCAACGATCCACGGATCGATCCGGTGGGTGCATGCGTCGGGATGCGGGGCTCGCGGGTTCAGGCCGTTTCCAACGAACTGTCCGGCGAACGAATTGACATCATCCTGTGGAATGACAACCCGGCCCAGTTTGTCATCAACGCCATGGCGCCTGCCGATGTTGAATCCATTGTTGTGGACGAGGATTCCCACAGCATGGATGTGGCGGTGGTCGAGGATCAGCTGTCCCAAGCCATCGGCCGCGGTGGCCAGAATGTAAGGCTGGCGAGCCAGCTCACCGGCTGGGAGTTGAACGTCATGACCTCGGCGGATGCCGAGGCCAAGAACCAGGAAGAATCACAGAAAACCATCGACACTTTCATGAACACCCTGGGGGTGGATGAAGAGGTGGCGTCGATCCTGGTGCAGGAAGGCTTCAGCACGATTGAGGAAGTGGCCTACGTGCCGACATCCGAGATGCTCGAGATCGAGGAGTTCGACGAAAACATCGTTGAGGAACTCCGCTCCCGGGCTCGCGATGCCTTGCTGACGCAGATGATCGCCAACGAGGAACAGCTTGGCGACGCTCAACCGGCCGATGATCTGCTGGGCATGGAAGGCATGGACGACGGAACGGCACGTCGACTGGCAGCTGGTGGTGTCGTGACCATGGAAGACCTGGCCGAACAGGCCGTGGATGACGTGGTTGAAATCGCCGAGATCGAGGCTGAACGCGCTGCGGCCCTGATCATGAAGGCACGCGAACCGTGGTTCGCGGAACAGCAGGAAGAAAACGAATCCTGACGCGGCACGCCGGGCCTGGTAGCCCGGTAGCACGACCCGTTGCCCCTCCGGGCATGAGCCAGAGCAGGATTCAGGGAGAATTGCATGTCTGAAGTCACAGTCAAACAGTTTGCGGAAACCGTTGGCACTCCGGTGGATCGCCTGCTCTCGCAATTGAACGAAGCGGGCGTCGACATCCAGGATGCCGATGCCGTGCTTTCCGACGAGGACAAGGCAACCCTGCTGGCGCACCTGCGCCGGGCCCACGGGCGAGGAGGCGAGGAAGCAGAGGCTGAGGCTGAGCCGCGCAAGATCACCCTGCGGCGCAAGAGCACCAGCCAGATCAAACTGTCATCCGGCTCCGGAGGCAGGGCGCGAGGCCCGGCACCGACACGCACGGTCAACGTCGAAGTCCGGCGCAAGCGCACCTATGTGAAGCGCAGCGTGGTCGAGGCCGAGCGCGAACGCGAGGAAGAGGCCAAACGCCAGGAACAGGAAGCGGCCGAAGCGGCCAAGCGTGAGGCCGAGGAGGCCGCCGAGCGCGAGCGGGAGGCAGTGCGCCGGGCCGAGGAAGAAGCGGCCGACGCTGCCGGTCAGGCAGAGGAAGATGCGCGCAAGGCGGCAGAGGCCGCTGCAGCGCCGCCGGAGCCAGAGCCAGAGCCGGAAGAAGCGGTCGAGCCTGCGTCCAACGACAAGCCGGCCAAGACGCGGAAGAAGGCAGAGCCGCCACCGGTGGCCGATCCGGCAACGCTGGAAGCCGAGGCGGAAGCGGAGGCATCCAAGCGCAAGAAAGCCAAGGACAAGGAAAAGACCGAAGCCGAAGAGCGCGAGCGTCGTCGGAGCAAGCCGAAGCGTGGTCGTGGCGGTCGCGAGGAATTGCGCGTGGCCCCGGGCAAGGGCGGTCGGCGCAAGCGCCGGGATCAGGCCACCGCAACCGGTGCCGGTCAGGCCCTGCAGCAGGGCTTCGAGAAGCCGACGGCACCAGTGGTGCGTGAGGTGCAGATCCCGGAAAGCATCAGTGTGGGTGATCTCGCACAGCGCATGAGCGTCAAGGCTGCGGTGCTGATCAAGGAAATGATGAAGCAGGGCATGATGGCGACGATCAACGAGATCATCGACCAGGAAACTGCGGTGCTGCTGGTCGAGGAGCTCGGGCACAAGCCGAAGATCGTCAGCGACAATGCGCTGGAAGAGGAAGTCGCGGCCGAACTCGACAGCCCCGAGGGTGAGCAGGTCAGCCGGGCTCCGGTGGTTACCATCATGGGCCATGTCGATCACGGCAAGACTTCCCTGCTCGACCATATTCGTCGAGCCAAGGTGGCAGCCGGTGAGGCCGGTGGTATTACCCAGCACATAGGCGCCTACCACGTGGAAACCGAACGCGGCGTGGTGACGTTCCTGGATACTCCGGGACACCAGGCATTCACGGCAATGCGCGCCCGCGGTGCCAAGATCACCGACGTGGTGGTGCTGGTGGTGGCGGCCGACGATGGTGTGATGCCGCAGACCGAAGAAGCGATCAGGCATGCCAAGGCGGCCGGCGTGCCCATGGTGGTTGCGGTCAACAAGATCGACAAGCCGGAAGCGGATCCCGACAAGGTCAAGCAGGAACTCACCGGTTATGAAGTCATTCCGGAAGAATGGGGCGGTGATTATCAGTTCGTGAACGTCTCCGCGATTACCGGCGAAGGCATCGACAATCTGCTGGAAGCGATCCTGCTGCAGTCGGAACTGCTGGAGCTGAAGGCCGTGGCGGATTGTGCCGCAACCGGTGTGGTTGTCGAGTCCAGTCTCGACAAGGGGCGCGGTCCGGTGGCCACGGTGCTGGTGCAGAATGGCGAACTGAAGAAGGGCGATTTCATTCTGTCCGGTGTCGAATATGGCCGCGTACGGGCGATGCTCGACGAGGCCGGGCGGCAGGTGGATAGCGCCGGGCCGTCAATTCCGGTGGTGGTGCTGGGGCTTTCCGGTACGCCGAATGCCGGCGACGATGTCATGGTGGTCAAGGACGAACGGCGGGCGCGTGAACTGGCCGAATTGCGCAAGGAACGGTCGCGTGACCGGCGGCTTGCACAGCAGAAGGCAGCCAAGCTCGAGGACATCTTCGGTGATGCGCAGTCAGACGAGCAAGTGGTGGTCAACATCATGCTCAAGGCGGATGTGCAGGGCAGTGCCGAGGCTCTCAGCCAGTCATTGACGGAACTCAGCAATGAACACGCCAAGATCAATGTGATTTCGGCCGGTGTCGGTGGTATCAACGAATCGGATATCAATCTGGCGCTGGCGTCCAACGCCATTGTCATCGGGTTCAATGTGCGTGCCGATACGGCCGCCCGCAAGCTGATCCAGGAAAGCGAAGTGGATGTGCACTATCACAGCATCATCTACGAGGCGCTGGACCAGCTGAAGAACGCCATCAGCGGCATGCTGGAGCCGGAGATCCGTGAGGAAATCATTGGGCTGGCCCGTGTTCAGGACGTGTTCAAGTCCTCCAAGCTCGGTGCCATCGCCGGCTGCCTGGTAGAGGAAGGGGTTGTCAAACGAGCCAATCCGATCCGTGTGTTGCGTGATGATGTCGTGATCTACCAGGGCGAACTCGAATCGCTGCGCCGGTTCAAGGACGACGTCAACGAGGTGCGTTCCGGCACGGAATGCGGGATCGGGGTGAAGAACTACAATGACGTCAAGGTCGGGGACCAGATCGAGTGCTTCGAGCGCGTCGAAGTGGCACGCACCCTGTAGCGCAAGGAATCCGGGCCGGCTGCCGCCGGTCATCGGTCATCAGGCCCGCCGGACAGCCGGCGGGCCTTGCTGTTTCTGGCATGAGGCCGGGCGGAGGGCCAGTTCATGGCGAAGGATTACCCGAGAACACGACGGGTTGCCGATCAGATTCAGCGTGAGCTGGCGACTCTGATCAGAGATGCGGTGCGTGACCCCCGGCTGGGCTCGGTGACCGTCTCGGAAGTGACGGTCAGCCGCGACATGGGGCATGCCAAGGTTTACATGACCGTGCTGGGTGCCGATGCCGACACCTCGCGCGAGGCCGCCGAGATCCTGAACGGTGCCGCCGGTTTCCTGCGTCGCGAACTGGGTCGGTCCATGCGTTTGCGCACTGTGCCGGCACTGCACTTCCTGCACGACGAAGTGTTTGATCGCGGGGCCGATCTGACCCAGCTGATCGATCGGGCGGTGGCCTCGGATCGGGGCGATGACGGTGATGAACCGGACCAGAACCGGTAGCGATAGGGTCTGTTCGATGGTTAAACGAGCGGACCGCCGCCGGGTTGATGGCATTCTTTTGCTGGACAAGGCGGTGGGCATCAGTTCCAACCGCGCGCTGCAGCAGATGAAACACCTTTTCCATGCCCGCAAGGCGGGGCATACCGGCAGTCTAGATCCCCTGGCCAGCGGCATGTTGCCGATCTGTTTCGGCGAGGCGACGAAGATTTCCGGTTTTCTGCTGGACGCCGACAAGCGGTACCAGGTGGTCTGCCGGCTTGGCGTGACCACCGATAGTGGCGATGCCGATGGCGAGATCCTGCAGCGGCAGCCCGTGCCGCCGCTTGACGCCGCACGCATTGAGCAGGCGCTGCAGGCGCTGCGCGGGTCGATACTTCAGGTGCCGCCGATGGTTTCGGCGCTGAAGCATCAGGGCCAGCGGCTGTACAAGCTGGCGCGTCAGGGTATCGAGGTCGAGCGCCCGGCGCGGGCAGTGACCGTGCATGAATTGCTACTGGAGTCGCAGCCCTCTTCGGATAGTTTGGCGTTGTCGGTGCACTGCTCCAAGGGCACCTATGTCAGATCGCTGGTGGAAAGCATCGGTCAGGATCTCGGCTGTGGTGCCCATGTGACTGGCCTGCGTCGTACCGCGCTGGGTCCGTTCACCGCGGACGCAATGGTCAGCGCCGAGCGGATGCAGGACTTGGCCACCGACGGTGGGCTGGCAGCGCTCGATGCGCAGCTGCTGCCTGTGGAACGCGGGCTATCGGGCTGGCCGGACGTAAGCCTGGCACGGGATGCGGCCGGCTTTCTCTGCCAGGGTCAGGCGGTATGGACTGCCGGGCTGCCGGAACCGGGTCTGGTGCGTGTGTTCGGGCCGGACGGGTTTCTCGGCATGGGGCGGGTCGCTGATGATGGACGCCTGCAACCGCATCGGTTGATGCGAAGCGATTGAAGAATTGGTATCCGGGGTGTCTTCGCTGCGTTCCTCCGGATGCGGAAAAATCACTGAAAATAACGCGGCTTAGCTTGTGACGCCGGGGGTGCGTGGCTACAATGAGCGCCCTTGCAAATCCGGCATGGAACCGATCGGGAGCATCTTGATGTCATTGAACGCCGAACAGAAGGCAGAAATCGTGCAGACTTACCGCCGCAGCGAGACCGACACCGGCTCGCCGGAGGTGCAGATCGCGCTGCTGTCCAACCGCATTACCCATCTGACCCAGCACTTCGCTGACCACAAGCAGGATCACCATTCCCGCCGTGGCCTTCTGAAACTGGTCAATCAGCGCCGCAAGCTTCTGGATTACCTTAAGCGCAAGGACCAGGGCCGCTACCAGACCGTCATCGAAAGCCTGGGCATCCGTAAATAAGAGAGCGACGCGCAGGGGCGCGTCGTTCGTTTTTTGGCAGGTGCAAGAGAGGAAATTCGCACGTGGAAGCTGTTAGCAAGTCATTCCAGTACGGTGAACACACCGTCACCCTCGAAACCGGTGCCATCGCGCGTCAGGCGACCGGGGCCGTCATGGTCAACATGTCCGATACGGTGGTTCTGGTCACCGTGGTGGGCAAGAAGGATGAGCCGGGTCAGCGCGACTTCCTCCCTCTGACTGTCAATTATCAGGAACGTACCTATGCCGCGGGCAAGATCCCCGGCGGTTTCTTCAAGCGTGAAGGGCGTCCCTCCGAAAAGGAAACCCTGACCTGCCGGTTGATCGATCGCCCGATCCGGCCGTTGTTTCCGGATGGCTTCTACAACGAGGTGCAGGTCATCGCCACGGTGATCTCGATGAACCCGGATGTGGATCCGGACATTCCGGCCCTGATCGGAACCTCGGCGGCGCTGGCAATTTCCGGTATCCCGTTCGACGGTCCCATTGGCGCCGCCCGTGTCGGTTATCGCAATGGCGAGTATCTGCTCAACCCGAGTTTCAGCACCCTGGAGACTTCCGAGCTGGATCTGGTGGTGGCGGGTACCAGCGATGCGGTGTTGATGGTCGAATCCGAGGCCAGGGAACTGCCCGAGGATGTCATGCTGGGCGCGGTGCTGTTCGGCCACGAACAGATGCAGAAGGCGATCACCGCGATCAACGAGCTGGCTGCGGAAGCCGGCAAGCCGCGCTGGGACTGGAAACCCCTGGAGAAGGATCAGACCCTGGTCGACGCCATCGAATCGATGATCGGTGACGAGTTGCGTGCTGCATACAGCATCGCCGACAAGCAGCAGCGGAGTGATCAGGTTGGCGCGCTGCGTCAGCGGGTTGTCGACGAACTGGTTGACGAAGACACTGCCGGTCGTGCGGCCAACGACGTGGCCGGCGCCTTCAAGGCCGCCGAGAAAAAGATCGTGCGCGGCCGGATCATCGCAGGCGAGCCGCGGATCGATGGCCGGGACCAGTCCACCGTGCGCCCGATCGACATCAAGGTCAGTGCCCTGCCTCGGACCCATGGCTCGGCGATTTTCACCCGTGGTGAAACCCAGGCCGTGGTGGTCGCCACCCTCGGTACCGGTCGTGATGCTCAGATCATCGATGCCATTGAGGGGGAGCGCAAGGAACCCTTCATGCTGCACTACAACTTCCCGCCCTACTGTGTCGGTGAAGCTGGCTTCATGGGTGGGCCCAAGCGTCGTGAAATCGGCCATGGCAAGCTGGCCAAGCGCGGCGTGATGGCCGTCATGCCGCAGCCGGAAGACTGCCCCTACGTGATTCGGATTGTCTCCGAGATCACCGAGTCCAATGGGTCCAGCTCCATGGCCACGGTCTGCGGCACCTCGCTGGCCCTGATGGATGCCGGCGTGCCGATCAAGGCGCCGGTGGCCGGTATCGCCATGGGCCTGATCAAGGAAGGCGACGACTTCGCAGTGCTGTCCGATATCCTCGGTGACGAAGATCACCTGGGTGACATGGACTTCAAGGTGGCCGGTACCGAAAAGGGTGTTACTGCGCTGCAGATGGACATCAAGATCAACGGCATCACCCGCGAGATCATGGAGCAGGCGCTGGCGCAGGCTCAGAGTGGACGGCTGCATATTCTTGGCGAGATGGGCAAGGCGATTGCCACGCCTCGGACGGAAATGTCCGAGTATGCGCCGCGCATGCTCACCATCCGCATTGATCCGGAAAAGATCCGCGACGTGATCGGCAAGGGTGGCGCTACCATTCGGTCCCTGACCGAAGAAACCGGCGCCAGTATCGACATCAAGGACGACGGCACCGTGACCATCGCCTCTGTGGACAAGGCGGCCGGCGAAGAAGCTCGTCGTCGGGTGGAACTGCTGACCGCCGACGTCGAGGTGGGTCGGATCTACGAGGGGCGCGTGGTCAAGCTGATGGATTTCGGCGCCTTCGTCAGCATCCTTCCGGGCAAGGACGGTCTGGTACACATCTCCCAGATCTCCAATGAGCGGGTGGAGAACGTTGCTGATAAGCTCAACGAGGGGGATGTGGTGCGCGTCAAGGTACTGGAGGTCGATCGCCAGGGGCGTGTCCGTCTCAGCATGAAGGCGGTGGAAGAAGCCGAAGCCTGATCTCGCCGCCCGACGCAAGGCATGCCCAGACCCCGCAAAATGCGGGGTTTTTTTTGTCAGGGCCTGCTGACGTCGGGGCCGAGGGGAGGACAGCATGAGCTGGAATATCGCCGAGAAACCCATCCGTGCCTGTGTGTTCGACGCATATGGCACGCTGTTCGATGTGCACTCTGCAGTCGCTGGACACCGCCAGCGGATTGGTGGTCAGGCGCAGGCCATGAGCGCTCTGTGGCGCCAGAAACAGCTCGAGTACACCTGGCTGCGTAGCCTGATGGGCCGCTATGTGGACTTCGATACGCTGACTGCCGATGCGCTGGAATACGCCATGGACAGCTATGCCATCGACGATCAGCCGCTGACCCGGGACCTGCTGGACGCCTATCGCGAGCTGTCCTGTTATCCGGAAGTGCCGGGAGTGCTGCAGCGTTTGCGTGACGGCGGCCTGCCCACCGCGATCCTGTCCAACGGCACCGAGGCGACCTTGCGCCATGCAAGCCGCAGCGCGGGACTGGACAATAGTCTGGATCGGATCCTATCGGTGGAGTCCCTGCAGATCTACAAACCCGATCCGCGGGTGTACCAGTTGGCTGTCGATGCCCTCGACCTGCCGGCCGAGCAGATACTGTTCCATTCCTCGAATGCCTGGGACGCGGCCGGCGCCGCCACCTTCGGCATGCGCGTGGCCTGGATCAACCGCCGCGGTGCAATTCCGGAACGCCTGCCGGACGGTCCGGATCTGGAACTGGAGACCCTGCAGCCCGTGCCGGATTTGCTCGGGCTTGGTTAGCGCAACAGGGATGGACCTGCAGAGCGTCTGGCCTGTTTCTCCCCAGGGCCGGGTCAGGCGCGCTGCGGCGGGTCTCCGATGCGGACATCCGAGTGCTCGCCGCCGGCCTCCGGCAACAGGACGATGAAGGTGGCACCCTCACCCGGTGTGCTTTCCAGTGAGATATGGCCCCAGTGCAATTCGGCGATGCGCCGGCATATGGCCAGGCCCAGACCGCTGCCCTTGGGCTTGCCGGCCTGCTGGTCACTGATCTGATGGAATTTCTCGAACACGCGCGCCTGCTCCTCAGGCGCGACCCCGGGTCCATGGTCGCGCACTCGCAGTTCGATGCCGCGCGGTGTCCTTGACCAGGATAATTCGACGTCACCACGCTCCGGTTCGGTGAACTTCACTGCGTTCGACAGCAGATTGATCACCAGCTGGATCAGACGATCGGCGTCGCCCTTGATGTTGCAGGGATAGTCAGGGGCGCGCACCGAAAGCTCGACCCGTCGATCGCTGAATAGCTGGGAGGTGGCGCGCACCGCCGCATCCACGATCTCGCCGAGTTCCAGGTCACGCAGTCGCCACTCGCCCCAGCCGCTCTCGATCTTGGACAGATCCAGGACCTGGTTGATCAGACGGGTGAGGCGCTCGCTTTCGGCGACGATCACGCTCAGGAATTCCTCCTGCTGCTGGCGTGGCACATCGGCATCGTCCTGCAGGATTTCGGCGAAGGCACGGATGGATGTCAGCGGCGTGCGCAGTTCGTGGCTGACCATGGAGACGAACTCGTCCTTAAGCCGGTCCAGTTCCTGCAGCCGCTCGTTGGCAGCCCGCAGCTCGGCAGTGGCGTGTTCCAGTTCCTGCGACTTCTCTTCCAGCCGGTGGCTGTACTCGATGGCCTGTGAGGTGGCATCCAGCAGTTCCATCACGCCTTCGAAAGTCAGTGCCTCACCCTTGACGATGGACGACACCATGACCCGGGCTGAGGCCGAGCCGATATTGCCGGACAGCAGGCGCTCCGCCTGGTTCAGCAGTTCCGCCGGCACCTCGTCGTCGGGTCGAAGCGGATGCTTGCGTCGCGCGCTGTAGCTGCGAATGGCGCCGGCCGCCTGCCGTGGTCCGATGAAGCGGGCGAGCAGTGCCTTGAGGTCGCCAACGCTGGTGGTGCCCTGCCAGAACCGCGAATCCCGCTCGGAGCGGAGGAACACGTCCACGAACAGCGCTGCCTGGATGCGTTCGATATTGCTCTGCCTGTCATACAGCGACACCAGCATCAGGCCACCGATGTTGAGCAGCCAACTCCAGAACAGCGCATGCGTGATGGGACTCATGCCCTCCAGTCCGAACAGGCTGTGCGGGGCCAGCCAGGCCATGCCAAACGGCCCGTCTTCTGCCAGGCTGGCGGGCAGCCAGCCTGGCTCCACCAACGATGGCAGGAACAGGGTGTAGAGCCAGATCAGAAAGCCCGAGCCCAGGCCAACCAGCGCACCAAGCCGGCTGGCACCCTTCCAGTACATGCCGATCAGGATTGGCGGTGCGAACTGGGCCACGGCGACAAAGGAAATCAGGCCGATGCTGACCAGCGCGTAGGCATCGGCAATCAGCCGGAAGTAGGCGTAGCCGAGCAACAGCAGGGCGACGATTATGATCCGGCGCAGATTGATGATCAGCCGTTGCAGACCGATGCGCTCGATGATCGGCAGGTGTTGTAATCGCAGCAGTGCGGGCATGACCAGGTCATTACTGACCATGATGGCCAGGGCAATGGTGGCGACGATGACCATGCCGGTGGCGGCGGAGAAGCCCCCCAGGTAGACGAACAGGGCCAGCATGTCGCGGCCTTCCGCCAGTGGCAGCGCGAGGACGAAGTTGTCCGGGTCGACGGAACCGTCACCGAAGTACAGCAGGCCGGCCACCGCGATCGGCAGCACGAACAGGTTGATCAGCAGCAGATAGAGCGGAAACAGCCAGGCTGCGGTGCGGAGATGATCCTCGTTGACGTTCTCCACCACGGTGACCTGGAACTGTCGCGGCAGGAACATGATTGCTGCCATCGACAGCAGGGTCAGCGCCATCCAGTTGCCGTAGCCACCGGGCAGGCCGGAAAACGACAGCAGTTCCTGAAGCGCCGGTACGGCCGATGCCTGGGAAAACAGGTCTGCCGGGCCGTTGAACAGCATGAAGGTGACGAAAATGCCCACCGCGAGAAAGGCCAGCAGTTTGATTACCGACTCGAAGGCCACGGCCACCACCATGCCTTCCAGGCGTTCGGTGGCATCGATGTGCCGGGTGCCGAACAGGATCGAGAAGGCGGCCAGTACCACGGCGACCCAGAGGGCCTTGTCCTGAACGATGGGCGCGGCACTCTCGCCCACTGCATTGGCAGCATTGGGAAAGGTCAGTAGCACGTCGAAGCTGGCTGACACGGCTTTCAACTGCAGCGCGATGTATGGGGTGATGCCGATCACTGCGATGAATGTCGCCAGGCCGCCAAGCAGCATGCTCTTGCCGTAGCGCGAGGCGATGAAATCGGCAATGGAAGTGATTCGGTGCACCTTGCTGATGCGAATCATCTTGCGCAGCACCAGCCACCAGAGGGCTGCCATCAGCGTTGGCCCCAGGTAGATGGTAAGGAAGCTGACACCGTCCTGGGCGGCACGACCGACACTGCCGTAGAACGTCCATGCCGTGCAGTAGACGGCGATGGACAGGGTGTAGATGTAGGGGTTGCTGACCAGCGAACGCGACGTGTAGGCGCGGCGATCCGCGTAATACGCGATGGCGAACAGCAGGCCAAGATAGAGGAACGGCGTTAGAAGAATGGCCCATTGTGGAAGCATGTCAGGAGCGGTCCGTCCGCCGCGCGTTGCCGCGCTCGCCGCGACCGATGATCCACCAGGTGAAAATGATGAATCCGCACCAGGCCACGAACAGGTAGGCCACCAGCAACGGGATGCCGAATATCTGCCCATCCACCGCAAACAGCGATAGCAACGGGTAGTTGAAGGCCAATACGCCCAGGATAAACAGGGCGATCAGCCGTTCCCGTCGACGCCGTGCACCGTCCGTCATGGCCTGCGTCTCCCTTCGTATGCGGGCGTTGCCGTGACGGCATGGCCGCCCGTCTCAGAAAGCCCCTTGCCGGCGCCGGACCTCCACCATCCGGCCGGCCGCATGCAGGGCCTGCTCCAGGGTCAGGATATCCCGTGCCGCCAGCAGTTCAATCAAGCGGGTGAATATGCCGGCCGTGACCAGCGCGTCGCCCAATGCCGTATGTCGGCCCGACACCTCCACACCCAGACGCCAGGCGATGCTCTCCAGCGTGTGTTCCGGCGTGTGGTCGTGCAGAAAAACCGACAGCAGCAAGGTGTCCAGTACCGGGTTGTCGAAGCGCACGCCGCAGCTTTCCTCTTTCAGCCGCAGGAATTTCATGTCGAAGGCCGCGTTGTGCGCAACCAGCACCGCGCCATCGACGAAGGCATGAAATTGCGGCAGCACCTGATCGATGCCGGGCTTCTCGGCCACCTGCTGGTCGGTTATGCCATGGAAGCGGGTCGAGCTGCGCGGAATGGGCCGCCCCGGGTTGATCAGGCGGTCAAAGGTTTCGCCGTGCAGTATGCGGCCGTTCATGACCCGCACTCCGGCAAGCGAAATGATTTCGTCTCCTGCGGATGGCGACAGGCCGGTGGTTTCGGTGTCGAACACGACGAAGTTCAACCGATCGAGGCGCTGCTGTGCCAGAACATCCAGATCAGCGTCCTGGTCGGCAAGAGAGAAATCGTAGAATTCCGGGCGGGCTGGTGGTGTCGGTGTCGGTGTCTGCCATTGGCGTTGGGAGGCAGGCAGTGGCAGCCGCAACAGGGCGCGATTGCGCATGGTCGGATGCGGCCGGCTCCAGGCGGTGCTGCCATGGCGTTCCAGCACCTCCTGTGCGGTGCTGGCACCAGTGAGCGCCGGCAAGGGTTCGGACAGCCAGTGATCCAGGGTGGCGGCGGCCACCGGTGGTCCGCTCCAGAGAAGCTCGAGATAGACGCGCTGATCACCGAGCATGGCTTCAATCAGCGCCGCGCGGACCCGATGGTCCCGGCGCAGCCGGCTCAGCAGGTGATCCAGTACCATGCTCACCGAATGGATTTCCGCATGCAGCCAGAGCGGGATTCCGCGTTCTCTCAGCCGCGGAAGTTCGGCGCCACCGCGAAGCCGGACGCTGGTGATCAGGTCCGACGACTGGATGTCGGCCATGGTCCAGGGTGCGGAAACGAAGCGCTGGCTTTCGTTGGCCATGTGGTCGAAGCGACGACTGAGTTCCCGGCTCTCGCGGGCGATCAGTTCCTCGAACCGTCGGCGGTCGTTTTCATGCAGATCGGTTTCCAGCACGATGTTTTCGGCCGCGGCGCGCAGGTTTGCCAGTGGCGCGCGCAGTGATTCAACGGCTTCGCGCAGCATCTGGTCGCGGCGGGACAGGGCGTGAACCTTGCGGGTGACATCGTCGAATGACAGCAGGAACGTCGAGTGCAGGGGGGAATCTGCTGGCAGCAGACTCATACGACAGTGCAGCAGGAGCCCGTCATCCAGGGTGGTACAGACAAACTCCGCCTCGCGCTCGGCCTCGGGGTCGTCCTCGCAGCGCCGTTGCAGCAATTGCAGGGTCTGCTCCACTGGGGTGCGTGCCCAGATCGCGTACAGCGATCGTCCCAGGCCGATGGCCTCGGTGCCGTCGAGGATGGCAACCGCCGCCGGATTGTAGAGCAGGATACGCCCGGCGTAGTCGCAGACCACCACACCCTCGCGTATACCGCGCAATACCGTCTCCAGCCGTGCCTTCTGATCTTCGGTATCGGCGGCGCCCGCGGACATCGCCTTGGTCACTTCGCGCCGGCAGGCGTAAAGCTCGGTCCCCAGGGCCTGCAGTTGCTCGGGTAGATCACCAAGCATGTGGTGACTGGGAACCTCCAGCTCATGCGGTGCATGGGCCTGGCGCATGATAGCGGTGCCACGGGACAGCGCGGCCAGCGGCCGCACCAGACAGTAATCGATGAGTGCAAAGACCAGGGCCAGCAGGAAGATCCCGGCGCCGGCCGCGAAGACTATCAGGAACAGGCCACGGGTTTGTTGCTGGGTGGTTTCCAGGGCCGGCCAGATGGCGGCAACGAGCAGCGCGGTCAGCAGCAGCAGCGCCAGGCCCAGGCACGCAAAGACCAGCCACAGCAGTAGCCGGGCCGGGAGTCTGCGTGCGGAGGCAGTCACGTGTCGCCCAGTAGCTGACGTACCTTCGTCACAACATCCTGGGTGGAAAAGGGCTTCGTGATGTAGTCGTCTGCGCCAAGAGACAGACCCTTTTCCCGTTCCACGTCGCGACCTCGGGCCGTCAGCATGATGATCCGCAGATCCGCGGTGTCCTCTCGCTCGCGCAGGATCTGACAGACTTGATAGCCGTCCTTGCGTGGCATCATGACGTCGAGTAGCAGCAGGTCCGGTTTCCGCTTCTCGATGGCCGCCAAGGCCTCGTCGCCATCGCTGGCGGTGCTGACTTCATAGCCCCGGCGCCGCATCAGGAACTCCAGCGAGAGCACGATGTTCGGCTCGTCATCCACGATCAGAATATGTTTGCTTGGATTCTCGGACATCGGCTCCCCCGTAAGTCATTGTTATCGTGTCTGCGGCATTCCGTCTTGTTTGTTACCAGTCTGCGCCGGCTGCCGAATCTGTGCTACAGCCCGAAGCGCGCCTGCAGCGCATTCTGAAACCGTTTGACCGCGTGCATGCTCATGCGCAGGCTTTCCAGGGCCAGCGGATCCAGACTGTCGGTACGGATCTTCTTGTCCGGTTCCTCGCCATTTTCGGCCTGCCTGATCTGGTGATCCAGCAGCAGGTCCATCAGTTCCGCCTGGGCCGCGACGACGGTATCCACAAAGTCTGCGTCGAGTACGCCCTGGCGCACCAGACCGCGCAGCCGCTCAAGCGTATTGGTGTCGCTGATCCCCGCGCTGAGGGCGAAGATCCGGGCGGCGTTGTCGATCAGGCGCAAGCCCTGGCGTTTCACGTCCACCCGGCTGCCGGTATTGTCATTATCGGTGGTTAACAGACGCCGAAACAGGCCAATGGCCGGGCTGCCCTCGGCATCGTCGCGCGCCATGAAGCGCAGCAGGCGTGGCCGCTCGGCCACGGTGGCGAGGATATGGCTCCAGAGTTTGCTGTATAGCCTGGCATCACCATAGAGGAGATCGAAGTCCATCATGATATTGGCCCAGCGAGCCACTTTCTCGTTCGGGTGTCTGGCAATGTGGTCGATCTGTCGACACCACTCGCCCAGAGTTTTCTGATAGGCCGGATTGCGCGCCATGATGTCGCCGGGGCACAGGATGTAGCCGGCGGTATCCAGATTGCGATTGAAGCGGTCAGTGAAGGTCTCGAACCAGTGCTTCTCGTCCGCCGACAGGCTGCCGCCATCGTCGTCCAGAATAATGGCATTGTCCTGATCGGGGTTGAGCAGCATTTCCCGCCGGCCGCCCGAACCCATGATGATCAGCGCGTAGGCGCGCGGCGGGTTCCCCAGTCCTTCATCATCCAGTTCCTTCAGCGTCAGCTCCGCGCAGCGGCGCTGGATCGCCAGATGAAAATCGCTGAGCAGCAGCACCGCCCGGTTGGCGTCGCGGTTGCGCAGCCATGCATCGCGCGCCACGGTCGCCACGTCGTCGTAGAGTCGACGCAGTGCCGCCGGCGAATCACAGGCCATGATCTGGTCGAAGAGGGCGTTCTGTTGAGCGAGCAACGCCTGCAGGATATTGGTTTGTGACAGCATGCCCACCGGCCGCTGTTGGTCCACCACAACCAGGTATTTCACGCGGCTTCGCTTTTGCAGGGCCTCCGCCCGCCACAGAGGTGTATCCGGTGTCACCGTTTCAGCGCCCTGACAGGCAGTCGTGACCGCGTCTTCGGGGCTGGCGCTGTCGACCAGCATGGCATGCGCCAGGCTGGCCAGGGTCACCACACCCTGCAGGTGGCCCTCGGCGTCCAGGACGCCGAGGCTGCCGATATTGCGTTCATGCATGGCCCGGAAGGCCTCAGCCAACGTCCACTCTGCGGTGCAACTCGCCAGTGGCGCATTCATCACCCGGGCCACCGTGTGCGCCAGCGCACCACGCGGCCCGCCGTCGTCCTGCAAGCCATGTTCCCGAATGCGGCCGCTGATAATGCGATTCAGTGTTGCGGAAATCTCCGGATACTCGGACTCCAGGGTGCGGACGCGCTCAAAAGGCAGGCGCAGCAGCTTACCCGGGCGAAGGACGACGGCGGAGTCGTAGTAGGTGCTTTCCTGTTCCAGGTAGCGGTCCAGACCGAGCACCAGTCCCGGCCCGAATCGCTGTCGCCCGCCAGCGGATGCGCGGAGTTCCACCACGCCACGCCAGAGAATCAGCAGCTCGTTATCCCCTGCGACCTCCTCGATCCGCCCGCCCGGCTCCAGATCGGTCTGTTCGGACGCTGCCAGCAAGGCCTGCAGGGCAGCGTCCGGTAGATGCTGAAAGCCCGATGGTGCGGTTTCCTTGTCGCCGGAATGCATGGCGGCATCGCTCCTTGAGTTGCCTGTTCTCGCGAGCTGGTTTTCGTTTTACGGGAAAGCTCACTCTTGTCCCCATTATCGCGTAAGCACCTGACTTGCCAAACCGGGCGGGAATTAGTGTTACCCATTTCCACAAACGCCAGGCCTGCGGGTAACTGCTGAGACATTTTGTCTTTCTTTTCTCGGTCTCAGACGAACGGGAAATGGCCTGATCCGGGGTTTTCTGAGTAACCGGCATGATATTCGCCTTGACAACGACTAGCCTTTCAGGGAGTGCGGATTGTTTGCCGCGTTTTCGTCCAGGCGTTCCCGCTGATCCAGGGGCGACCGCGGCAGCCATCAGCACTTGCTGAAAAGTGCAGGCGCCGCGGCGGATCCCATCCGCCACGGACCAAGATAAGAATGCGGAGGGGGAGAATGTCATGTCAGCAATGGCCTGGTGGCTACTCATATTCGTTGGACTTTACTGGTCCTATTGTATTTTCTGGGGCATCAAGGGTGCGCTCTGGGCGCGCACAGCCAGTGACTACTTCGTTGCCGGTCGGCAGGTCAGCATGTGGGTGTTCATGCTGGCGGCGACCGCCACATCGTTCTCGGGTTGGACGTTCGTCGGTCATCCCGGGCTGATCTACGTAGACGGGTTGCAATACGCTTACGCCTCGTTCTATGCCATCACCATTCCGTTCACCGGTATGGTGTTCCTCAAGCGTCAATGGATGATCGGCAAACGCTGGGGGTATGTTACGCCCGGCGAGATGTTCTCGGATTATTTCCACTCCGAGTCCATCCGCATGCTGATTCTGATCGTGGCACTGATCTTTGCCGTGCCTTACCTGGGCATCCAGCTCCGTGCTTCGGG
>SKGQ01000058.1 GCA_007117515.1 Ectothiorhodospiraceae bacterium | reverse complement strand
CCGATTGATGCGCAATCGGCACGAGGCTCTCGCCGACCCACGCCTAGTCGCCAGCTTTCAGGAAACCGCCGGGTTACTCCCGCGTCTACCCCGAACCGCCAGCGAGCCGCCCAATCCAGCTGATCCACGTTCCAACTGCCGACAGCACGAAAACGGATTGTCAGTTTTCAGGCGCTGATATAGGGTCTGCGCATGTCATCTCAGCCAAGAACCTCATTGAGGGATGCGACCGAGCAGGAACGGAGCCTATTGGCGGCATTCCATGCTTATATCGAGACCTTATGGGGACGTCGCGATGCAGAAGCTTCGGCGGAGCTAGCCAGCGACCGCATCACCGGGTTCGGCGCCGGCCTTGATGATCGGGTCTACTCTCCGGAGCGGGCACTGGAACTGTTTGCCCGTGATGTGGCGGAGGTACCAGAACCAATTCTTTTCCAGATCCGCAACAGCCGCGCCGTCGCCCTGACGGACGAGGTCGGGCTGGTTATGGCCGAAGCGGACTGGCAACTGCGAACCCAGGGACAGACGGTAGCCCTGCGATTCATCCGAATATCGCTGATCCTGCAACAGCAAACCGGTGACTGGAAGGTGGTCCACAAACATCTATCGCAGCCTAGAACCGCCCACGGACCAGGTGAATCTTACCCTCTGCAGGAAATCGAAGACCGTACCCAGGTACTGGAACGCATCGTTCGCGAACGTACCGATGCCCTGGAGTCGGCGCAGCGACGGCTCGAGCGGCTGGCTATCACCGATACGATGACCGGGCTCTTCAACCGGGCCAAGATCGATAGCGTCCTCAGCGACGAGGTCCGACGAAGAGAGCGCAGCGTGCAACCGCTGGCGGTGGTCTTGATGAATGTCGATCATTTCAAACACATTAATGACCGGCATGGCCATCTGGCCGGCGATGAGGTGCTCCGTGAGTTAGCGCACTTGCTGATTGAGCGCACGCGGCAATCCGATCGTCAGGGCCGCTGGAGTGGCGAGGAGTTTCTGCTGGTATGCCCCGAAACGGACGCCGCAGGCGCCGGTATTCTGGCAGAGTCACTGCGGGTCGCCGTGGCCGAGCATCAGTTCAGCATCGGAGAGCCGATTACGGTCAGCTTCGGGGTAACGGACTACCAGCCGGCGGATGTACCGGAGCGACTCGTCGACCGCGCCCATCAGGCCATGTGCCGAGCCAAACGCAACGGTCGCAACCGCGTGGAGCAGGGTTAGGTCCCGCAGAATGTCTGGGTCACCCGCTCCTCGGGTGCCGGCGGTAGCATCAGGTCGGCGTTCTCGGCCGTCTCATCGAAGGGCTGGACCAGCGCACCACGCAGGCGGTTGAAAAGGCTGAAATCATCGTCGTCCTCGGCCGCGCGGATGGCTTTCTCGATCCAGTGGTTGCGCGGAATCACGGCTGGATTCACCGCCCGCATCCGTGCCGCCCGCTCCGGCGCTGGCACCGCCTCCGCCTCGAGTCGCTGCCGCCACTGCGACTCCCAGGCATCCCAGGCGCCGGGATTGTCGAACAACGCACGCACGTTCTCGCCTGCGGCCGGATCGTCGACGGCATTGCATAGGCGGCGGAACAGTAGCGTGAAATCGACACTGTTTTGCTGCATCAACTCCAACAGCGCCTGCACCAGGGCGGCATCACCATCGCCCGGCTTCTGGATCCCGACCTTCTCGCACATGGCCGCACGCCAGCGGGATTCGAAATGAGGCATGAATTCGCCCAGTACATCCTGCGCGACGGCAATCGCGCGGTCTTGATCGGCATCGAGCAGGGGCAGCATCGCCTCCGCCAACCGGGTCAGATTCCACAATGCCAGAGCCGGCTGATTCGCATAAGCGTAGCGGCCATGCTGATCGATGAAGCTGAATCGGGCATCGGCCCGAAAGGCGTCCATGAAGGCACAGGGACCATAGTCGAGCGTCTCGCCGGAGACCGCCATGTTGTCAGTATTCATCACGCCGTGAATAAAACCGAACCGCATCCAGTCGGTGATCAAAGCTGCCTGTCGCCGGCGGATTGCGGCCAGCAGATCCGGGTATGGTGCTGCCGATTCGGCGACCGCCGGGTAATGCCGGTCGATCACATAGTCAGCCAGTCGCCGCAGATTGTCAGTATCGCCACGCGCCGCGAAATACTGAAAGGTGCCGACGCGCACATGACTGGCTGCAATACGCGTCAGTACACAGGCCGGTTTCGGCGTCTCTCGAATAGCGGTCTCGCCGGTGCTGACCAGGGCCAGGGCACGGGTGGTGGGTACACCCAGGGCGTGCATGGCCTCACTGACCAGGTATTCGCGAATGCCAGGCCCCAGCGGACAGAGGCCGTCACCGCCGCGCGAGAACGGCGTCCGCCCTGCACCCTTGAGCTGAATATCGCGACGTTCTCCGTCGCGATCAATCACCTCGCCGAGCAGTACCGCCCGTCCGTCGCCAAGCGTGGGCACAAAATTCCCGAACTGGTGCCCGGAATAGGCCAACGCCAGCGGATCCGCTCCGGCCGGCAGTTCGGCGCCGGCGAATAGCGCCGCCAATGCTGAATCATCCAATGCCGCCAGATCCAGTCCCAGACTCTCCGCCAAGGACCGATTCAGCGCGCGCAGGCGCAGCTCCGGAAACGCCACCGGGCGGGTGCGACGGAAGAAAGCCTCGGGCAGGCGCCCATAGCTATTGTTGAACGAAATAACAGTTGCCAAATCAGGAACCTCGATCAGAACCGGAAAACGATGCGGGGATCATCAGGCTATCAGCTGCAGCGACTGGACCCCATCCAGCCAGACAGGGACAGCACGCCCAGGCATAAGATTCCTTTTTATTTCAAACAGTTCTCCCAGGGACGTGCATAGACTGGCGCGACTTCAGTGTGATACTGAGGGGAGCAGGGGACGAACGATGCCAGGCCGGATGCGCCTCACCGTCGCTCTCCTGCGTTTCATAAACGCTTCATAATGAGAAAGGAGTTCCCATGAAGACGAAGCTACTCGCTGCTGTTGCACTCGGTGCCCTCTGGTCGGTTTCGGCGCAGGCTGAAAACACCGGCTGCGGCCTTGGCTCGATGGTCTGGGACGGTCAGTCCGGCGTTGCGCCCCAGAGCCTTGCCGTAACCACCAACGGCACCTCCGGTAACCAGACCTTCGGAATCACCTCCGGCACCCTGGGATGCAGTCGTGACGGTGTGGTGCGTTCCAGCGCTGCCTTGAGCATGTACACGGGCAGCAACATGGATCTGATCGCCCGCGACATGTCCGTGGGCCAGGGTGAATCCCTGGACGTACTGGCTGACCTGATGGGCGTTGAGGCCGAAGACAGGGCCGCCTTCTACGCCAGTCTGCAAAACCACTACGGCGATATTTTCTCCTCCAGCAATGTCACCGCGGATGACGTCATCGCCGCTATCGACGACACCCTGCGCAAGGATGAGCATCTGGCCCGCTACGCGGCCTGATCACCCGGCCTGCAACACCACGGCCGTCCAATACCCGGGCGGCCGTTTTTCCGAAAGGCCGCTGCATGCGTCGATCCGCCACACTCCTGTTAGCGCTGCTGGCTCTGGGCCAGACGGCGATCACGCAAGCCGGTAACGATTACCTGACAACGCTACTGCAGCAGGCGGAGGTGGCCGAGCTGGCGACCTCGCCGGACTGGCTCAAGCTGCTGCATTATGAAAACCGTCGTTGGCTGCCGGGCCAGCGCAGCACCACACGCGATCCGCGATTCTTTCTCGATGCCGACGGCTGGCGTGATCCGGATGCCGAACTCCGCGCCACCCTCAAGGCCTTGTTCGCGGCCACCGACGCCAGGCATGGCGAGCAACATCCGCAGTGCGCTTTCATCGCACGCTTTCACTGGCTGCAGCAGCAACTCGATATCGACACCGGACGCCTGCCGAAGGTGGAATGCTCCCGTTATCGGGAGTGGATCGAGGCCATCAACCCCGGCACCGTGACCCTGGTTTTTGCCGACGGTTACATGAACAATCCCGCGTCCATGTACGGCCACACTCTGCTCCGGGTCGATCCACCCGGTGAAGACGGTGGCAGCCGCCTGCTTTCGTATGTCATCAACCACGCCGCAGACACCGACGAAACCAGCGGCCTGATGTTCGCTTTGCGGGGCCTGACCGGCGGCTACCCGGGTCGCTTCTCGGTCATGCCCTATTACGAGAAGGTCAAGGAATACAACCATCTGGAGAATCGCGACCTATGGGAATACGAACTCTCCCTGAATCAGGACGAGGTCGACCAGATGATGCGCCATGTCTGGGAACTGCGTGGCGTCGGTTCACCCTATTACTTCCTGCACCACAACTGCTCCTACCGGCTGCTCAAGCTGCTTGAGGTGGCACGGCCGGGAATCGAACTGACCGGCCGCTTCAGCTGGTGGGCGACGCCAACGGATACCATTCGGGTGGCACTGGAACCTGCGGCAATACATCGGGAGACCTACTATCGCCCGGCCAGTCGAACTGAACTGGAGCATCGCCTCGCTCAGCTCCGCCAGGCAGAACAGGACAGCGTGCTGCAACTTACCGATGGGTTATCGAATGACGTCCTGAGTGCACATCCGGAAGAACGCCGACCACTTCTACTTGAGACCGCCTACGATCTGTTGCATTACCGCATGGAGGCTGGCGATGACCAACAACGCGAGCAGATGCGAGACCTGCTCGTGGCGCGCAGCGAACTGGGGACCAGGGCTGCGTCGGCCGGACCGCAGCGCCCTGAGACACGTCCGGATCAGGGGCACGGCACGCATCGGCTGGGCGCCGGCATCCGCCGTAGTGACGACGTCAACCACCTGACACTGCACTGGCGGCCAGCCTACCATGATCTGCTGGACCCACCGGCGGGCTACAACGACGGCGCCCAGATCAGTTTTGGGGATACCCGTATGCGCTACGATCTGGACCGCGACCGGCTGGAACTCGATCAGCTAAGGCTGGTGGACGTCGAGTCACTGGTGTCACGGGATCGCTTCTTCAGTGCCCGTTCCTGGCATATCGGTGGCGGCGTCGCGCAGCATCTGCGACCCCGGGGCGGATACGGATTGCAGGCCGGGATCGATGGCGGCGGCGGTTTTGCCTGGCGACTGCAGGCGGACTCCGACTGGCTATTCTACGCCGGTCTTCAGGGCCTGGTGCGCGGTGCCAACCACCTGGATGACACGGTGCGTGCGGGAACCGGCCCGAGGCTCGATCTGCTGCGCACCGGCAGCGATTGGCGGGCGCGGCTGCGAGCCGAGGGCAGCATCCTGACGGATCATCAGTTTCAGTGGCGGCTGGCGCTGGAGCAGGACATCAGCCTGAGCCGGAGTCTGGGGCTGCGCCTTGGCGCCAGCCGGGAATCGGACTTCGGCCATCACGTCAATCGGCTGGATCTGACACTGCACTGGTATCTCGACCCATGAACTGTGTTCGACCCTCGCTGCTG
>SKGQ01000027.1 GCA_007117515.1 Ectothiorhodospiraceae bacterium | reverse complement strand
TCCTCACTGTCATGGGTATCCACTGTCCTTTCGGCCCAGACGAAGCCGAGCTACACAATAAAGCGTAGACCACGATGGAACGAAGCAAGCGTTATGCCAAAAAAAAGCCCGTCCGGCATCTGCCGGGCGGGCTTTGATCTTTCCCGACGCTGTAGACCTAGTGTTCCACCGCCTCCAGATCCACGTCAGAGGTTTCCAGGAAGTAACGAACGGCAGCAGCGATCTGTGCGTCGCTGGCGTCGCTGACGCCACCGCGAGCCGGCATCGCACCGCGACCACGGATCACGTTACGGGTCAGTGTCTCAAACCCGCGCGCATCGACCAGATGCTGCCAGCCAGGCGCACCCTTGCCCTGGGCACCCATCACGCCGGCGCCATGACAACGGATGCAGGCACTATCCACAATGGACTTGCCTTCACCGCGGGTCACTTCATCAATGTCGGTGACCTTGGGTATGTCATACTCCGCCTGGGCTGCGCCCATGGCCAGCATTGCGCCACCAATCACACCAATTACGCTACGCATCGAGAGCATTCACTTTCTCCTATCTTATAGTCGCCTGTCGGCTATTCAAGAATCATTACAGACTGACTCTTTGCATTAAATTTCAAAGACTTAGAGCCTACCCACCAAAAAACAAAGCAATGATGGTACCACTAACACCGTTACTCGGAAATCCCTTGCAAGCAGCTCATTCCACCCTTCATCCGTCGCCACAGAGTAGACCGGATGCATGTCATGATGTTCGCGGTGACGTGTAAAGAAGTGCAAAGCTTCGTCGGGAACTGCGGGATACACCGACCGGTCAGCAGGAAGCTATTCGCAAGCAGGACAATGTGTAGCAAAATGGCACATGCGCCATATATACCAACCGGCGGGGACCATTCGGTCCCCGCCGGTTTTCTCTCTAGTCCACCGCTAAACGATCACGGTTTGCGTCCAGTGTGGAATCACCGATTCCACTTACCGCGGTCAGTTCGTCAACGGTCTGAAACGCGCCATGCGTCTCCCGATGCTCGATGATTGCCATCGCCCGGCTCTGCCCAACACCGGTCAACTGCGAAGACAGGGTCTCCGCATCCGCTTCATTGATGTTGACCTTCATCTCGGCAAAGGCCGCGGTTGAAAACAGCACGGCGAGGGCCAGGGCGGCCCCTTTCAGGAATGCGTTCATGCGCAACTCTCCTTGTTGGTTCATCCATGAACAGGCCCCGATTCCTTCGTGGCCTCGTGCCACCGGTTTCAGTGACACTGCTGAAAAACTAGATCGCGTTTACACCGCTGTCAAAGGTGCCCGCTCTTGCCGGGATGCGTGGCACGGGGCTGGGTGCTTTTCCGATGAGTGATAGGCCAGTGCAAGCTTTCGTCTGGCGCGACGTCCCGTTGGTCCAACGACGCCAGCCGAAAACTTCCACTGTCCCTACCAGGCTGAGAGCTGTTCATTCCTCGCACGCTTTCGACGGACAGGTTGGTGCCTCACGGAAGGCACTAAGTGCCAGGTACTTTTCCGTGAGCGGGTGGGCGCAGACGCGCGAATAGATCAGAGTCTCCTTAACTGCTCATTGATCGCCAGAAGTGCCGCCATCGGGTCGGCCGCGTTCGTGATCGGTCGACCGATGACCAGGTAGTCGCTACCGGCCGCCATCGCCTGCTGCGGCGTCAGCACCCGCCGCTGATCATCCACGCTGCTGTTCGCCGGCCGAATACCCGGTGTCACCAGGACACCGTCCGTGCCCCAGCTGTCACGCAGCATCGATGCCTCACGAGCCGAGCAGACCACACCGTCCATTCCTGATTCCCGAGCCAGATTGCTGAGCCGCTGGACCTGGGCCTCAGGATCGGCAACCAGACCCAGCTCCGCCAGGCTCTCTGCAGTGTGACTGGTCAGCACTGTGACGGCGGTCAGCAGCGGCGGCCGTTGATACTCCTGCAAGGCGGCCCGTGCTGCCTGCATCATGGCCCGACCACCCAGTGCATGGACATTCACCATCCAGACACCAAGCTCGGCCGCGGCGCGGCAGGCGGACGCCACGGTGTTTGGAATGTCATGGAATTTCAGGTCCAGGAAGACATCGAAATCACGCTGGATCAACTGCCTGACGAAATCGGGACCAGCGCGACAGAACAGCTCCTTGCCCACTTTCAACCGGCACCGATCAGGCTGAAGCTGCTCCACCAGGGCCAGCGCCTCCGCCGAGGAAGCGTAATCAAGCGCGACAATCAGCGGCGAGCGACTCTCGTCTGTAGGCATCACTCTCCCTCGACCCCACGAATCGGGCGGATACTGGCCCAGGAACGGCAACCAGGGCACTGCCAATGCAACGCCCTGGCGGAAAACCCGCACTGGTTGCAGGCATACATCGGCTTGTCCTGCAGCAGGCGGGAAAACAGATCGTGCAGCACGGTCAGCTCGGTCGAATCCGCTTCACCGTCCTGCTTCAGGTTGAACTGGATCAGCCGATCCAGGCCGCGCACCGATGGATGACGGCGCAGGGTATCGGTCAGGAACTCCTGCGCCGCCTGCTCGCCCTCATGCTTCCGCACCAACTCCGTCTGGCGCAGGATCACCGAGGCGCCGCGCGCCTCCTCCGGCACCGCGGCAAGGAAGCGCTGAAAGCGATCTTCCGCCTCCAGTACGGCATAGCTCTCACCCAGGTCATCCAGCACCACGGGAAGAAACTCGGGATCCTGCTGCACGACGCGGGTCAAGGCCTCCACCGCGCCCTCATGGTTGCCGAGGCTGCGTTCCAGTTCACCGACAAGGACGCTTGCTCGAACACAATCCGGATCTGACTTCAACGCCCGGCGCAGACATTGTCTGGCTGTATTGATCTCACCGCGGTCACGTTCACGCTCGGCCTGCTCGCAGTGAAACTGTGCGATCTGCCGGCGCATCAGTTGGCCGGTTCTCGCCTCCACGCGCTCGGCAACTTCGATCGCTCGCGCCCATTCCTTTTCCTGTTGATAGATTTCCAGCAGGTTGCGCAGCGCCGCCTCGACATGCGCGTTCAGGTCAACGACTTCCTGGAACAGGCTCTCCGCACGGTCGAGCAATCCAGCGCGCAGGTAATCTTCGCCCAGGGCCAGCAAAGCGTATGTACGCTGATCGCGACTCAATGTCGGCCGGGCAATCAGGTTCTGATGAATACGGATCGCACGGTCGACTTCGCCGCGGCGACGGAAAAGGTTGCCCAACGCCAGATGGGTTTCCACGGTGTCGGAGTCCACCTGGACCATCCGCGTGAAAACCTCGATCGCCTTGTCAGGCTGTTCGTTGAGCAGAAAATTCAGGCCCTGGAAATAGTCCCCCCGCAACGGACTGTCGTCGGCCCGATGCCGACGTGAACCCCGCCGTCCGATCCACCAACCCGACAGAGCGGCTACCGGCAACAGCAGCCAGAAAAGCTCGATCATGTCAGAGCTTGTCTTTCAGCGGCAGGCGGCGCAGCTGGTTCACCTCTCGTTCCGTGCTGGATAACTGTTTACGCAGTTTTCGCACCTGGTTGGCGCGAGCAAGAATCATCGAGAGGCTGGCCAGGACACCAATCGCCGCGCCGATGATCAGCATGAAGACCAGAAGCAGCGACAGCGGCAATGACAACTCACCGAAGTAATAGTCGACACCGACGGCATGGGCGTTAAGCAAGGCGAAGCTCAAACCGAACAGAATGACGATGAGCAGGGCAATCAAACCGAGGATACGGCGCATCCGTCCACTCCCGAATCAGACAAGAGGCAGCAAGGCAGACAACGGCAGGCTGACAGGATGCTGGCTCGCAGGACCTGCCATGCCAGGGGCGGAGCAAGGGCGCAGAGGACTAGCCCTGCTAATCGCCGTTGACCCGCTGCCGAAGCTGTTTTCCAGGTTTGAAGTGTGGCACATGCTTGCCCGGCAACGCGACTGGCTCACCCGTTTTCGGATTGCGACCAATGCGGGGCGGGCGATGGTGGAGGGAAAAACTGCCGAAACCACGAATCTCGATGCGCTCGCCCGAGGACAGGGCCTCGCTCATATGCTCGAGAAGGGTCTTGACCGCCAGCTCAACGTCCCGATACACGAGATGCTGCTGTTTCACGGAGATCAGCTCGATCAGCTCGGATTTCGTCATCGTCCTGAACGTCCCGAAGAGTGTCGATGGGTCTCCGATTCCATGCCGGTTTCGGAGCGAGGCGCGGGGAACGGTCCGGACGGCAAACCCGCCCGGACCGCAGTGGAGTAACGGATCAGTCCTTCTGATTACCGTCCATCTGTTCCTTCAGCAGGTCCCCAAGCGTGGTGGTCCCGGTGGCACCGCTACGACTGTAGTCCTGCACCGCCTTGGCCTCTTCCTGGAAGTCCTTGGCCTTGATCGACAGGCTGATGGCACGATTCTTCCGATCCACGGCGACAAACTTGGCCTCGACGGTATCGCCTTCCTTCAGGTGGCTGCGGACATCGTCGACACGCTCCCGGGCCACATCGGCGGCTCGGATATGACCCTCGATACCGTCGCCCAGGTCGATGACCGCAAGCTTGGCATCCACTTCCTTGATCGTTCCGGTAACCAGGGTTCCCTTGGGATGTTCCGCCATCCAGGAGGAGAACGGATCCTGCTCCAGCTGCTTTATGCCGAGCGAGATGCGTTCGCGCTCCGGATCGACCGACAGCACGACAGCCTCGACCTCATCGCCCTTCTTGAAGTCACGCACGGCCTCTTCACCAGCGTCATCCCAGGACAGATCGGAGAGATGCACGAGACCATCGATACCGCCGTCGAGACCAACGAAGATACCGAAGTCGGTGATCGACTTGATCGCACCAGAGACCCGATCACCCTTGTTGTACTGGGTACCGAACTCTTCCCACGGATTGGACTGGCACTGCTTGATACCGAGGGAGATGCGACGACGCTCTTCATCGATATCGAGCACCATGACTTCGACTTCGTCGCCGATGCCAACAACCTTGGCCGGATTCACGTTCTTGTTGGTCCAGTCCATTTCGGACACGTGCACCAGGCCTTCCACGCCTTCCTCGATCTCGACGAAGCAGCCGTAATCCGTGATGTTGGTGACCTTGCCGAAGACCCGGGTGTTTTCCGGATACCGGCGGGCAATGTTTTCCCACGGATCTTCACCCAGCTGCTTCAGCCCCAGCGACACGCGATTGCGCTCGCGGTCGAACTTGAGCACCTTGACCTCGATTTCCTGGCCGACTTCCACCACTTCGGAGGGATGCTTGACCCGACGCCAGGCCATGTCGGTGATGTGCAGCAGACCGTCGATGCCACCGAGATCGACGAAGGCACCGTAATCGGTCAGGTTCTTGACGATACCCTTGAGCTGCTGACCTTCCTGCAGACGTTCCAGCAGGGCCTCGCGCTCGGCACTGTATTCTTCTTCAACCACCGCGCGGCGGGACACGACGACGTTGTTGCGACGCTCGTCCAGCTTGA
>SKGQ01000134.1 GCA_007117515.1 Ectothiorhodospiraceae bacterium | reverse complement strand
CATCGGTAGGCCTGAGAGTTCGCCAGACGTTGAAAACGCCGTCCGGTGAATCGTTTCAGTCGGACTCGCCGCTGACCGATCAATCAGGCACTCTTTACCTCAGTATCCCCCGGACGACGCATCGCCCGTCGTCCGGTATTTCCGAACCAGGCGCCATGGTCCCCCCACTATGCCCGGCATGTATGTGCTTCCGACGATTCTATTGAGTACTTTCCTGCTGGTCGCCTGCAGTGATTCGGCGACCGAGCCGGAAGTGGATGACGCATCTTCCGGTGAGCAGCGGGCCAGCCCGGTGGCGGCGATGGAAGTCCAGCCGCGGGATCTTTCACGTCAGTTGCGATTTACCGCCGCGGTCGAGCCGCGGGCTCATATCCGACTGGCCAGTCGCATCAGTGGCACCATCGACGAACTGATGGTGGAGGAGGGCGATGCGGTCGAGGCCGGCCAGGCCCTGGCGCGTCTGGATATGTCCGAACAGCAGGCGGAGCTGGCACGGGCCCGTTCCCAGGAGGAGGAGGCGCGACTGGCCTACCGGCGCACCGCGGAACTGCGGGAGTCCGGCGTTGTTTCGGTGGCAGATTATCAGCGCGCCCAGATTGCACGGCAGGTGGCCGAGGCGGAGCGTGACCTGTGGGAGACCCGACTGCGTTTCGGCACGCTGCGGGCGCCCGAGGATGCGGTGGTTAACCGGCGATACGTGGAGCGTGGCGAGGCGATCGATGCCCAGGCCACGGTGTTCGAGCTGATCACCCTGCAACAGCTGGTGTTGCGGCCCGGTGTCTCGGAACTCGATGTGGTGCACCTCAACGTCGACGATCGGATGCCGGTGCGCTTCGACGCCCTGCCCGATCTCGAGCTGGAGGCCCGGGTCCATCGCATCGCGCCGATGGCGGATGTGGACAGCCGTCTGGTGACCGTCAAGTTGCATCTGCCGGCTGACGCGGCCGAGCAGGGCGTGCGACCCGGTTTTCTGGCGCGGGTGCAGATGGTCGTTGATCGTCGACCGGAGACACTGGCGGTACCGGCGGCCGCCCTTGGCGAGGATGAGGACGGTCATTTGTCGCAACGGCTGAAGTCTGCGCTGGGCGGCCGGCAAGCCTCTGCCGATTGGCCTGGGGAGAGGGTGTGAGCAGCCCCGTGACAGGCGTTGCGCGGATGCCCTGGGCATTGGTGCTGGCAGGCGCCGTGGCGGTTATCGTCGGCCTCGGCTTTGCCCGCTTCAGCTATGCACCCCTGATTCCGGGGATGATCGATGCCGGCTGGTTCAGTGCCGGTCAGACGGCCCACCTGGGCGCCGCCAATCTGCTGGGCTATCTGTTCGGTGCCCTGAGTGCATCGTCCCTGGCGACCCGTGTCGGTGTCGGCGCCACGTTGCGTGTCGCCCTGGTGGTGGTGGTGCTGAGTTTTTTCCTGTGCGCTTTTCCGGCGCCATTCGCCTGGTTTTTCGGCTGGCGGCTGTTGGCCGGCTGGGCCGGTGCCGTGCTGATGGTGGTGGCGCCGTCAACGGTGCTGGCACTGACCCCGGCGGCGCGACGACCCATGGCTGCCGCCTGGATCTTTTCCGGAATCGGCGTCGGTATTTTTGCCGCGGCGGTGCTGATGCCGTCGATCCTGAAGCTGGGGGTGTCATGGGGCTGGCTGGCGCTTGGTGTGGTCAGCCTGATGCTGACCCTGGGCAGCTGGCAACGCTGGTCCCGGTGTCGCATCGCGGCGGATGTGCCAGGTCATGCGCCGCCGGTCTCCGTCGCCGTGCCAGCGACGGCCCTGCTGGCGATTGCCGCTTATGGACTGAGTGCCTTCGGGTTCGTGCCGCACACTCTGTTCTGGGTGGACTTTATTGCCCGCGAGCGTGGCTTCGGCATGGAGGTGGCCTCACTGCAATGGGCGCTGTTCGCGCTGGGGGCGATTGCCGGGCCCTTTGCCGCCGGCTGGCTGGCCCGCCGCAGCGGCTGGTTTGTCGCACTGTTGCTGGTGGCCCTGATCAAGGCGCTGGTTCTGTTCCTGTCGGCAGGTGGCAACTGGCTGTGGCTGTTGGGCCTGTGCTCGTTGCTGGCCGGGGGTCTGGCGCCGGCCATGGTGTCGCTGACCTCGGGTTACGTCACCAGTCTGGTGAACCTGAGCGCCCATCGACGGGTTTGGGGTTGGGCTACTGCGGCTTTCGCGGTTTCCCAGGCCGTGGCGGCACAGGGCATGGCGGCGCTGTACTCCGTGCTGGGCACTTATGTGCCACTGTTCCTGATTGGCGGAGTCGCGCTGCTGGCCGGGGCCCTGCTGATTCTGGCTACACGCCTGGTGCGTAGCCCTGCCGCTGGTGGCTGACCGATGCAGACGTCATGCTGTGCGACATGACAACATGTAATGCTCGACTGGAGGACTTTTTGCAGCAGCCGTTCGCAGTGAAGCACAGTGTCCTCTGGATACTGCTGGCGGTTCTTTTGACCTGGGGCGGTGTGGCCCAGGCCCAGGAAGGGCGCCCTGGTGCCCAGGCGGAAGGCCTGAACCTGACCCTTGGCGGTGGTGCCATCGTGCTGCCGCGATATAGCGGAGCTGACAGTTACCGCGTGCGCCCGGCACCGTTCATTGACCTGCGCTATCGGGATACGCTGTTCTTCAACCCGTTCAGTGGCCTGGGCTGGAATGCCCTGCGGCACGGTGACTTCCGTGCCGGTCCGGCCTTGCTGTACGCCAGTGGTCGCCGCGGCCGCGGTGCCCTGGATGGTGCGCGTTCGGTCCGGGGTGGGGTCGCGGCCGGGGCATTTGCCGAATACCGTATTGACGATCTGCGGCTGGAGGCGGATGTGCGGTTTCCCATGACCGGCGATGTCAAAGGCTATCGCGCTTCCGTCGGCGTGCGTCTGGATCGGCGCTTTGGCCGGTTCCTCGCCAGCATCGGTCCCACCCTGGTGTACCGCAGTGCCAGTTCCGCCAATTCGGTGTACGGGCTTGATCAGCGCGACGCGCAGGTGCTGGGTGTGGAGCCCTATCGGGCCGGGTCCGGGCTGACCGCGTCGCGCCTGCAGGGGCGGTTGATCTATCTGATGGATCGCGACTGGTCACTGACTGCGGTGGCGGGCGTCGGACGGCTGCTGAATGATGCCAAGGACAGCCCGGTGGTGGATGATCTGGGTGATGCCAACGAGGGCTACTTGGGTCTGGTGCTGGCCTATACATTCCGGAGCCGCTGATGCTGCGATTGCCGTATCTGCCTCCCATGAAGTCGTGGCCGGCGCCGCTGCGTCTGGCGTTGCAGCCAGTGTTTTACTGGGCTCAGATCCTGCGCCGTGCGACTCGGCTCTGGCTGGACCACAATGCCTTCAGTTACGCCGGCTCGCTGGCGTTCTACACCCTGTTCTCTTTGGCACCGACCGTGATCATTGCGGTGGCGATAATGGGTCTGGTCATGGGGGAGGATGCCGCGCAGGGGCGGGTGGTCGGACAACTGCAGGAGACCATGGGTGCCGAGGCGGCGCAGGCCGTGGAGAAGGCGGTGGCCGAGAGCCGCTTTGAACACTCGGGCGTTTTGCCTACCGTGCTCGGTGTCGGTGCGCTGCTGATTGGCGCCACCACGGTGTTCGCGCAGATGCAGTATTCGCTGAATGCGATTTTCGGCGTGGCGGCCAAGCCCAGCCGCAACAGCATGCTGATCTTCATCAAGAACCGCGTGCTGTCGCTGGCCGTGGTGCTGTCGATTGGTTTCGTGCTGATCGTGTCGCTGGTGTTCGGCATTGCGCTACGCGCCGTGGTGCAATTTGCTGACGTATGGCTTCCGGTGCCTGCTGGGCTGCTTACCGGGTCGGAATTCGTAATCTCGCTGTTCATGGTCACGCTGCTGTTCGCGACCATCTTCAAGGTGCTGCCGGACGTCGTCCTGAGCTGGCGCGATGTCATGCTCGGGGCTTTGGTGACGGCGTTGCTGTTCGCTTTTGGGCGAACCCTGATCGCGATGTATCTCACCTATGCGGCGCCGGCATCCGCTTATGGCGCCGCCGCCTCGCTGGTGCTGATTCTGCTGTGGGTCTATTGCTCGTCGCTGATTCTGCTGTTCGGCGCGGCGTTCACGCGGATGCACATGGAAGCCCGGGGCAGAAGCATCATGCCCCGCAATATGGCAGTGCGCGTGCGCAACGAAATCATTGAGAGTGCCTGATCGTGTTTGAACATCCGGATTACCAGGGGCACGAAAAGGTGTTCTTCGGACACGACCCGGAGAGCGGCCTGCGGGCAGTCATCGCGATTCACAATTCGGTGCGCGGCCCCGGTCTCGGTGGTCTGCGCATGCGCGATTATGGTACCGAGCACGAGGCGCTGGGCGACGTGCTGCGGCTGTCCCGGGGCATGAGCTACAAGAATGCCATGGCCGGACTGCCCCATGGCGGCGGCAAGGCTGTCATCCTCGGTGATCCGACACGGTTGCGTACCCCGGCGCTGATGCGCGCCATGGGGCGGTTGGTGGACAGTCTCGGCGGCCGCTACATAACGGCGCAGGATTCCGGGATTCGGGTCGAGGATCTTCGGCAACTGGCCGAGACCACGGCGTATGTCACTGGTTTACGGGCCAGCTACGGGGCCGACGGCGAAGAGCGCACTGGCGACCCGTCGCCGGCCACGGCGGTCGGCGTGTTCCACGGCATCCGGGCGTGTCTGGAGGTGGTGTTCGGTAGCGATGATCCGGCCGGCCGCAGCGTCGCCATCCAGGGCCTGGGCAGCGTGGGTTTCCGACTGGCGGAGGCCCTGCATGCCGCCGGCGCCAGGCTGTTGGTGGCCGATATCGATGCGATGCGTGCCCGCCGGGCGGCAGATCTTTTCGGTGCCGAGGTGCTGCCGGCAGCATCAATCCATACCGCCGAGGTGGATGTGTTCGCACCCTGTGCCCTGGGCGGCGCCATCGACGGCGAAACCATCCAGGGGCTGCGCACGCGCGTTGTCGCCGGTGCCGCAAATAATCAGCTTGCGCGACCGGAGTTTGGCACCGCGCTGCATAACGCGGGAATCCTGTATGCCCCGGATTACGTGATCAATGCCGGCGGAGTGATCGATGTTGCCGCGCAGCTTGGCGACTATCGGCCCGAGCAGGTTGATGCACGGGTGGTGGCCATCGCCGGCACGCTTAAGACCATCTTCCACGAGGCTGCTGCAAGCGGTATTCAGCCGGAACAGGTGGCGGATCGACTGGCGGAACAGCGGATGCATCGTCCGGATATGAAAAAAGCGGACCCCGAAACCGGATCCGCCTGAGTTCTTATGCCCTGGCTGGCCCGCGAGTGCGTGGGTGAAAAATGCATGCCGGATTCGGTGCTGCCTGCCAGGGAAACACTGGTTAAGGAAGCGCTGATTTATTCGCACGCCTGCGTTGGAGTTCGCATTTTTTCCGAGGCAAGGCGCGCTGTACCGCGCCGCAGTCATTCTGCGGTCAAGCAGCGCAACGCAGCAGTCGGGAAAAAT
>SKGQ01000004.1 GCA_007117515.1 Ectothiorhodospiraceae bacterium | reverse complement strand
TGGGCGAGGCCCGTGAGCCGTTGTTGACCGGACTCGCAACCGACGTTGCTGGCAGCCGCTCCGCACTGAAGCTCGCGCACCGCACTCAGGCAGCCATGGACCACCTGCACGGCATCGGTGGCTTCCAGGGCGTGCTCGCGATGCAGTCATCAGGCGGCATGACCACGACGCTTTCGGAACTGCGCAACCGGGCGCAGATGGGCCTGCTGATCGGCTCCAATGGCGCCGATGTGGCGCCGCGTCTCGCTGAGCGCTTCCTGGATGGCGCCACCGGCGCCTTCCTGGCAGCCAAGCCACGCGATGTTGTCGTGATCGGCCCGCTGGCGCCGGCTGGCAAGGATAGTGATGCGCTGCACTGGCAGCACATCGACTGCGCGGTTGAAGATGTGCCATATGCGATAGGGGCCTTGCGATGCCTGTTGGAAGAACGTGCACTGGACGATGGCGCGACGGATTCTCTGCCGATGGCGGCTCTGGCGGATCTCGCGCAAGCCATGCGACCGGTGGATTACGGTGCCGTGGTCTGGGGTCCGTCCGGCCTGGGTGCCCACGGCGATTTGCTGGTGGAGGCGCTGCAGACCCTTGTGCAGTCATTGAACGCCGAGAAGCGCTGGGGCGGTCTGGCACTGGCTGGGAATGAAAGCGCCACCACCTTCGAGGAAGTCTGCCTCTGGTCCACCGGTTATGCGGGCCGCATCCGTTACCGCGGCGATGACGTGATTTACGAGCCGCGATTGATCGATGCGAAACGCCTGCTTGCCTCGGGAACCACCGATTGCATGGTCTGGGTTGGCGGGCTTGAGGGTGAGCATCTGCCATCGAAGCCGGATGTGCCGAGCATCGTGCTGACGCCCCATGTGGACCAGCTCGACTGGCGGCCGGACGTGCTGATCCCGATTGGTGTTCCCGGTCTCGATCACGCAGGTACCAGTGTGCGCTGCGACCATGTCGTGAGCTTGCCCCTGCGCAGGCTGCGTGACAGCCGGTTGCCCAGCGCCGCCGATATCCTCGACCAGATACTGGCCGAATTGCCGGCCCGGGAGTCCTCCTCATGCTGACACTGCTAAGTGGCGGCACCGTCTACGATCCGGTGCAGGGCATCAACGGCGAGGTCCGTGACATCTGGATCCGGGATGGTCGCATCATTGATGCGCCGGGCGCGGACACGCGCCCGGACGAGACCCACGACTTGCGCGGCAAGATCGTCATGGCCGGCGGCATCGACATGCACACCCATGTGGGTGGTGGCAAGGTCAACATCGCTCGCACGCTGCTGCCACCGGAATTGCGCGCCGAAGTCGAGGACAGCCTGCGTGGCCCAGTGCCCACTGCCTGGGAAACCGGGATGGAATATGCACGCATGGGTTACACGGCGGTGTTCGAGCCCGCCCTGCTGCCGGTCAACGCCCGCCTCGCGCACCAGGAAATGGGCGATATCCCGATCATGGACAAGGGCGGCTTCGCCATGCTCGGGAACGACGATTTTCTGCTCAAGCTGCTGGCCGCCGATGCGCCGCAGGCGCAGATCAACGATTACGTCAGCTGGATCCTGCAGGCCACCCGCTGCATGGCCATAAAGGTGGTCAACCCGGGCGGGATCAACGCCTTCAAGTTCAACCAGCGCAAGATGGACCTGGACGAGACCAACCCCTATTACGGCGTCACCGGACGGCGCGTACTCGAGACCCTGTCGACTGCCGTGCAGGAACTTGGCGTGCCGAAACCGCTGCATGTTCATACCTGCAATCTCGGGGTCCCGGGCAATGTCGACACCACGCTGGCCACAATGGGGGCGACCGGCGGGATTCCGGTGCATCTGACCCATCTCCAGTTCCACAGTTACGGCACTGAAGGCGACATGGGTTTTTCCTCGGCAGCCGCGCCGATTGCCGAGTACGTCAACAGCCACGACAACGTTAGCGTCGACGTCGGTCAGGTGATGTTCGGACAGACCTGCACGATCTCGGCCGATGCCATGCTGCAGTACGCTGCCCACCAGCACGCGAACCCGAAGCGCTGGCTGGCGGCGGATCTGGAATGTGAGGCCGGCTGTGGCGTGGTGCCGTTCAAGTACCGCGACAAGAGCTTCGTCAATGCCCTGCAATGGACCATCGGTCTGGAGCTGTTCCTCGGCGTCAACGACCCGTGGCGCGTGGTGCTGACCACCGATCATCCGAACGGCGCCTCGTTCACCAGCTATCCGCATCTGATCCGTCTGCTGATGGACCGCAGCTTCCGTAACGATCGCCTGTCGAGCATTCATGCAGAAGCCCAGACGGCGACCCACCTGGCATCAATGGACCGCGAGTACGACCTCTACGAGATTGCGGTGATCACCCGCTCGGGCCCGGCACGGCTCCTGGGGCTGACTGACCGCGGCAATCTTGCGCCGGGCTCGGCGGCGGATATTGCGGTTTACACGCCGGGCGATGACTGGGAAGCCGTATTCCGCGATGCCAGCATGGTTTTCAAGGACGGCCATCTGGTGGTCCGCAACGGCGGGATTGTCGATATCTCCTGGGGCGTGACCCATTGGATGCGGACCGAACACGATGCCGGCATCGAGAAATCTCTGGACGAGCATTTCCGTTCGCATTACGCCATGAGCCTGGCCAACTACCCGGTCCGCGATGACGACATCGAGGGCGACGGTCGCGGCAGACTGGTGGCCTACAGTTGTCGGAGGGAGCGGTGAAGATCAACGGCGTATACATTGAGGACACGTACGCCGAGGCCTTCGACATGCGGGCCACGCGCGTCATCATCACCGGTCCGGACGAGACCTGGGCCAACCACGCGGCGACTGCCTTTACCGGTTTTGCCACTTCGGTCATTGGCTGCGGCGTCGAGGGCGGCATCGAGGCCCAGCTGAGCGCCGACGAAACGCCGGATGGCCGCCCTGGCGTGGCCTGCCTGCTGTTCGCGATGAGCAGCAAGGACCTGGGCAAGCAGGTATCCAACCGCGTCGGCCAGGCAGTGCTGACTGCGCCGGGTTCAGCGATATACGCCGGCATCGAGGGCGAGCGCCAGGTACCGATGGGTAGCCAGATCCGCTTCTTCGGCGATGGCTATCAGGCATCCAAGGTGGTTGATGGTGTGCGCTACTGGCGGGTGCCGGTGATGGATGGCGAATTCATCTGTCAGGAATCCACCGGCATGGTGTCATCCGTGGGTGGCGGTAACCTGATCTTCACCGCGCGCAGTCACCGCGACGCGCTGGATGCAGCCTCTGATGCGGTAGCTGCGATGAAACAGGAAGCCGGCGTGATCATGCCGTTTCCCGGCGGTGTGGTCCGTTCCGGCTCCAAGGTTGGCTCCCAGTACAAGGCACTGATGGCCTCGAGCAACGATGCCTACTGTCCGACCCTGCGTGGGGTTTCACCGCGCAGCGAGCTTGGCCCGGACGTGGGTGCGGTACTCGAGATCGTGGTCAACGGCCTCACCCCGGAGCACGTTTCACGCGCCATGCGCAGCGGTATTCAGGCAATCACCGCGCGCGGCAGCGAGCAGGGCGTGCTGAGCGTCACCGCGGGCAACTACGGCGGCAAACTCGGCAAGCACCATTTCCATCTGCGGGAGGTGATGGCATGACGGCACTGAGCCTGCGCCTGCGGGAATCAACCGCGTCGACGGTTGATGTCAGTCACCTGGTGCCGGAGCGACTGCGTGAGTTGACCGCGGACGCCATTGCCGAGATCCAGGTCTGGAAAGGTGCCGAACGGCTGCCACTCGGCGACGTCTTCGAGATTAACGGCACGCCCTGCGATGCACTGGTTTTCGAAACCGACTGCGCCAGTCTGTGGGGTATCGGCTACGGCATGACCGAGGGCCAGATCAGCGTCCACGGATCTGCCGGTCCGTACGCCGGGCGCAAGATGCGCGGCGGCAAACTGCATATTACGGGGGATGCCGGCGAGTACGCCGGCAACGCCATGCGCGGCGGCCGTCTCGTCATCGACGGTGATGCCGGCGATTGCGTAGCCGCAGCCCGACCGGGCGAGAAATACGGCATGGAAGGCGGGCTGCTGCTGGTCCGCGGCAACGCCGGTGATCGGGTCGGTGAGCGCATGCGGCGCGGCTCGGTGCTCATCGAAGGAAACTGCGGTGCCTGGACAGCAGCCAGGATGCGCGCCGGCACCATCGCCGTTCTAGGCAGCACGGGCGATGGCCTCGGCTGGGCCATGCGCCGTGGCACGATTCTGCTGCGGCAACCGCCGACCAACCTGTCACCGCTGTTTCGCGACAATGGCGAACATGCATTGTCGATTCTGGCCTTGATGAGCAGGGCCTGGCGGGAGCTGGATGGCCCGTTCGCCGCGCTGAACCCGAAACGGGTCCAGCGCTGGCTTGGCGATCGCAGTGTTCAGGGGCTTGGTGAAATACTCCTGCTGCGGGATTGAACCCGCGCGGCTGCTCAATCGTATTTGATGTACTTGAAACGCGGATCGTCCGGCGTGCCTTCAAGGGAGCCGCCCTCGATCTGGCCCGGCTGCCACATGACGACGTCTTCGATCTTGCGGGCCAGTTCGAAGTCCTTGTCGGTGACGCCCTTGGCGGCATGATTCATGAGCTTGACCACGACAAAGGCATAAGACGCCGAAATGTCAGGATGGTGGAACGCGGCCTCGGCCAGATGGCCGACGGTATTTATCACCATCAGAGTGGATTTCCAGCCGGAGGTCTTGTACTTGCGGCGGATCCAGCCATTTTCGAAGTACCAGTTGGGAAGCTCCTCGGCCAGACGGGCCTTGATGGTTTCCTCGTCGTAGACGGTGTCCTGGCGGCGATCACTGCTGGTCATGATTTGGAACTCCTTTGGGGTTCAGCGGACGTACACATTTTGACGTGTCAGTGCGTCCAAGGTACAGCCTGTTCAGCCTGCGTCACAATGGCAGCAGCGGCCGGCAGGACATAGTGCATGACCGGTCCGAAATTCAGCGGCACGGGCATTGCAAATAATTTTAAGATCTTTTGGACGGAGCGTTCCGGAATGAAGTTGTTGCAAACAATGCTCGCTTTGCAGGAGCGAGAGGGCTGGCTGAGCGACGAGACGCTCAAGCAGCTGGCGAAAGAAACCGGTGAACCGCTGTACCGGCTGGAGGGCCTGCGGAGCTTCTACCCCGTTTTTCAGGAGAAGCCCGGAGCCAAACACGTGGTCGAGGTCTGTCGTGACGTCGTCTGCCGCATGCAGGGCGCACCGGCATTTCGCGAGACGCTGCTTGAGGAACTGAAGCAGGATCCGGATGTGGAGGTGCGCGAAGTCTCCTGCCTCGGACGCTGCGAGCAGGCGCCGGTGGCGCTGGTGGACCACCACCACGCCGCCAGCAATGCCACCGAGGTAAAGCTGGCGCTGAGCGGTCAACCGCGGGAGCAGAAGGTCATGCGAGCGGTTGACGCCGCCACCGACCCTTATCCGACCGCCGACGCTCACTACGGCGTATTCCGCAAACTGCGTGATGGCGCCGCCGATGCCGGCCGCGACACTGTCATTGACGAGCTCAAGGCCTCGGGTCTGCGGGGCATGGGCGGCGCAGGCTTCCCCACCGGCATGAAATGGGCCTTCACCCGCGGCGCCAAGGGTGGTCCGAAGCAACTGGTCTGCAATGCAGACGAGAGCGAGCCGGGCACCTTCAAGGATCGCTGCATCATGGAAACGCTGCCGCATCTGATGATCGAGGGCATGATCATTGGCGGCTGGGTCATCGAGGCCGAGCGCGGCATCGTCTACCTGCGCCATGAATATGGTGAGGCCGCCGAGATCCTTCGCCACGAGCTGATTCGGGCACGGGAACTGGGTGTGCTCGGGCCTGACGCCTTCGGCCCCGGCAAGCCCTTCGATATGGAAGTCTTTATCTCCCCCGGTGGCTACATCCTGGGGGAAGAGACGGCGCTGCTGGAAGCACTGGAAGACAAGCGCGGCGAACCTCGCAACAAACCGCCGTTTCCGACCAATGTCGGCCTCAATGGGCTGCCGACATTGATGAACAACGTGGAAACCTTCGCCGCGGTGCCGATGATTCTGCAGAACGGTGGCGAGTGGTGGCAGAACCAGGGTGTCAACGACTGTCCCGGGCTGAAGTACATGGCGGTCTCCGGCGATGTCGCCAATCCTGGTGTGTATTGCGTGCCGATGGGCACCACGGTGGCTGACCTGATTGCCCGTGCCGGTGGTGTGGCCGATGGCGGACAACTGCTGGCATTCTCGCCGGGCGGCGCCTCGACCCGCTTCCTGCCTGCCGACAGGGCCAATACGCCACTGGATTTCGACGCCATGCAGAAGGCTGGCAGCGCGCTCGGCTCCGGCGCCTTTGTTGCCGTCGCCGAAGGTCGCGATCTGCTGGATCTGGCGACCGCCCAGGCGCGCTTCTTCCGCAACGAATCCTGTGGCAAGTGTGTGCCCTGCCGCGTTGGCAGCAGCAAGGCAGTGGCCATGCTCGAGGACGCGCTCAAGGGCGATATCGAGGACGGGCTGGCCGGGCTGCTGCATGAACTTGATGACACCCTGGCCCAGACCTCGATCTGCGGCCTCGGTCAGGTGGCGCTGTCACCGGTAACCGGGGTAATGGAAATGTTTCCGGAGGTCGCTCAGCGGCTTGGAAAGAAGGAGGACGCATGAGCAACGACACCGTCAAGCTGACCATCGACGGCAAGGCCATCGAAGTTCCTGCCGGCACCACCATCTGGGATGCGGCCCGCGAACTCGGCATCGATATTCCGGTGCTCTGCCACAGCCCGCGCATGCGTCCGGTGGGCGTCTGCCGGATGTGCGTTGTCGATACCGGCGCACGCAATCTGCAGGCCTCCTGCGTGCGTCCCTGTGATGACGGCATGGAAGTGAACACGCGCTCGGAGAAAGTCGAGAAGCATCGCCGCATGCTGTTGGAGATGCTGCTTTCCGACTATCCTGAGGACAGCGCTCGCGATGCCGCCACCGGTGACGATGAGTTACTGAACATGGCCCGCGATTACGGCATAACGGAGGTCCGCCTGCGGGATGGTGCCAGCGGGCGACCACAGGGCGTGGATCTCACCTCGCCGGTGATCGCCGTCGATCACCAGGCCTGCATTCTCTGCGACCGCTGTGTGAGGGGCTGTAACGAGTTGCAGCATAACGATGTAATTACCCGGTCCGGCAAGGGCTACGGCACACGAATCGCCTTTGACCTGGACACGGCGATGGGCGAGAGCACCTGCGTGTCCTGCGGCGAATGCATGGCCGTATGTCCCACCGGTGCGTTGACCAACCGCGCACTGGCCGACCTTAAACTGGAGCCGCTGGGCAGCGACTGAAGGCTGTCCGCGAAGGAGAGGATTCATCATGCGCAAGATTCCCGGTTCCACTGGTGAAGCCCGCAAGGCCGTTGGCTTCAAGGGTGTCGACTCCCTTTGTCCCTACTGTGGCGTGGGCTGCGCCCTGACCTATCGGGTTGACAGCGAGCAGCGCCGGATCCTGGATGTCAGCGGCCGCGATGGCGCCGCCAACTCCGGCCGCCTCTGCGTCAAGGGCCGTTACGGCTATGACTACGCAATGCATGCACAGCGTCTGACCAAGCCGCTGATCCGGCGCGAAGACAGCTACCCGAAGACAGCGCTGTCGGCAGACGTCAAAGGCGAACGCGGTGGCAAGCGCAAGCCCGGCGGCATCGTTGACTATGACGACGTCATGCCGCATTTCAGGGAAGCAAGCTGGGAAGAAGCGCTGGAGCTTGTGGGCCGCAAGCTCGGCGAGATCCGCGACACCCACGGTGGTGATTCGCTGGCCGGTTTCGGCTCGGCCAAGGGCTCCAACGAAGAAGCCTATCTGTTTCAGAAGCTGGTCCGCACCGGCTTCCGCACCAACAACGTCGATCATTGCACACGGTTGTGCCACGCCTCTTCGGTGGCCGCCCTGCTGGAGGGCGTTGGCTCCGGTGCCGTGACCAATGTGGTGCGGGACATAGAGAACGCCGACACCGCCCTGCTCGCTGGCTGCAACCCCACCGAGAACCATCCGGTGGCCGCCACCTTCATCAAGGAAGCTGCCGAAAAGGGCACAAAGCTGGTGATCGTGAATACGCGCCGTCCGCGGCTGGCGGATCACGCAGCGATCTATCTGCAGATCCATCCGGGCACGGACGTGGCGCTGTTCAACGGCATGATGCACGTGCTGATCAAGGAAGACCTGATCGACCACGAGTTCATCGATAACCGGACCGAGGGCTTCGACGAGATTCGCGAGACCGTTGAAGAGTACTCGCCGGAGGTGGTCGCCAACCTCTGCGGCGTGGACAAGGATGACCTGATCGAGGCGGCTCGCCTGCTGAGTGCTGACCGGCGCTCGATGTTCTTCTGGGGCATGGGCATCAGTCAGCACACCCATGGCACGGATAACTCGCGCTGCATCATCGCCATGGCGATGATCACCGGCAATGTCGGCAAGCCGGGCACCGGGCTGCATCCGTTGCGCGGCCAGAACAACGTGCAGGGTGCCTCCGATGCGGGGCTGATCCCGATGGTCTATCCGGACTACCAGCCGGTCAACGATCCGGAGATCCAGAAGAAGTTCGAGGCCTACTGGAAAACCGAACTGTCGCCGAACCCGGGCCTGACGGTCACCGAGATCATGAGCGGTGCGCTGGACGGCAGCATCAAGGGCATGTACGTCCAGGGCGAAAACCCGTTCGTTTCCGATCCGGACACCAACAAGGTGCGCAAGGGGCTGATGGCGCTGGACTTCCTGGTGGTGCAGGACATTTTCATGACCGAAACCGCCGAGTTCGCGGATGTGATCCTGCCCGGCAGTTCCTTCATGGAGAAGCTTGGTACCTACACCAACACCGACCGCCGGGTGCAGATCGGCCGGCCGGCGCTGGCCCTGCCGGGTGATGCCCGCCAGGACTGGGAGTTGATCTGCGAGATCGGCAAGCGCCTGGGTGCGGACATGGACTACGCCTCGGTGTCGGATGTGTTCGACGAGTTCGTCGGCTGCACGACCGAGTATCAGAACCTGAGCCATGAGGTGCTGGGACGGGATGGCAAGTGGTATCCCTGCCATGATCCGGACAACTCCGAGGGCGAGCGTATCGTCTTCACCGAAAGCTTCCCGCGGCCCAATGGCAAGGCCAAGCTGGTCGCTGCCCGGCAGAGCCCGCCGCACGAGAAGGTTGATACCGAGTATCCGCTGGTGCTGAATACCGGCCGAATGCTCGAACACTGGCACACCGGCAGCATGACCCGGCGGTCCACGGCACTGCACAGCATCAGCCCGGAGGCCTTTGTCGAGATCAACCCGAACGATGCGGTCTCACTGCATATCACTGACGGTCAGATGGTGGAAGTGCGCTCCCGTCGCGGTGTCATCCAGCTCAAGGCGCAGTTGATGGATCGTGTTGCCGAGGGCTCCGTGTTCATCCCGATGCACTTCCGCGAGGCCTGTGCCAACGTGCTGACCGATCCGGCCGTCGACCCTCAGGGAAAGATCCCGTCGTTCAAGTACAGCGCAGTCTCCGTGGCACCGGCCAGCGACGAGGTTCGGCACACCGGCTCGGGCAACTGAGTCGGCCGCCGTGTCCCGTCCAATGCGAAGTGCGCGAACCATGCGGACCATGCCGGCCACAGGAATGCGCGCATGGCTGGCCTCCGGTGTGCCGTCACCGTTGCCGCTGGCTCTGGAGCGGGAATGCGGCCTCGCGGCGGGCTCGGGCTGGGGGTATGTGTTGTCCCTGGGCAGCAATGACCGGGCCGAAACACGCCTGGTGGCGGCTCTTACCCTATTGGCGCGTCGCTACGGTGCACTGATCGTCAGTCGGGTTTACAGCACGAAGGCCGCCGGCAACCAGGCGGGCGGCGCTCGTTTTCTCAACCTGGCCGTGTATCTGCGTAGTCCGATGTCGCCGCGGCGACTCAAGACGGAACTGCAGCGTATAGAAAGTCATCTCGGGCGCCGGCGCTCAGCCGACGGTGCGGCCCTCCCCGTCAGCATCGATCTGGACATTCTGGTCGGTCCCCTGGATGGGGCCGCTTCTCTCGATAACGCCTACTGGCGGACCCTGCCGACATTTATTCAGCGGCCCATGCACGAAATCATGACGGCGCTGAACACCACCGCGCAGCCCGCGCCAGCGAAACCCGGCCCGTTGCGGGAACTGAACATTGATGGTTGGCGGATTGGACATGCGCCAATCCTGTTGCGGATGTACGGAGACCATCGCATCACTACCGCCGGACCAGTGGCCCACTGAGACCAGCTGCCGCCAGGAAATTTCCACGCCTTTGTTGCCCGGCCGGTAGGCCGGGCAACAAAGGGGAGCCTCCCCTCCTTGAATACTGGCTGCGGCACTGCCATATTGCTATTTGCCTCAGGAAGGAATGTTGACGATTGGTCAGGGAAGTGTCGTCTCAAGGTGACACCCCTGAAGAGTTGGTGGAGATAGTCAAACCACCCCCGCACGGAAGAGATTCAGCATGGACCGGGCAGCGACCGCGCACCGGCCTTCCGCATCGGCGCAAACCGGGCGCCGGCGGCAGAGCGATTGAGGGGAGCCGGCCATCGGTAACAACAAACAACCGATAAGAACAACGATAATCCCGGAAGAGAGCTTGCGACATGACGATGCCTGAAAGTGCAGTTGATCATGCGGCCCTGGTACGGGCCACCCTGGACGGGGAGAGGAGGATCGGGAAAACGGCAATCGAAGCGTCATGGCGGCGCTGCGCAGAACATTATGGGCTAAAACCTGATGACAACAAGTCACCACCGATACTGACCCATCCGGAATTACGGGAACGAGAGGATCGCCTCAGCGATCTGATCGAGATCGCCGATTTCGAAATGCAGACCCTTTACCAACAGGTTGCCGGGTCGAAATATGCTGTTGTCCTGACCGACCATGAAGGTGTCATTCTGCGCTGTCTCTCGGAACCGGGGTTTGATCGTGCGGCGCGGGATAGCGGTTTGCGAGCCGGCGGAATCTGGAACGAACCCGAGCAAGGCACCAACGGCATGGGCACCTGTCTGGTTGAACAGCGAGCCGTCGTCATCCACCACGCAGAGCATTTCCTTTCCAGAAATACCGGCCTGACGTGTGCCGCCGTGCCCATTCGCAGCCCCGATGGTGCCCTGCTCGGTGTGCTGGACGCTTCAAGCGACTCCCAGTATGCCCAGCAGCACACGATGGCGCTGGTGGACATGTCGGCTCAGATCATTGAGAACCGCCTGTTCCTGAAAGCCCATGAAGAGGATTTCGTGCTCCGGTTCCACAGTCGCGCTGAATATGTCGCGACATCGGGCGAGGGCATGATCGCGATTCGCGGCGACGGGCAGATCCTGAGCGCGAACCGCAGTGCGCTGATGCAACTGGGCGTCGACGATCAGAACCAGCTCCACGGCCAGGGTATCGATGAGGTCTTTGAAACCGGGATGGAAGAACTCTGTATCGGACCGCGTTTCCAGGGCTTGCATCCGAAACCATTGCGGGAAGTGACGCACAGCCGCCTGTTTTTTGCCGTCGTGCAACGTCCGCGAGGAATGGAAGACAAACTGATCCGTACCGTGGGCGGAACGGCAGTCGGCACCGACGCCGGTCATTCGACAAACGCCTCACCGAACAGTACCCCACTCGACAGCCTGCATTATGGCGACAGCACCATGGCCTACAACATTCGCTGCGCGAAGCGAATTCTCGAGCGCGACATTCCGCTGCTTTTGCAGGGTGAAACCGGCACCGGCAAGGAGGTTTTCAGTCGCGCCATCCATGAATCCGGCAGTCGGGCCGATCAGCCCTTCATTGCAGTGAACTGCGCATCGATCCCCGATACGCTCATCGAGAGCGAGTTGTTCGGCTACCGCGCGGGCGCGTTTACCGGTGCCAGCCGCAAGGGTCAGCGCGGCAAGATTCTGGAGGCCAACGGCGGCACCCTGTTTCTGGATGAAATCGGCGATATGCCGTTGGAACTGCAGGCTCGCCTGTTGCGCGTGCTGGAAACCAAAGAGGTTCTGCCGCTGGGGAGCAGCACCGCGGTAAAAGTCGATATCCGCATTATCAGCGCGACCCACCGCTCGCTCAGGGATCTGGTCAAGCGGGATGCCTTCCGCGAGGATCTCTATTACCGACTCAACGGCCTGACGCTGACCCTACCCTCGCTCAACGAACGCAGTGACAAGAAGCGCCTGATCAATGAAGTCCTCAAGTCGGAAATGGCTGACGGGCCGACGGTCGAAATCGAGGATTCGGTCTGGACGCTGCTCCAGGAATACCCCTGGCCGGGCAACATTCGTCAGCTGCGACTGGTTCTGCGGACGGCGCTCGCATTGTCGGATGACGTCATGGACCTGGATCACCTGCCCCCCGAACTCCGACAGATGGAACTGTCTGGCTCCGTTTCCGGCGAGGCCGAGGATCTGGATGGAAACGACGCGGCGCCGGTCAGCAGCAACCCGCTGGAAGCTGCCGAACGAGAAGCCCTGGTGGAAGTCCTGGAACGCTATCGTTGGAACATTACCCGGGTGGCCAAGCATCTCAATGTCTGCCGTAACACCCTCTACCGAAAGATGCGTCGGCATAATGTGAAACTTGGAAGCTCCTGAATGCGGTGCGCCGAAGTCTGCGGCACAGTCCGGCCTGCGATTGCCCAGGCTGCCTCGGCCGAACACCATTCTCGCCGCTGACCTTGCTTCTCCGGATCTCTTGCACCGACCACCGCCCTCTAATGGATCGGTTCGGTGACTGCAGCCCGATAGGCCCCCGCGTGAACGATTCCATACTATTCCTGACAGGCCATCTCGCGGAACCCAGTCTGCGCAGGGTTCTGGCAGAACTCGACCCGGAAACGGAACGTTTCCGGGTGCACAACATCGGAATCAATGTCGCCGCATTGATGACCGTGGCGATGATCGCTCGCCGGCTGCCTCCCATCGAAGGTGCGGATCGTCTTGTATTACCCGGCCATTGCAGGGGCGATATCCGCGAACTGGAGGAGCGCTACGGCATACCAGTCGAGCGTGGGCCCACAGACCTCAAGGATCTTGCCGTGCATCTGGGGTTCCAGGGCAAGGCGCCTGATCTGAGTCGTTACGATCTGAAAATCTTCGCGGAAATCACCGATGCTCCGCGGCTGGATGTCGAATCCATCGTCCAACGCGCGGGTATCCTTCAGTCAGAAGGCGCCAATGTCATCGACTTGGGATGCCTGCCGGAAACAGCCTTTCCCCACCTGGAGGAATCGGTCCAGGCGCTGCAGGAATCCGGCTTCAAGGTGAGCGTCGATTCTCTGGACACCGAGGATCTGTTACGTGGCGGCCGGGCAGGCGCTGACTACCTGCTGAGCCTGACCGAGAAGACTTTGTGGATTGCCGATGAAGTGCCGTCAACGCCGATTCTGATCCCTGCCGAGGCAGGTGATCTCGATTCTCTGACTCGCGCCATCGAGGGCATGGAAAAACGCGGCAGGGATCATGTCGCCGACGCGATTCTGGACCCGATACATTTCGGCTTCACCGAAGCGATCTGTCGTTATCGCGATCTCCGCGCCCGTCATCCGCACACCGAAATAATGTTCGGTGCAGGTAACGTAACCGAGCTGACCGAAGCAGACACGGTCGGGATCAGCACGCTGCTCATGGGCATCTGCTCGGAACTCCGTATCACCCATATGCTGACAACGCAGGTTTCAGAGCACGCTCGGACGGTTGTCCGGGAGACCGACCGCGCCCGGCGCATCATGTTCGCAGCCCGCGAGAATAGTGACCTGCCGAAGGGCTACGGCAACGACCTCCTTGCCCTGCATGAGCGCAAACCACATCCAGACACCCTGGAAGAAATCCGCGAGCTGGCAAGCCGCGTACGCGATCCGAACTTCCGCATTCATGTTACGGAGGACGGTCTTCACATCTACAATCGAGACGGACTGCACAGCCATCACGACCCATTCGAACTGTTTCCCCATCTCGGTGTGGAAGAGGACGGCGGTCATGCCTTCTACCTGGGGGCGGAGTTGGCCCGGGCACAGATCGCGCTGCAACTTGGCAAGCGATACGTACAGGATGAGGAGCTGCGTTGGGGGGCACTGGTTGATCCGCCGCCGGAGGACAAGTTGGTGCATCGAAATCCGGGGCCAACCATGGAAGCACGGCGCAAACGGAACAAGGGGCGAAAAAAAACCGCCGACGATTGAATCGCCGGCGGTCGTACTAGCGGAGACGCGCTGTGATGCCTATGGGCGGTCGATCACTTCCAGCGTCAGCACATCCTTGTAGTAAGGCTCCTCGGCATTGGAATTCGGCGCCACGGCCTCGAGCTTGTAGATGTAACCGGGAAGATCCTCCGAGATCGTGAACACATAGTACTTGTCCCAGAACTCCCGGTCGTACCGGCTGCGATCAGAGTCGTCGGCATACGGCGTCACGGTGATCTGGTGACCGTTAAATTCCTCGCCGTCGAATTCGAAGCTGACTTCCTCCATCACCGGCTCATCTTCCAGTTTCATCTTGATCCGGTTCTGGAAGAATCGCACCGGCGCACCCGAAGCCTGACTCATGCGATTGATATCATGCTGAAGAAAGCCGGCGAGGACCGGGTTGCCTCGCGCCTGCCGGAATCCCGGAAACGGCCGCTGGCGGTCGCCGGTCAGGAATTCCACCTCGCCGGCACGAAAACTCTCGTCGAGTACGTCAGTAATCGACAGGGTGATGTGGTCGGAAAACACATCATCCTCATCCTGATGCGTGCCCGAGCGTTCGTAGCGATAACGGACCTGGGTTCCCGACTCGTCCAGCGCATCCATATGCGGTGTCAGGAAAAGAAGCTGGTTGGCCTTTGAAAATTCGTCTCGGTTATCGGCGTGAGCGGCAGTTGCCAGAGTAAGACCGAGGGCAAGCGTTGTCAGCAGCGGTATCAATTTCACGGATCACTCCTCCAGACACAGACTTCTTAAGAATTCTGACATCGCGAAGCGGTGGGGACCCACCTCGGATGCAACAGCAGCGGACCATCAGCGACGGCGGCGCTCCGGCCGATCGACCTGGGGCACGTGGTACTCGTCGAGTAGCGCCTTGATCTCGTCTTCATGTTCACGCAGAGCAACCTGCAGCGGCCGCATCAACTCGTGATCACCGGCACGAACGCCCACCGATACACCGAAGGCAAACCGGGCCCGAAGGTCGCCTTCCATTGGCAACAGTTCAAATTCCTGTCCGGTCTCCTCGGTCACCTTGTTGGCGTAGTAACCAGCGATGGGACCCCAGATGATGGCGGCATCGATATTGCCCTCTGCAAGATCCTCTTCGATGACCTTGCCGGGGTAAAAGCCGATATCGCCGTCTGCCATGATGTAGCCCTTGATGTTGCCCCGCATGCCGTTGCGGATCATCCATTCATTGGCCGGCGACCGATCGAACACACCGATTCTGGTATCTGCGGGAACGCCGGCGACAAGCAGGTCGTTGGCCTGTTCCAATTCGCTGAACACCGGGTGATCCTTCTTGAACACCAGCATGTGCGTTGTGTAGTAATACGGGGTCGACGTGGTCAGTCCGGAAGCTTCCTGGGGCACGCCCATCATCACGTCGCAGCGATAACGGCGCTCGTCATCCATCCAGCTCCGCAAGGTCGCCCGGATGTAACCGAACCGCTGGGGCAGCCAGAAAAACTCCACAGGCAGCTCCATTGATTCACCGAACAGTTCAGCCATCTTGTTTTCAAAGCCCTCGCCGCCGACACCGGAAAACGGCATGTTGTTCGGATCTGCACAGATCCGCAGCGCTCCACGATCTTCCGGTGGGCCACCGTGATCCCGGGTGAACATGTCCCCGGCGACGGCGGCGGGCGCGGCCAGCAACAAGGTAGCGGCGGGCAGAATCGCGAGCCCTGCGCGCTGGATCCAATTCACCGATAGCAACGACATCATTGTCACTCCTCACCATAAAAGACGGGCGGCCAGCCGCCGCCCGTTCTCATTGTCACCAGCCCCGCAGGGTAGGCAGATTAATCCTGTAACCGGTCCGGTCGACCCGGGGGCAGGTCGTCATTGGCCCGTGCCTTCAGGTAACCGTAGATCGCCTCCCGCCGCGGCCAGACGTTCGGATTGTCGCCGAAGCCAGGCATTGCGCTGCCTTCCGTCTGGATCCCCTTTTCGAGCACTTCATAGAAGCGCTCTTCTGAGATCTCCGTCATGCGACGAACGAGGTTCGGCGCAAATGAGGAACCGGCTGCTTCCTGACCGTGACAAACGGCACAGTTGCTACCGACGGTACGCCAGCCGATGAAGGTGTCCTGATCAACCGCACAACTGACACGGCGACCTTCGTCATCGGTTTCGCAGACTACGGTATACATATCACTGCCATCAGCGACGTCGCCTTCCGCGGTTTCAACGGCGGCTGCTTCTGCGTATTCCTCGACATCCGTCTCGTCAGACATCGTGACATCGTCATTGTTCGCCTCGTCGGCGTCATCCTCGACGACCTCGTCCTGTTCAACCGAGCTATCACCACAACCTGTCAATACCAGCGCGCTGCCGGCAGCAATAATCAGCAGAAACAGCCAGGACCTCGCACCAACCAGGCGCATGGCGTTCGAATCGCATCTCATTCTTGTCATCTCCACAGTCCAACTGTTATCCGGGCCCTCAGCCCAGTCAATCATCCAACAGACGGTCAACACCGCCTGCACGGATAATGTTTCGTTATATTCATTTTCAAGACAAAAAAAAGGCCGGTCGCTAGGCGACCGGCCCGACTGTGCGTCTATCTAGACTCGATTACTCGAAGTCAGGCAGAGCAAACACGGTCAGAGTGCCACCCAGACGGGTGTGGTCATACAGACCACGGAAGGCACCGACAGCACCAAGGCCTTCGGAATCACCTTCGAGGCCAGCAGCCATGCCGATACCGGCCCAGCCACCGATGCCCGACAGCACGCCGACGTACTGCTTGTCGTCATGCTCGTAGGTGAACACGTTACCGATGATGCCGGACGGCGTGCGGAAGTTCCACAGCTCTTCACCGGTATCAACGTCACGGGCCCGGATGTAACCCTCAAGGGTACCGTGGAAGGCCAGGCCGCCGGCGGTGGTCAGAGCACCAGACCAGACAGCGAAGGCTTCCTCGGCTTCCCAGACCACTTCACCCTTGGCAGCGTCCCAGGCAATGAACTTGCCCATGCCGCCAAAGCTGTCGGGGGTCGGGAACATGCTGAGGGTCGCACCGACGTACGGCTGACCGGCCACATAGGACACTTCGTACGGCTCGTAGTCCATGCAGATGTGGTTGGTCGGCACGTAGAACAGACCGTTCTGCTTGTTGAACGAGGCCGGCTGCTGATCCTTGTAGCCAAGCGCCGCCGGGCAGATGCCCTGTACGTTTACGTCGGCACCCTGGACGCCGGGAGCGTACTCGTCCACAACCTGCGGGCGACCGGTTTCCATGTCCACATGGGTAGCCCAGTTCACGGTGTCATCGTACTTCTCGGCAACGAGAAGCTCACCGGTCACGCGGTCGAGGGTGTAGGCAAAGCCGTTACGGTCGAAGTTGACCATGACCTTGCGTTCTTCACCGTCGATTTCAATGTCGGCGAGGATGTTTTCGTTAACACCGTCGTAGTCCCACTGGTCCCACGGGGTCTTCTGGTACAGCCACTTGGCTTCGCCAGTGTCCAGGTCGCGGGCCATGATGGTCATGGACCACTTGTTGTCGCCCGGACGCTGTTCCGGGTTCCAGGTGCCCGGGTTACCGGTACCGTAGTAGAGCAGGTTCAGGTCCGGATCATAGGAGAACCAGCCCCAGGTGGTGCCGCCACCGCGGGTCCACTCATCACCTTCCCAGGAATCCAGGCCGGTGTTGGCGCCGATCGGCTCACCCATGGCAGTGGTGTTGTCCGGGTCGACCAGCATTTCGTCATCCGGACCGGTGCTATAGCCCTTCCAGGCAAGCGAACCATCTTCGATGTTGTAGGCGATCGCGAAACCACGGACACCGAACTCGCCACCGGAAATACCGGTAACAACCTTGTCACCAGCAACCAGCGGGGCGTTGGTGTTGGTTTCACCGATGGCCGGATCACCGTTCTTCACGGACCACTGCTCTTCACCGGACTTGGCGTCCAGAGCGACCAGCGTGGTGTCCGCCTGCTGCAGGAAGATCTTGCCGCTACCGTAAGCCAGGCCACGATAAACGGTGTCGCAGCACATCACGCCAATGACGTTGGAATCCTGGCTCGGCTCGTAGGCCCAGACAATTTCACGGGTATCCAGATCGATGGCGTAGACGTTGTTCGGGAACGGCGTATGAACATACATGATGCCGTCGACAACCAGCGGCTCGCCTTCGTGACCACGGAGAACGCCGGTGGAGAAGGTCCAGGCCGGCACCAGACGGTGCACGTTGTCGCGGTTCACCTGGTCCATTTCGCTGTAACGCGTCTGCTGGTAGTCACCGCCCGTGATCGGATGGTTTACGTGCGTGCCGATGCGTTCCATGACGTCGGAGTTCGCCATGGCGCCACCGGACAGCATCATTGCGCCCATGGACGCGGAAGCCATAAAGGCCAGGGTCGTACGAGAAAGTCTCGTCGGAGTCATCTTCTTCTCCCCCTCCTAGTGTTTTGTGTGACGGCGTCCGGCTCTTGGGGGTTGCCGGGACCGCAAGACAGATCCGATCAGGATTCACCCAAGCACAATGCGCTCGGGCGGTGGCGATCGGAATCCACCGCAGCTAACTGTATTCAAGATGCAGGCCAACCCAACGTCCCGGGGGCCAGGGTCACGCAAGACCTTGTCTTGAGCGGCATCTCCCCTGAGCGCCCCGGTCATAAAAGATGAACAGCCTCGGAGACGGTGTTCATCACCGTTAGAAAGGTGCGTCGTTTCTGTCACAAACCGTTGCGCGGCTTTGCGCCGCCGTTAAGCGGGCGGAATGAACGGCTCCGGGAGAGTGTTTCGTTAAGGAAACACTGATTTATTCCCGCGTCTGCGCCCGAGACCGGTTTTGGTCATCTGGCAAGGCCCGGTGCCGGTTCGGTAGCCCGAGCTACCGGGCCGGTGGCGCAACGCCGCCAGAGGCCAAAACCGGCCGGACCCCTTGGGTTGGGCCGCATTTTTCCCGACTGCTGCGTTGCGCTGCTTGACCGCAGAACGACTGCGGCGCTGCGCAGCGCGCCTTGACTCGGAAAAAATGCGGACTCCAACGCAGGCGCGGGAATAAATCAGTGTTTCCTTAACGAGCAATGAGTTCAGCAGAAAAGGGTACAACGTAAGATTCAAGCTTGGCGAAATGACCATGCACGAGCGAATTACCCCGGGCTCAGGGCGAGCCCGGGGCGGGATTTGCAATCAGAATTCCGGCCAGATGTTCTTCAGGCGATTGGGCCGCACAAAGCAGCGCCTGTCGGCCTGGTTTTTCGCTTCACCATAAGCAAGCCGCAGCTCCTGGATGCCCCGAGCCGGTTCCCGCAAATATTCACCGGACTCACCTGCCACGGAGGCTGCTTTTTCGGCCGTGTCCGCCTGCACGAACTTGTCATGGGGCATGTGTTCTGCAATCACGTCAATGGCGCAGGCACATGCATAAAGCGTTTCAAAGTTCCGCTCCCCCTGGTAATACAGGCATTCCTCAATCCACTGATAACGATCAATGGTCGGATAGTCGTATGACTCGTTCTCTGCAAACGCCGATCCGGCAAACGCCAGGGACGCCGTCAGCAATGCGACAAGACTGAATCGCTTCATTATTCGCTCCACTCTCAAAATGATTTTATTCGAAGGCGGCCAACCAGTTCCGGTCAGGCTCTCCCCCTCCTCTCCGACTCATACCAACGAAACACCTTATATATGCCCGCCAGTGAAATCGAAAGCCACCGGGCACGCCATCACCCCGTCAAGCCCTTTGTTCGGGACAGACGCCAGCCCGGATTCGCTATCGTCGAGGGTATTGACAACAATCCGACGCCGAATGCTCCCGGGACCTTGCCGGCACCAGGGATGGATGAGCCATTCGGCGGCGCTCGGGAGTTTTTCCCGGAACACGATTCGCAGCATGAGGTCCGAGGGTCAGCGCAGGAGACTGATGCGCATGTGAGTTCATGTAGGATTCATGGCCAGAAGCGCAGAGTAGGCCGCAGCATCTCAAGGACAACGAGGATAACCATGAGGCAGGATGCAGGCACAGGAAAACGCTACACGCCGCTGGCCATGGGCCTTCACTGGCTGATGGCCGTGATGATCATCATCACCTTCGCGATGGGCGTGTACATGGTCGATTTGCCGTTCGACGACACGCGCGCCTGGTTCTTCCGGCACCACAAGAACATCGGGCTGACCGTGGGTCTGCTACTGCTGCTGCGGGTCTGGTGGCGTATCCGCAATCCGGCACCGCCAATGCCGCCTGAGACGCCGTGCTGGGAACGCCGTGCCGCCGCGATCAGCCATCGGCTGCTCTACATCATGATGGGCGTGATGCCCATCAGTGGTTTCTTCACGACGTCGTTTACTGGTTACCCCACTTATTTCTGGTGGATCCCGGTGGATCTGGGCAAGTGGGGCGGTGAAAACGAACTGGCCAACGACATCTTTGCGTTCATCCATGTGGGCTCTGCCTACTTTCTGGCCTTTCTGGTCGTCATGCACGCTGCTGCCGCGCTGCGCCACCTGATCATCAAACGTGATACCGTCTTTCAGCGTATGTTGCCCGGCAGGGTGGAGGGGAGAGAACAATGAATCGACGCTGGATCAGCGGCCTGGTGGCCGTCATGAGTTTAGTCTGGGTTACCGGTGTTACGGCAGGTGACCCAACAAAGGTCGCCGTGCTGGATGCCACGATGACCTTTGGCAGTATTGAACAGCCCATCACCGAACATGAGCGGGCCCGGTTGCAGCGTTTCGCGACGGAACTGCGTGATGCGCTGGACCGCGCTGACGATTATGAGCTGGTTGATCACGGAGAGTTGCAGGCGTTGACCGAGAAACACGTCGGTGGTCGCCGGATAACCAGCTGCGGGAGTTGCCAGGCCAGAATCGGCAGGGACCTTGGCGCGGATCGGGTATTGATGCCGGTCGCCGACAAGATGAGCGAGTTGATCATGTCGCTTCGGGTGGAGATCCGGGAGACGGAGAACGGCAACCCGGTCGGCGCAAAGTCGGTCCGCATCGCCGGGAATACCGACGAATCCTGGCGCCGCGGGCGCATTGCCATTCATCGCGAGATGGGCTGGCCCGCGCCCAGAGAAGCGAGCGACTAAGTCAGCTTTTTCGAAGCTGCAACGAAAAAGGCCGCCACCCCTCGGGATGGCGGCCTTTTTAATGCATACCGGTTTCGACTGTATCAGTCGTGAGCGGCAAACGGATGCGAGGCCTTGCCCTTCTGGGCCACAACTTCGGCAGCGGACGGCTCGTTCTTCACCGCACGCTTGATCGACATCTTGGTCGCTTCGTAGTTGTAGTCCTGGATCTTGGCGTCATCCTTCGCTTCCCAGTGGATGAAGACGCCGACGCAGATGAACAGGTCGTCGGCTTCGTCCTGGGAAATGGTGCCGTCTTCGACGCAGTCGGCAACGGCCATGGCCACGCCGCGCTGGGCCGGACCAAACATCTGGGCAGCCTGGGTACCGTTCTTGATGGTCACCTTGTTGAACATCACGGTGGCCGGCTTGCACAGCAGGTTCGGTGCAACAACGGCCAGCAAGGAGGTGAACCCATCCTTGTTGTTGGTCAGGGAGTTGGTGAATGCGGACTCGGCGGTGCTACCGCGGGGACCGATGATCAGATCGATGTGCGCCACTTCTGCGCCGTCACCAACCAGTGCTTCACCAACACGCATGCTGTTGATTCGTGCCATTTTACTTACTCCTTGCGATTGCTCTTGTGATTTAAAGAGATTGAAAATTCCCACAGTCCTGACCCTCCTTCTTGGACTCCAATTGCCCGGCGACTCGTCATCCTTCAGGTCAGGCGTCGCCGCGCGGCGCCGCTCGCCCCAGGCAAGCCAGTGGCGCTTATTATCCGAGCAGTTCCATTGCCCGTTTCATGGCAGCCCGGAACTCGAGATCGAGTGTTCCATCGCCCGCCAGCATATCCTGAAAGAGTCGGTTCTGCGTCCGGTACTTCACGTCACCGACTGCGAGAGCGCCGACTCCACGGGCACCGCGCACCGTCCCTTCCAGAATCTTGCCTCTGTCCGACACGCCAACGCCCTCAAGCCCCAGCGGCGGAACAGCATTCACGTCTGCGGCGACCAGCAATTCCGGCGCGGCGCAGAGCTCCTTGTTACTCAGTATCTGAATCCCCGCCTTCGCCGTGCTCATTACCGCATGCACGTCCTTGAGGATTTTCGCGCGACTTGACTCACTAGAGCCATCACCGGGGATCGTGTCGATACCGTACCGTTCCTTGAGCACCGCAGTGTGCTTGGCGGCAGCCTCCGCAGAGCGATGGCTGACCACCACCACTTCGGCACCTGCATCCGCAGCCAGTACCGCAGAGACCAGCCCGACCGGCCCCGTGCCACCGAAGATCGCAACCTTGGTACCGTCAAGACCACCCTTCAGTCCGGCTTCCTGCATCTGCTCGGCGACAACGGCAACAAGCCCAGCGGCAGTCGTAAAACCGCCGGAAGGGTCGGCAAATACTGCCATTTCGAACGGCGGCACCATGGACTTGCGCGCCTCTGCAACCATGTCCAGCGCAAGCCAGGGGTCGCGACCGCCAATGAAAAGGCCCGTCGCCTTCACGCCGGTCGGGCCGCGCGAGAAGATTGCGTCCTGGGTAAGCCCCAACACCTCATCCATGCCAACGTTGGTGTACGGAATGATGTGCTGGAACCCGGCGTCCACCGCCATGTTGACATCGAACGGGCTGACCCGAGGGTTCGGGTCGAGCATGTGTAAAATCGTCGGCTTAGTACTCACGCCGTGGCTTTCCCCCAATTGGTTTGCTTTGTTATGACAATTCAGGCCCAGAGCAGAAGCAATGGACGTGCCAGCGAGCCGGCAAGGAGAACATCAGTGCACCACTGCTTGCAAGCCCGCGGCAAAATGCGAGTCGTGCGGCTGACGTCCGGATAGGGGCCCAGGCCTTCAGTGAACCGAAGGTGGCACAGTGCGTCCAAGGAAGTGAACACAGTGGGGAAGTTTTCCCTTGCGAGACTTCCGGGGACTATTCAGTCTCGGGCAGAGTTCAGCCATTCACGCAGTATTCAGGCGGATGGTGTAATGCTGGAGGAGATGGTGAATCAAGAATAACGCGGCCAGTAACGCCAAAGACACGGTAGAGGCCGCACAGGGAGGAGCAGGATGAATCGAACACGATATGCGGCGCCACTGCTGGCGGGGCTGCTTGGGTTGAGTCTCGCCTCGGTTAGCGTCGCAGACGAGATCGTCCCCATCGCCTTTATCGGCGATGCAGGCAGTGATGCCCACAAGGGCGCCGAGATGGGGCTGGAAGAGATCAACCGCGCGGGCGGCTTCCTGGGTTACGAATTCTCGATGGACGTGGTTGCCGGCCACAGTGAGGTTGCCGATGAAGCAATTGCGATTGTCGTCACTGCCGACGGTGATAATGCCGCAAAGGTCGCCGAGGCGTTCCCGAATCTGGCGGTGTTCAACACCGGCTCCGATGATGACGCGTTGCGCGCGCTTTGCCGGGATAACCTGTTCAGCATCATCCCCAGCGCCAGCATGCGCCAGGATGCGATTGAACAATGGCAGCAGCAGGCCGACGATGAAGAGATCACCGCCGTTGCCCATCACCACAGATTCCGCCGTTACTCGTCCGGCGATCTCAATGGTCGTTTCGTCGAGGCTTACGACACACCCATGACTGAAGGCGCCTGGACGGCTTTTGTAGCCGTGCGCATGGTTGGAGATGGCGTGACCCGAACCGCCAGCCGGAAACCTGAAAGCCTGATCCAGCACCTGAAGGATCTGGAGAGTTTCGATGCCTCCAAGGGTCGGCCGTTAAGCTTCCGGGAAAACGGTCAGCTACGGCAGCCTCTATGGATCGTGCGTGACGATAATGTGATCGGCGAGTCACCGGTGGAGGGCGTTGTCGATCAGGATGATCTGGATACCCTTGGCGGGGTTTCCTGCGAAAAATGACACATTGGGCGCAAGCGGGATAACACCTCGCACGTCGACTGGAGGATAGTCTGATATGAGAATCAAGCACTGGTGCCTGGCATTGGGCCTCTACCTTGGCGCGATGGTCCCGGTGGCCGCCGAAGAGCTGACTGGACGCCTGTTCGTGTCCAATGAGTGGGAACATTCGATCACGGTGATTGACCCGGAGACCTGGGAAGTCATCAAGGTCATCGAGGACGTCGGTGGCCAACGTCCGCGCGACATGGGTTTCTCCCGCGACGGCACGAAACTGTACGTGGCGCTAGGCATTTCTGACCTTATCGGTGTAATTGACCCTTACGAAATGGAATTGATCGGAACCATCCCCGGGGGCGAGGATCCTGAAGCATTTACCGTGCATCCGGAAACCGGGCATATCTATGTCTCGAACGAGGCCACAGCGCAGTTGATGCAGATCGACCCGGAAGCCGGTGAGTTGAAAGGCGGTATCGACGTCGGGCTTGAGCCTGAAGGCGTTGTTTCGACACCGGATGGCAGCATCATCGCCGTGGTCAGTGAATCCAGCCACATGGTCCATCTGATCACCTGGCCGGATCATGAGGTGGTGGCCAACATCCTGGTGGGTACCCGACCGCGGGAGCTGACGGTAACCGCGGACGGCAAGTATCTTTACGTAACCTCGGAAGTCGCCGGCGAGATCAACATCATCGATCTGGAGTCGCACGAGATCGTCCAGAACCATCGCTTCGGCCAGCGCCGGGCGCGACCGAAGGATGTTCGCCTTAATGCCGATGAATCACTGGTCTTCGTCTCCCTCGGGCGAGACAACACGGTCGCCGTTCTCGACGCGGAAACACTTGAAGAGGTGGACCTGATCGATGTCGGTGACCGGCCCTGGGGCCTGGCAATGAATCGCGATCGTAGCCTGCTCGCCGTCGCCAACGGCGAGAGCGACGATATCTCGATAATCGACACGAAATCGCGGGAAGTGATCAAGGACATCCCTGTGGGTGATTCACCCTGGGGCGTGATCTTCCACGACTTCATCGTCGAGAAAGAGATGGCGCCGCGGTAAGAAAAGACCACAGCAACCGCGGCTGTCTGCTACTTCGGAACCCCCAATCGGCTAACGCGTCGGTTGGGGGTTTTTTAAGAATTAACGTGTTCATTTTTCAGTGCTTCAGTGTTCAGACGGTGCAGAACCGGAACGCCTGCGCCGAGGTCGAATGTTTGTCTGAACACTGAAACCTGAATCACTGAAACCTCTCGGTTAACTCGTTAATCCCCCATTGATCATCAATACCTGACCGGTGATGTAGGACGCTGCCGGGCTGGCCAGGTAGATCACGGCTTCGGCGACATCTTCACCATGGCCAAAACGCTGCATCGGCATCCGCTGGGCGATTTCAGCGTAGGCCTCCTCCGACAGGTCTTCGCGGGCGAACGCGGTCTCGATCCAGCCTGGGGCAATCACGTTTACGCGCTGTGTCGGCGCCAGAGATCTCGCCAGGCTAAGACTGAAACCGGTGATACCGCCCTTCACCGCACCGAACATTTCAGCCTCGCGTCCGGCCATACCGCGCAGCGCCAGATCCCAGGACGTGTTGATGACGACACCACCCCGGACCAGGTGCTCCGCCGCTACCCAGGAGCCGCGCACAGTCCCCAGCAGATCGACGGCAATCAGCCGCTGCAGCTTCTCCTCGTCAGATTGCCTGGCGAAACTGCCGGTCAGGATGTCCGCGCCAGCCAGATTCACCCAGATCGTCGGTTGTCCCAACCGCCTGGCCGTCACTTCGGCCAGCGCGGTCATCTGCGCCGGATCGGCGACATCCGTTGCCTGTATCAGACAACTTCGTCCCATGCCATGGACGGCCCGCTGTACGTCTTCGGCGTCCTGCGTCGAGCGATGATAGGTAATGGCCACATCGGCACCCGCCGCCGCCAGACCCTGGGCAACCGCAGCACCGATGCCCCGATTTCCACCGGTCACCACAGCGACCTGTCCGGCCAGCCGCCGATCGTCGTTTTCCATGTTCGAATGCCTCTCGGAATCGCGAAGCGAAGGATACTGGACGCAGTCTGGCGTTCGTTGCAAACTGGCAACCGGGGGGACAGTCAACTTCCGTGCAACCATGCATCAGGGAGGTCGTGCCTATGCGATCGCGTCTCTTGTCACTGTCTTCCGCCGCCACTGCCGTTATCGGTCTGCTGCTTCATGGTGCCCTGCACGCCACCAGCATTCCCGCCCCGGGTGTACTCCTGCCAACGCTCGGCGGCGAGCATCGCATGCACCTGCACTGCAAGGGTAGCGGGCATCCCACGGTTATTCTCGATGCAGGCCTCGGCGGCGATTCTCTGGAGTGGGTCCGTGTACAGGGCAAGCTTGCCGAGTCCACCCGGGTGTGCGCCTACGATCGCGGCGGGCTGGGCTGGAGCGACGCGGCATCCGGCCCCCGCACCGCAGGACGGATGGCCAGCGACCTGTATCGCCTTCTCAATAGCAGCGTCGAACGCGGTCCCTTCGTCCTTGTCGGGCATTCCTTCAGCGCCTACACGCTGAGAATTTTTGCCAGGCGCTATCCAGCCGAGGTTGCGGGCATGGTGCTGGTGGACCCCTCCCACGAAGAGCAGGTACTGCGCTTCTACGAGGCGACGGGGGTCAATATCGCGCCCAGCAATTCGCGCGGGCAGGTGTACTATCGGCCGGAATTGCCGCCGAATCTGCCGGAGGAACTGATCCGCACCGCCCAACGACTGCTGATCACTGATCTTCGGGTCACGACCACGCGTAACGAGCTTCTTGGGTTTCGCACCAGTGCCGCCCAGGTCGCTTCGGCTCCAGCAATGCCCAACGTTCCTCTGCTGATCCTGAGCCGGGGTTCCAATGCCTGGCCGCAGAATGAGCGCGGGCTGATCATGGAGACCCTCTGGCGGGAACTTCATGAAGACCTCGCAGAGCGAGCCCCAATGGGTGAACTGCGTATTGTTCCGGGGAGTGGCCACCACATCCATCTGGAACAGCCAGAGTCGGTGATCGATGGCATACAGAGCGTCATGGAACAGGTCCTGTTACGAGAACGGATGGCTGGCGAGCCCACCCTGCGCCGATCAGAGATCCGCTGACGCCACGGCCAGATTCCTGCGCCGCGTAATCGGCGCGAGTTTGCAGATGCAACGAGAAAGCCCCGCAACGGTGTTCGTCGCGGGGCTTTTTGATGGTCTGCTGAACCGGTTGGAACCTATTGTTCGTCGAGGAAGCTGCGCAACGATTCCGAACGCGTCGGGTGACGCAGCTTGCGCAGCGCCTTGGCTTCGATCTGCCGGATCCGCTCGCGGGTGACGTCGAACTGCTTGCCGACTTCTTCCAGCGTATGGTCGGTGTTCATGTCGATGCCGAAACGCATCCGCAGCACCTTCGCTTCGCGCGGCGTCAGGCCACCCAGAACCGAACGCACGGCTTCCTTGAGCCCCTCACGGGTGGCCGAGTCAATCGGCGACATGACCATCAGATCCTCGATGAAATCACCCAGATGGCTGTCTTCGTCATCACCGATCGGCGTTTCCATCGAGATCGGTTCCTTGGCAATCTTGAGCACCTTGCGGACCTTGTCCTCGGGCATTTCCATGCGCTCGGAAAGCTCTTCAGGCGTCGCCTCGCGACCCATCTCCTGCAGCATCTGCCGCGAGATCCGATTCAGCTTGTTGATCGTCTCGATCATGTGCACCGGGATACGGATGGTCCGCGCCTGGTCGGCAATGGAGCGGGTGATGGCCTGCCGAATCCACCAGGTCGCGTAGGTGGAGAACTTGTAGCCACGGCGATACTCGAATTTGTCCACGGCTTTCATCAGACCAATGTTGCCTTCCTGAATCAGATCCAGAAACTGCAGCCCGCGGTTGGTGTATTTCTTGGCAATGGAAATCACGAGACGCAGATTGGCCTCGACCATTTCCTTCTTGGCGCGCCGCGCCTTGGCTTCGCCAATAGACATCTGCCGATGGATATCCTTGATCTCAAGGATATCCAGGCCCGAGCGGCGTTCGATGTCACCCAACTGGTCCTGGGCGTACCGCACCTTCTCCTGCACCTCGGCCAGCCTTGGCGCGTAACTGTCCTTGCCCTTGAGCAGGCCGTCGAACCATTTGCTGCTGGATTCGTTGCCAGGAAAGCTTTGCAGGAACGCGCGCCGCGGCATGCCCGCCTTGCGCACGCAGGATTCCATCACCACCCGTTCCTGGTGGCGGATACGCTCGACGGCGGTACGCAGCTGCCGCACAAGGGCCTCCAGAATCCGGGGCGTCCACTTGATGCTGAGGAACAGCTCGGCCATTTCCTGGCGCTGACCCTTGACCGCCTTGCGATCATTCGCCGACAGGCTGTCCTGCATCGCGTCGTAGAGTTCCGCGATCCGCTGGAAAGTTTCACGCGCCAACTCTGGATCCGGCCCCGTATCCGGCGCCGCCTCTTCGTCACCGTTGTTGTTGGCGGCATTGTTGCCGCCTTGTGGCGGATGCTGCGCCGGCTCGTCGTCCTTTGGCCGAAAACTGGCCACCACGTCGGTCAGCCGCTGTTCCTCGTTCTCGATGCGCGCATGCTCCGCAATCAGCATGCGGGCGGATTCCGGGTATGCCGCCAGCGCCGTTACCACCTGATCAAGGCCTTCCTCGATCCGCTTGGCAAGCAGGATCTCGCCTTCCCGGGTCAGCAGTTCCACGGTCCCCATCTCCCGCATGTACATGCGAACGGGGTCCGTGGTCCGGCCGAATTCGGCATCGACCGCCGCCAGTGCGGCGGCGGCCTCTTCGGCCGCCTCATCGTCGTCCGTGCTGACCGCCGAATCATTCAGCAGCAGGGTGTCGGAGTCCGGAGCCACCTCGTGCACCGTGATTCCCATATCATTGATCATCGAGATGATGTCTTCGATCTGCTCCGGATCAACGATATCGTCTGGCAAATGGTCATTGACTTCGGCATAGGTCAGGAAACCCTGTTCCTTGCCTCTGGCAATGAGCTGTTTAATCTGAGATTGTTGATCCTGATTCATAGCCGATCGCTGCCCGCCTGGAGGTCGGTGAATGGTGAACTGAGTTTAAATAAACCGGCAATTATAGCGCGCGTCTGGTTTAATGCCAGCGGATGATGCATTGCACAAGTTATCGGCGGCTCTGCAGCAGACTTAACCACTCTGCGTGTTCATCCTCTGACAGGCCCTCGTCTTGCAGTCGCTCATGCAAGTATTGCAAGCGCTCGGCCGCTAGCAACGTCTCCAGCCGCCGAACGCTGTCCATGAACTCTTCTTCCACGCCGTCGGTGGGGACCATGTGATCCCAGGCCGCCAGCTTCCACAGCGCCGTTTCGTGGCGGTCGCCGGAGAAACGCTCCAGCACCGCGCCTGTTGTTAGATGCGGTTCCTTACGCAGTAGTTCAAGCAACTGCACAAGCAATGGCACGCCCGGCAGCGACAATGCCGCCAACCGGGCCGGATCACCCGCCAAGGCTGCCAGGGCGGGACGCTGCAACAGCAACGCCACTGCAAGCCGCACCGTCGTGCGGCGCTGGGGCGCGCTCAACGGTTGCCGCTCGGTCTGGCGGGTCTGACGCGATGGCGTCTCGCGTCCCTCCATTGTCGACAGCAGATGCTCCCGGTCGACACCGGCCCGGCGCGCCAGTTCATCAACCAGCAAGTCCCGGAACACACCTGTTGGCACCCGGGCGAGCAGCGGCGCGCCACGCTCGGCAAGCCTGGCCCGCCCGTCCATGGTGCGCAGATCCGCGTCCGTCGACAGCTCACGGAACAGAAACTCCGACAGCGGCTCGGCCTCCGCCAGCAGCGCGCGAAACCCCGCTTCGCCGCGTTGCCGGATCAGGCTGTCCGGATCCTCTCCATCAGGCAGGAACAGAAATCGTGCCTGACGGTCATCCCGCAGCACACCAAGCGCATTCTCGAGCGCACGCCAGGCGGCTTCCCGTCCGGCTCGGTCGCCATCGAAACAGAACACGACGTCGCGGCAGACCTGGAAAATACGCTCCAGATGCGCGCCGGTTGTCGCCGTACCCAGAGTCGCAACCGCATTCGGCACACCATGCTGAGCCAGGGCCACCACATCCATGTAGCCCTCGACAACAATGATCTCCGCCGGCTTGCGCAGATACTCCAGGCACTCGTGCATGCCATAAAGCTCGCGGCCCTTCTGAAACACCGGTGTCTCTGGCGAATTCAGATACTTCGGCTCCTGCTGGTCAAGCACCCGACCGCCGAAACCGACGGTGCGCCCTCGTCGATCCCGGATCGGAAACATGACGCGGTCCCGGAACCGGTCGTAGACCCGACCCTGCTCGTTGCGAATCGCGAGTCCAGCGCGGATCAGCTGTTCGGGATCCGCCAGCCTCTTGAGCAGATTGTCCCAACCCGGTGGCGCGAATCCGATGCCGTAGCGCACCGCTATCTCGCCGCTCAGGCCGCGAGCACGCAGATAGCTGACCACACGTTCCCGCCCGGCATGTCGGCGTAGCCAGTCCCGGTAACAGTTCGCCGCCTGTTCCAGCAACGGATACAGGGAAGCGGTTTCCGGCGATGGCGCCGTTCCGCGCGCCTCGCGGGGGATCTCCATTCCCGCCTGGCGTGCCAGCAGTTCCACCGCCTCAGGGAAAGACATGCGATCATATTCCATGAGGAACCGGATCGCGGTGCCATGCGCACCACAGCCAAAGCAGTGATAGAACTGCTTGTCGGCGCTGACGGTAAACGATGGCGTCTTTTCGTTATGAAAAGGACACAGACCGTGGTGGTTACTGCCACTCCGCCGCAGCTTCACCCGCGCCGCGACAAGCTCGACGATATCCGTCCGCGCCAGCAGATCATCGATGAATGCGTCGGGGATTCGTCCGGCCATGCGCTCAGCACCTGCCACTCACTTGGGGAAACGCTGATCCATTCCCTCGCCTGCGCCAAGAGCCTCAGTATTGCAGACCGCCGGGGACTGCGTGCGGTGCAGCGGGACTCGTTCCGGGAAACCGCAGAACCTGCGCAGATACAAATATCAATCGGCGTACTCATGGGTACGGGCGCGCCCATGAGTAGATGGCAGGCGCTACTGCAAGCGTGTCTTGATCCGGCCGCTGACCGCTGACATATCGGCACGACCCTGCATGGCTGGACGCAGCAGGCCCATGATCTTGCCCATGTCGCGCATCGACTCGGCGCCGGTTTCGGCGATCGCATTGTCGATCAGGCGATCAATTTCCGCATCGTCCAGCGGCTGCGGCAGGAACTCCTTCAGGACAGTGATTTCGTAGCGTTCCTGCTCCGAGAGATCATCTCGTCCGGCCGCATCATACTGAGCGATGGACTCCTGCCGCTGCTTCACCTGCTTACTCAGCAAGGCGATGACGTCATCGTCATTCAGCGTTACGCGTTCGTCCACTTCGCGCTGCTTGACCGCCGCGGAAACGAGCCGCAGCACGCCCAGGCGGCGCTTGTCGCCGGCTCGCATCGCCTGCTTGATCTCATCCTGCAGACGCGCGAGCAGTGCACTGTCCTGAGTCATTCCGATCACCCCGGGACGTGCTGTTTCAATAAAGGCGCACGCTACGCTGCTGCTCGCGGGAAAGGCGCTTCAGATGACGCTTCACGGCAGCGGCTGCCTTCCGCTTACGCACCTGGGTGGGCTTTTCATAATGTTCCCGCCGACGCACTTCCGAAAGCACACCGGCCTTTTCGCAGGAGCGCTTGAAGCGCCGCAGAGCGACTTCGAAATGCTCGTTCTCTCGCACCTTCACATTGGGCATGTAATCGTTCACCTAATCCGTCGAAAACCGAAAAGGCAGGCAGCCGCACGCTTGCCTACCTCACAAGGGCGCATGATTCTATGCGCGCAGCAAGCGGAATACAACTGAATCCCGAGGACGCCTATCCACTACCCCGCGGCTGGCGGATGCAAACTGGCCAGCGACCAGCGCGGCCGCACATCGAAGTCCAGGCCATCCCGCTCACCCACCTGCATCCGACGCCAGCCCGCATAGGCCACCATGGCGCCATTGTCCGTGCACAGATCCAACCGCGGATAATAAACCTGAGCGGCGGCGGCCGCGGCAGTATCATCCAGCCGGCGCCGGATCATGCTGTTGGCACTGACGCCACCGGAAACTACCAATCGCGTGGCACCCGTCTCGGCCAGGGCGCGGCGGCACTTGATGGCGAGCGTGTCCGCAACCGCATCCTGAAAGGCGTGAGCGATATCCGCTGCCGCTTCCGGTGCGTTCTGGTGCTGGCGAATCAGTGTTCGCGCCTGGGTCTTCAGGCCACTGAAACTGAAATCCAGCCCCGGCCGATCCGTCATCGGACGCGGCAACCGGAACGCACCGGCCCGACCGCCGCGGGCCAGACGCTCCAGCGCAGGTCCGCCCGGATACCCGAGCCCCAGCAACTTGGCCGTCTTGTCGAAGGCCTCTCCGGCGGCATCATCCACTGACTCGCCCAACAGGCGGTAACGGCCGACCCCGGCAACCTGCACCAGCATGGTATGCCCCCCCGATACCAGCAGCGCGACGAAGGGGAATGCCGGCGGATCCGGCTCCAGCAGTGGCGCCAGCAGGTGCGCCTCCATGTGATGAATCCCCAGAGCCGGCCGGTCCAGTGCCCAGGCCAGAGAACGGGCCACACCAGCGCCGACAAGCAGCGCTCCGGCAAGGCCCGGGCCGCGGGTGTAGGCAATACCGTCGATTCTTGCGGTATCACGGTCGGCCAGCTGCAGCACTTGATCCAGCAGCGGGATCACCCGGCGAATGTGGTCGCGTGAGGCGAGTTCCGGTACCACACCACCATGCAGCGCGTGCAGGTCGACCTGGCTGTGCAGCACATGCGCCAGCAGACCACCGGTGCTGTCATACAGCGCCAGTCCAGTCTCGTCGCAGGAACTCTCGATACCGAGAATCAGCATCCGCCAGCCGAGGTCAGGACCTCTCCCCCAGTTTCTTTTCGGTGCCGGCCAGGAGATTGCGAATATTGCTCTGATGACGCCATAGGGTGGCGACGGCGATCACCAGCATGCCGATCACCATGGGTGCTGGCTCACCCAGCACCAGCAGCCAGACCGATGCCGCGACGAAGGAGCTCATGCCGGCCAGCGAGGAATAGCGGAACAGCACGGCTACCAGCAGCCAGACGCCAGTAGTGCCGAGAAAAGCTGTCCACGACCACGCCAGAAGGACACCAAGCCCGGTGGCAATACCCTTGCCACCATGGAAGCTGAAGAACACCGGAAACAAGTGACCAAGAAAGGCCCCGACACCGACAGCGGCCGCCAGGTTGGGGGAGCCACCGAAACCCAGCACCAGTGACACCGGCAGGACGCCCTTCAGAAAATCCCCGGCCAGAGTCATGGCCGCAGCCGGCCGGCCGCCGATACGCAGTACGTTCGTGGCACCGGGATTCAGCGAACCGCTGGTTCGGGGATCGGGAAGCCCCAGGGCACGACAGACCAGCACCGCGCTGGAGACGGAGCCGAACAGGTAGGCGAGCAGTATGAGCAGCACGGCGATGACCATGCGCGGTATTGAACGGGCGGCACCGGGCGCGGTCAAGCCCGGTCGCTGGTCGACATGCCTTTGCTGCCGCTATCATCGACCCCCGACCGAGGAACCGCAGGAGCTGATCAATGGATATCGTGCGCATCAGCGCATTGCGCGTGGACGCTGTCATAGGCGTCCACGAATGGGAGCAGCGCATCCGACAGCCGCTGGTGCTCACCCTGGACATGGCCACCGACATCGGCCCTGCTGCCAGCGATGACGACCTGAGTCTGACTCTGGATTATGCCGCCATCTCGGAGCGCATCAAGGCGTTGATCGAGGTAAGCCGCTTCGCACTCATCGAAACTCTCGCGGAACGTATCGCCGACGCAATCCGTGACGAGTTCAGGGTGACCTGGCTCCGCCTGGAGGTGCGTAAACCGGGAGCCGTGGCCGGCGCCCAATACGTGGCGGTGGTCATCGAGCGAGGTTCGGCATGACCGACGCCCTGCAGGTCTACGTAAGCATCGGCAGTAACGTGCGGCCGGTCCGCAACATCAGGGCTAGCCTGGCGGCGCTGCGCAGGGAATTCGGCGAGCTTCAGGTCTCACCGGTCTACCGCAGCCGGGCGATTGGCTTCGACGGCGAAGACTTCATCAATCTGGTGGTCGGCTTTCGCAGCGAACTGTCGGTGGTCGAACTGGCCGATCTGCTGCGGCAGCTGGAATCGGATCAGGGTCGGGTTCGGAACGAGGGGAAGTTCAGTGCGCGAACACTGGACCTGGACATCCTGTTATACGGGGATCGATGTATCCGGCAGGGACGGCTGGAGATTCCACGCGATGAAATCACGCGCTACGCCTTCGTTCTGCGGCCGCTTGCGGAACTGGCGCCGGACGCCGTGCATCCGCAGCTGCAACGCAGCTATCGGGAACTCTGGCAGGAATTCGACGATACCGACCAGGCCATGCAGCGGATCGATCTGGACCAGGCTGTCGATGAGTCGTACTGAGACACCAGCAGGCACACTGCCCGCGGACTGGCCCGCGCCTGAAGCCTACGCCGCGGGCCACAGCGAGCAATTGTGCCAGGTGCTGGCGGACGCGGCAGCGGCAGATGGCAACTGGATTTCGTTCCGTGACTGGATGGACTGTGTTCTCTACAGCCCTGGCCTTGGTTACTACAGCGCCGGCGCGACCCGGTTCGGAGCAGCCGGTGACTTCATCACGGCCCCCGAAATGTCGTCACTTTTCGGCCAGACCCTGGCACAGCATTGCCGTGACAGCCTGGCGGCTTGCGCCGGTGATACGATTCTTGAACTTGGCCCTGGCCGCGGCTTGCTGGCACGCGACATCCTGCAGACACTGGAGTTGGAGGATGCGCTGCCGGCGCGCTATCTGATGCTGGACCGAAGTGGCGCATTGCGGCAGGAACAGGCCGAGACGCTGAGCGGCCTCTCCAGCGCCGCGCTATCGCGGGTCGGATGGCTCGACCGCCTGCCGCAAAAAGCCTTTAACGGCATCATTCTGGCGAACGAAGTAATCGACGCCCTGCCCGTGGAGCGTTTCCGTCGGCAAGCCAGCGATGTGCAGCAAGTCGGCGTCCGGTGGTCCGACAATGGTTTCCAGGAGGCGCACAGGTCTGCACCGCCAGACCTGAAAATGCGGGTCGAGCAGTTGGAGGACGATCTTGGGCGGACCCTGGAGTCCGGCTACACCAGTGAGCTCTGCGCGGATCTGGAGCCGTGGCTGGGCGGCCTGGCGGCATCCTTGAATCGCGGCCTGTTGTTGTTCATAGACTACGGCTACACCCGCACCGAGTTCTATCACCCCGAACGCTGGATGGGCACGCTGCGCTGCCACTACAGGCACCGTGCCCACGATGACTGGCTCTTGCTTCCGGGTCTGCAGGACCTGACCGCCTCTGTCGACTTCACGGCTGTCGCGCTGGCCGGGCATCAGGCCGGCCTGGATGTTCTCGGCTATGCCCCCCAATCCCACTTTCTGATGGCCGCCGGCCTTACCGATTTACTCGCTGCAACCGCCTCGTCCGACCCCAGCATTCATCTGAAACTGGCACAGCAGGCGAAGGCCCTGATGTTGCCCGGAGAGATGGGAGAGCGTTTCCAGGTGCTTGCTCTTGGACGCAATTTTTCAGCTCCCGTCACCGGCTTTCAGCTTTACAACCACGTTGAAAAGCTGTAGTACGAAGGTGGGGCAAAGGTGTACGCGATTGGCGACAGGCCTCTGAAACCGTTACGAGGCCGGCAATCGCCCTGCCCATGGGCATACTCAAGACCAACAATCGATGTGCCGAAAAGAATAGAAACCGCGACCGTGCCGCATGTGTAATCGGGCGAAATACAGACACCGGCGATCGGGCGGTCCAAGGAATAGGTGGGCAAGACAATGGCGATCGACAGTCACAGGCAAACTGCGCCCCGTGTCCTGGTGGCAGGAGCGCAGGGTGAGGCATTGACCATTGCCAGGACGGTATTATCTCTGGACGGCAGGCAAATGGTCGTCGCCAATGACGGCGCGACAGCAACGGAACAGGCCCGTCGACAGCATGTGGACGCAATCCTGATCGACCTGGAGGACTGCGCCGACGATGGCATAACACTCTGTGCCACGTTGCGAGCCCTGCCAGACCACCGTTTCACACCCATCGTGATTGCCACCCTTGCGGCGGATTGCGACACGTGGCGTCGTGCGTTTGCGGCCGGTTGCGATGACGTACTGCGTAAACCGCTGGAGCCCGTGGTTTTTCGCGCCCGTCTAGACAATCTTCTGCGCAAGGCACAATCAGCCCACGATCTGGAACGCGTGCGTCACAGCCTGTCCCGCTACGTCTCGCCCCGGCTCCAACAGATCCTGCAGGGAGAAAAGGCCAGTGCGCCGCATGAACAGGATGTCTGCATCCTGTTTTCCGACATTCACGATTTCACTTCCAAATCGGAAAGCATGCCGGCAGATGAGTTGTTCGCCACACTCAGCTATCAACTGGGAGCGCAGGTCGAAGCGGTGTATGCCCATGGCGGTTACGTGGACAAATTCAGCGGTGACGGCATCATGGCCGTTTTCGACGCCAGCGACATGATGCACGCGGCCTGCCGCTGCGCGCTCGACATCATGGCCCAGACGCGGGAACTGGCGACCCAGTCCAGCGGCGTTTGCATGCCCCTGGGTATCGGCATTCATCGCGGACCAGTGGTCGCCGGCAATATCGGCTCAGGCAGTCACCTGGATTACACCGTCATCGGTCGGACCGTGAATCTGGCCGCACGCCTGTGCGGCCACGCCGCATCAATGGATATCGTCGTTTCCAACGAGATTGAGCGGGAATTGCATGATGTGAACGGTCTGGGCTTCCGCAACGGGCGTCACGTCAAGATCCGTGGCTTTGCCGACCCCGTGCGCCTATTCAATCTGATGGGGGTCGACAACAGCCGGCTGCATGTGGTCAACGGTTAAAAAACGTCCGACAGCACGCCTCTGATCCTTTCCAGCCTGGCTTGCCGTACCGCCTGACCGACGTCCGGCCCCTTGAGGCCCTTGGCGGCAAACGGGGCACCGGTTACCTCTGCCGCCGCGTCGCGGCTTTGCCGAACCAGGTCGGCCGCCCGCCTGCCACGTCCCGAGGCCCCCTCACCGCCGGCGACGGACCGACATTCCGCCGCCAGCAGAAACATCTCGAAGCGTTCACTGCGGCGAAGGCCGTCCACGGCCTCTATGAGGGACAACACCTGCTCGGCTCCGCTCTCCGGCACCTGCTCGAAAGCCGGGTGCCAGCGGCCAAGACGCTGCGCAAGATCGGCGCAGGCAGCAGGCACCCGAAAAGCATCACACAGGGCCGGAAGTGCATTGTCCGTCGCTGTCGCCGCGCCGAGATCAGCGGTCAACACCGCGAAACGAACCGGCAGCGGAGCCTCCCGCTGACAGGCCTCATCCAGCGCCAGCAGGGCCCGCTCGCCCGCCGGGGTCTCCAGCAAGCAGGCCAGGGCTGGCGCCAGCCGGGCCAGCGCACCACAGTCCTGCAAGACTTGCAGAAAGGCCTCGGGCCGTCGCTCCATCAGCGCTCGGGACCATTCCTGCCACACCCGCTCTGGCACCAGAGTGTCGACCTCACCCTCCGCCACCATACGACGGCAGAGGTCCATGGTCTGCTCGGCGGGCCAGAACCCCAGGCCTGCATAGCGGGCCGTAAAGCGTGCGAGCCGGAGAATGCGCACCGGATCTTCGGCGAAGGCTCCGGAGACATGGCGCAGCGTTCGCCGCTCCAGGTCCTCGTGACCACCCAGCGGATCAACCAGTTGCCCGTCCGGCGTCTCCGCCATCGCATTGACGGTAAGATCCCGACGCAACAGATCCTGCTCCAGCGTGACCCCTGGTGCCGCGTGGATTGCGAAACCGTGATAGCCAGGCGCGGTCTTGCGCTCGGTGCGGGCCAGCGCATATTCCTCGTTGGTATCCGGGTGCAGAAAAACGGGAAAATCACGGCCAACCGGTCGAAAGCCACGCTCGAGCATGGTTTCAGGCGTTGCCCCGACCACCACCCAGTCCCGTTCAGTGACCCGCCTCCCGAGGAGACGATCGCGCACCGCACCGCCCACCAGGTAGACATCGAGCCCGGCGATGCGGGAATCATCTGTCATCATGATCGAATCCGCGGCAACGGGAGGATGCGACCTGTTGCGCAGTGCAACATAGGGAGCGAATTGTGCAACTGCAATGACGGATTGTTGCGATGCATCAACCGACTGCTCTCTGGTTGAACACCAGCTCGATCAGCGGCGTGCGGTCTGCCGGAAGCGGTTGTAACGCATCCGCTGACTGGTGTTGGACAAATACCCCGGCACCACGGCCTCGATAGCGGTCGGAGCAATTCCCAGTTCTTCCAGACCATTGCCGCGGCTGCAAACGTTGTCGATCTGCGAGGAGCGGAAATTATCCATCGAGTACGGCTTACCGGGAAGTCGCTGCAGCACTCTGGCCTGCAGCCGCGAAAAACGGTCACTACAGCCGATGATCAAACGCCGCATACCTGCCGTTCGCGCCGTGTACTCGACCAGTTCTCGCATGCTGTATGTCTTTGGTCCGCAAAGATCGTAGCTGCGGCCGAAGGTCTCTTCGCGCTCCAGGCTGGATACCATCGCCTCGGTCACGTCACCCACGTAAACGGGCGCAAATCGACTGCTTGGCGTCGGCACCGGGAACACGGGACCCAGCCGCAACAAGGTCGCAAAACGGTTGAAAAAACTGTCTCCCGGGCCGAACACGACGGATGGCCGGAACACGGTAACCGCGAGGTTCTTGCCATTGGCTTCCAGCGCCAGATTCTCCGCCTCACCCTTGCTGCGCTGATAATGACTCGGACCCAGCTTTGCATTGGCGCCCAGGGCACTCATCTGCAACAGGCGGCGAACGCCGACCCGACCGCAGGCTTCAATGATGCGGCGCGTGAGGTCCACGTGCGCCCGGCGAAAGCCACTGCCGTCGTCGCCCTTTTCATTGAGGATACCCACCAGGTTGATCACCGCATCGCAGCCGGCAATGGCCTGCTCCAGCGCACCGGCATCCTCGACATCCAGTTGCTGCAATTCGAGACCCGGCACAACCAGCAGATGACGGCAGCCCTCCCGATAGCGCGTCGATACCCGGGCGTTGATGCCATGTGCCTGCAATCGGTTGACCAGGTGACGACCAATGAAACCGCTGCCGCCCAGAATGCAGACCCGTCGAACCCTCATACCGGTATTCCTTTCATCGCGCTCTCTCCAGGCGCCCAGTGTACCGCCTCAGACCAACCCCAGGCACCTCATGATTATCAGCCAGGATAGGCGGTGAAACCGTTGCACCACTGTTCAGCAGAGGTAGCACTATGTTGCATTGCAATACATCCGTGCAGCCCGCCTGACAGCACAGGGCAAGTACGCTAGGGTTTCCGACTCCGTCTTCTCGTCATCGGATGCCGCTGCAATGGATCTGGTCTTTCTCTACCTGGCTGCCGGCGTCGTCGCAGGCATCCTGTCAGGTCTGTTTGGCCTCGGCGGCGGCATCATAATCGTGCCGGTCCTGTTGCTGTTGTTCGGTCTGCAGAGCATCCAGGATTCGGTCAGCATGCACATGGCCGTGGCCAGTTCCCTGGCGGTCATCGTGACCACGTCCGTTGCCTCGGTACGGGCACACGCCCTACGTGGTGGCGTTCGCTGGGAATTGGTGCGGGCACTGACACCTGGCATCGTCATCGGTGCGCTCCTTGGCGCCCTGGTGGCGGCTTGGATCAGCGGCGAAATCCTGCGCGTGATCTTCGCCCTGTTTCTCGCCAGCGTTGCCCTGCGTATGGGCTTCTCCGGTGAGATCCGTAGCACGCTGGCCCTCCCCGGTCGCGCCGTGCTGCGACTGATTGGTGGCGGCATCGGGCTGCTCTCGGCTCTGGTGGGAATTGGCGGCGGCTCGATTACGGTCCCGTTCCTGACGAAATGCGGGGTGGCGGTGCGCGAGGCCGTGGGCACATCCGCAGCCTGCGGCCTGCCCATCGCACTGGCCGGCACGATCGGCTTCATGATCAGCGGCTGGAACCACCCAGAATTGCCGGACTGGTCCACCGGCTATGTCTTCTGGCCGGCGGTGGTCGCGGTAGCCGTCACCAGCGGCCTGCTGGCACCCGTGGGGGCGATGCTCGCATACCGTTTGCCTGCGGAACTGCTGCGGCGGCTGTTTGCAATAATGCTTGGCCTGATGGCCATAAGGCTGATGCTGGACAGTCTGTAGGTGCGTTCGATGCTCCGCCGAACGGCGCCCCGCTCAGAAATTCAGTCGCGCGCCCGCATGGACGCCGTCATCCAGACGCACATCGCGAAAATCGCTGGAGCGGGCCTTGAACTGACGATAACCAGCGAACACATGAGCCCCGCGGGTCAATTCACCCTCAAGCCGGACCATGAGTTCGGTCAGCCGGTCAGTATCTCCGGAGGTGGTGACATTGGGCGAGATATAACCGGTGAACACCACGGCCAGCGGAATCTGGGCCGGGATACCGATACCAATATCGCCACCCAGAGCCAGCGCCGCGACGCTCTCGTCGGGACGGTCAAGCTCACCACCGTAGATCTTGCCGCCGACCCCGAAGCTCAGGGGCTGCCAGCGTTCCTGTCCGCGATTGGAGACCTGCAGGAACGCGTTACCCATCAGGTCGCTGTCCTCGTTGTACAACACCCCGGCGCCGAAGCGCAGATTCTGCCCCTGATCGCGCAGCTGGGTGTGTACCAGGGTCAGCTCTCCCATCTTGTCACTGACCATCAACTCCAGATCGGTGGCGCTGGCGCCACCGGCAACAAGGATCGTAATCGACAGACTCAGAGCGAGACGACGAAACATACGGACTCTCCAATTGGGTCGGGTCACAGGGATTCGGCCTTGAGCCGGTCCTCCAGATAATGAATGTTGGTGCCACCGGCATGGAACCTGGGGTCGGCCAGAATATCCTGCTGCAGTGGAATATTCGTCTTGATCCCGCCGATGACGATTTCGGACAGCGCGGTCCGCATCCGCGCCATGGCGGACTCGCGATCGTCACCCCAGGCGATCAGCTTGCCGATCATCGAATCGTAGTATGGCGGCACCGCGTACCCGCTATAAATGTGGGTGTCGACTCGGATGCCAGGCCCGCCCGGCGCGTGGTACTGGGTAATCAGCCCGGGCGATGGAATGAACTTGACCGGATCCTCGGCATTGAGCCGGCATTCGATGGCGTGACCATTGATGGTGATATCTGATTGCCGGTAACGCAGCGGCTCGCCGGAAGCGATACGCAGTTGTTCCTTGACGAGATCGACACCAGTGACCAGTTCGGTCACCGGGTGCTCGACCTGGATCCGGGTGTTCATTTCGATGAAGTAGAATTCGCCATCCTCATACAGGAACTCGAAGGTACCAGCGCCGCGATAGCCCAGGGTTCGACAGGCCTCAGCGCAGCGCTCACCGATGAACTGACGCTGCTCACTGGTGACTCCCGGAGCCGGCGATTCCTCAACGACTTTCTGATGCCTGCGCTGCATCGAGCAATCGCGCTCCCCCAGATGAATCGCATTCCCGTGCGTGTCCGCCAGAACCTGAATCTCGATGTGCCGCGGATTGACCAGGAATTTCTCCATATAGACCGTGGCATTGCCGAACGCGGAGCGGGCCTCGTTGCGAGTCACCGAGATTGCGCCGAGCAGATCCGCCTCCTTGTGCACGGTACGCATGCCACGGCCACCACCACCACCGGCCGCCTTGATGATGACCGGATAGCCGATTTCCCGGGCGATTTCCAGGTTACGCGCCTCGTCCTGATCCAATGGTCCGTCCGAACCGGGCACACAGGGAATACCGGCGGCCTTCATCGACGCGATGGCTGCCACCTTGTCACCCATGGTGCGGATCGTCTGCGCCGTTGGCCCGATGAAGATGAAGCCCGAACTCTCAACCCGTTCAGCGAAGTCGGCATTTTCGGAGAGGAAGCCGTAACCGGGGTGAATCGCGTCAGCACCGGTCAATTCCGCGGCACTGATGATTGCGGGGATGTTCAGGTAGCTCTCGGCAGAGGCCGCCGGGCCGATACACACCGTCTCGTCGGCAAGACGGACATGCTTGAGATCCCGATCCGCGACCGAATGCACGGCAACCGTGCGCACGCCCAGCTCACGGCAGGCTCTCAGGATACGCAGTGCGATCTCGCCACGATTGGCGATAAGTACTTTTTCCAGCATGGCTTGATCCGTGTTTGCGGGCTACTGAATAACGATCAGCGGTTGATCGTATTCCACCGGCTGACCATCTTCGAGCAGGACCGCCGCCACCGTGCCGTCCTTGTCCGCCTCGATCTGATTCAGCATCTTCATCGCTTCGACGATGCAAAGCGTGTCCCCCTCGCGCACGGCCTGGCCGACTTCGACGAACGCCTTCGCACCCGGCGCGGGCGCCCGGTAAAAGGTCCCCACCATTGGTGAACGCACCAGATGCCCGTCAGGCATGCCGCCGCCGTCCAACTCGTCGTCGGTGGCAGGCGGGCGCTCGCCGCCCGGGGCGGCCTGCTCCGCAGTCGGCGCCGCCGCATATTGCTGCGGCATGGCCACCGGCGGGGCCTGCGTCACCCCACGGTTGATCCTTACGGACTCCTCACCTTCGCGAATCTCGATCTCGTTGATGCCGGACTCCTCCAGCAACTCGATCAAACGCTTGATCTTGCGAATGTCCATGGAATGCCGTTCCTCTAATCCGTTTTCAGTTGTGCGGCGACGACATCCAGCGCCATCCGATAGCCCTGCGCACCAAAGCCACAGATCACGCCGACGGCCCGATCCGAAAAATAGGAGGTCTGCCGAAATTCCTCGCGCGCATGCACATTGGAGAGATGCACTTCAATAAAGGGGATCGCCGTTCCGAGCAACGCATCGCGCAAGGCCACACTGGTATGCGTGTAAGCCGCCGGGTTGATGACAATCCAGTCTGCGCCGTCGGCGGCCGCCTGCTGCACACGATCCACCAGGGAACCTTCGCTGTTACTCTGGAAACTGACGACGTCGAGTCCGAGCGCCTGACCATGGCTTAGGCAATCCGCATCGATGTCGGCCAGCGTCTGCTGCCCGTACACATCAGGCTCGCGGGTGCCCAGCAGATTCAGATTGGGTCCATGAAGAATCAGGACCTGAGGCATGAGAACGATTCCCGGGTCAGCGCGTCCTTCGCAGTGCCGCAATTGTCTGCGAATGACTTCGCCATGTCCACAGTTGGCCACTTTTTTTGAGACGTTCGCGGCAAGATGCCGGCAAGATAGGCCATATGGCAGGTGGTTATCAAACGCTGGTCATCGCCGTAGCCACTGATCCGCATGCCAGGGAGCATGATCGGACCATTCTGACTGTCGACGATTCAGCGGCGACGCCGGAACCATGTCGCCAGATGTCGACGGAATTTCGGTCACCACGTGCAAGCCTTTACCGGCCATCGGGAACCGCGGATCATCACGGCCCCGAAGATCAGGCCAGGCTTTTCACTATCGGGATGTGATGCGCAGTTCGATGCGACGATTGCGACTCAGGGCCTCCGCATCATCACCCTCATCAATTGGGTGGAACTCGGCGAAACCGGTTGCGCTGAGCCGCTCCGGGGGCACGCCCTGATCGATCAGGTAGTCGACGATGGACTGCGCACGCGCCGTGGACAGCTGCCAGTTGGACGGGAACTGCTCGGTGCGGATCTGCCGGCGATCGGTATGCCCCTCCACCTGAAGAATCCAGGGAATATCGTTATCGTCGATTTCCTCGGCAATTTCGAGCAGGGTGCGCGCAACGTCGTCAAGTTGCCCGCGCCCCTCTCCGCCGATTTCCGCCTCTGCCGTACCGAAGAACAATTCCGACTGGAAACGAAAGCGGTCACCGACGATCTGGATGTCATCCCGATCACCCAGGATCTCGCGCAGGCGACCGAAGAACTCGGAACGATAGCGGCTGAGCTCGCGCACCTCGTCCACCAGCGCCAGGTTCAATTCACGACCCAGTTCCTCGATACGCACGTCGCGCTCCGCGACCTCCTCCTGAGACAGCTCCAGCGCGGCGGCCACGCGACGTAGCTGCTCGCGTAGCGCAGTAACCTGGCGATTCAGCCGATCAATACGCGCGATCTGGGCCTCGGACAGCTCCTGCTCTTCTTCGAGCGCCCGACGCTGCTCTTCGGTCAAGGCCTGCAGGTCCCGAACCCGGGTCTCGCGCTCCTCGATCTCGCGCTGCGCCAGGAGAGTGCGTTCTTCCTGATCCGCCAGCTCGGCCTCCAGGGCCATGCTGCGATCACGCTCTGCACCAAGCTCGCGGCGCACTTCTTCCAGTTCCTCGTCACGCTCGGCGAGGGCTTCATCGCGCGCCGCGAGGGTGCCCGCCAGCTCTGCGATTTCGCCCTCGAGTTCGGCGCGCAACTCCCGCAGGGCAGCAATATCCTGCTGCAGACTGGCGAGCTCTCCGCGCTGCTCGTCCATCGTGTCACCGGCCGACTCCAGCTCCGACATCAACCTTTCGGAGTCGGTCAGGGCATCAGACAGCTGGTCCCGCAGGTCATCGCGTTCGGACAGGGTAACGTCGAGCTCGGCGGCCAGGCTGTCCCGCTCGGCGCGAGCCATGGACAGGCTCTCGCCCAAATCCGACAACTGGCTTTCAAGCCGCTCCAGCGCCCGGTCGCGACCGCTGAGGGCATCGGTCAATACGAACTGGGCGACCATGAACAGGGTCAGCACGAACACGAACAGCATGAGCAGTGTGGCCAGCACGTCGACGTAGCCAGGCCAGATGTCGGTACCGCTGCGTGTGCGTCTGGATGAGGAGAACACCGGGTCTTACCGTCCGCCGTCGAAGTCGCGACCGCTGTCCCGTGCCAGCGTCCGGGCCAGCAACCGAATCTCGCTGCGCAGGGTCTCGGCGACCGCATGTCGATCACCCTGCAGCGTGTCCAGCGTGCGACCCAGGTTCTGGTTCAGCTGCTGCAGATTGGAGAACAACACCTGTTCGTCGCCGCGCCGCTCCGCTACTGATTCCGCCAATCGGTTCAGCACCGGCTGCAACTCCATCTGACTCTTCGTGAGATTGAGCATCATGCGCTGCTCGCTGCGCATCTGCTCGGCCAGGTTTGCCACCTGCTCAGTCATCGCGCTGAGGCTCTGGTCGGCACTGCGTCGCTCCTCTTCGGAACGGGTCAGACTGCGCTGCAGCTTGTCCAGACTGTCTGCGGTCTGCTCCAGCAGGACCTGGATATAGGTCGGCACAGAGGCTGATTCGCCGTCGCCGGCGGTGACGCCACCGCCAGTGGAATAATACGTCAGCGCCGACAACCACTCCTCGAGATCGTTGTAGAAGCGGTTCTGGGCGTGACTGGTCTGCAGATCGACAAACCCCAACACCAGGGCACCTGCCAAACCGAACAACGAGGAACTGAAGGCCGTGCCCATGCCGGCCAACGGCTCCTGCAAGCCACTGCGCAGTTCGCCGAAAACGGTGGCGGCATCGTCACCGGTTACGGTGAGACCACTGATCACGCGGCCGATGGACGACAGCGTGTCCAGCAGACCCCAGAAGGTCCCCAGCAGACCCAGGAAGATCAGCAGCCCGATGATGTAGCGTGACACCTCACGGGACTCGTCGAGACGGGAACGGATGCTGTCCAGAAGCGCGCGCAGGCTCTGTGCGGAAAAACTGAGACGATCATCCTTGCGGTTGGTCAGCAGGCGGATGAGGGGACCAATGACACCGCTGGATGGGACCTTCGGCGTGACCCGGCTGGCGCGATAGGAGCGGATCCACGAGGCATCTGGCCCGAGAATAAGGACCTGCCGCACATTCACCAGAATACCGATCAACAACACGCTGATAATCAGCCCGTTGAAGACCGGGTTTTCCATGAAGG
>SKGQ01000087.1 GCA_007117515.1 Ectothiorhodospiraceae bacterium | reverse complement strand
GGTGCGGACATCTCGCCGGGGGCGGATTCGCCCCTGCGGGAGAGTCACGAGCATGTGATCCCGGAACCCAGGCTCCGGGCGGCGCTGCGCCGGATCAACCCCCACCTGCCGGAAGATGCCGTGGAGCAGGCGGCGCGTATTGTCGCCCGACCCCCGGAGCCTACGCTCTTTCAGAATAACCGCTGGTTTCATCGTCTGCTGACGGACGGCATCGACGTGGAGTACCGGACACCGGACGGCGAAACGCGCGGCGACAAGGCTTGGCTCGCGGACTTTTCCAGCCCTGGCGGAAATGACCTGATGGTCGTCCATCAGTTTACGGTCAAAGCGGGCAACAGCACCCGCCGGGCCGATCTGGTGGTGTTTCTTAACGGTTTGCCCATTGCGGTCATTGAACTGAAGGACCCTACCGATGTACAGGCCGATCTATGGAAGGCTTACCGCCAGCTTCAGGACTACAAGGAACATGTCCCTGCGTTGTTCCACTACAACGAGCTGATGGTGATCAGTGACGGCGATGCCGCCCGTGTCGGTTCATTGACAGCGGGGTCGGACCGCTTTGCCCCGTGGCGCTCTATCGAGGATGCGGCGCATCCGGGGGAGCCGACCCTGGAAGCCTTGGCAACGGGCCTTTTTGCGCCACAACGGTTGCTCGATTACCTGCGCCACTGTGTGATTTTCGAAGAAGACGACCGGACCGGAGAGATCGTCAAGAAGATCGCCGGCTATCACCAGTTCCGAGCCATGCAGAAGGCGCGGGCGTCCGTGAAAGCGGCCTTGCGACCGCCGGCCGGGGAAGGCGACGGCCGTGGCGGCGTTATCTGGCACATGCAGGGTTCAGGGAAAAGCCTGACCATATTGATGCTCTCTGGGTCGCTGATTGGTGACGATCAGCTCGCCAACCCGACGGTGGTTGTCGTCACGGACCGCAACGATCTGGATGGGCAGCTTTTTGGCACCTTTGCGTCCGGTCGGGCGCTATTGCAGCAGCAGCTGGAGCAGGCCGACAGCCGGGATGACCTGGCAGCCCGGTTGAACCGGGCGTCCGGCGGGGTCGTGTTCACGACCATTCAGAAGTTCGAGGAGCGCGACGGCCCGGTCAGCGAGCGTTCGAACATCGTAGTTCTGGCCGACGAGGCACATCGGAGCCAGTATGGCTTTTTGGAGGGCGGGGCTCGCTGGATGCGTGACGCGATTCCCAATGCCACCTTTGTCGGGTTTACCGGCACGCCGCTGGAACGCGACGACCGGAGCACTCCGGCGGTATTCGGTGATTACGCCGATGTTTATGACATCCGTCAGGCCATCGAAGACAACGCCACCGTGCCCATCTACTACGAAATGCGTCTGGTGAAGCTTGTTCCCGACGAGCAGGGTGTCCGCGAGGCCGAGGAAGAAATGAAAGTTCGGCTGGCTGCCGAAGCGGACAAGTCCGGCCAGAAAGTGGACGATTACATCCGCGTGGAGCTTGAAGCGTTGGCCGGAGCGCGGGAACGTCTCAGGCTCGTGGCGCGCGAAATTGTCGAGCACTTCGAGAAGCGGCGCGAAGTCATCGAAGGCAAGGCCATGGCCGTGTGCATGAGCCGTGAAATCTGCATGAATCTGTATGACGAGATCGTCGCCTTGCGACCGGGTTGGCACGCGGAGGACGACGATGCAGGGTTCGTAAAGGTTGTCATGACCGGTTCCGCGGCCGAGGGTGAGCGGGTCATTTTCCATTCGCGCACAAAAGCACGGCGCGAAGCGCTGGCACGTCGCTTCAAGGACCCGGAAGATGATCTGCGGCTGGTGATCGTTTGTGACATGTGGCTGACGGGCTTTGATTGCCCGCCGATGCGTACCATGTATCTGGACAAGCCGCTGGCGGGCCACAACCTGATGCAGGCCATTGCCCGGGTGAACCGCGTATTCGGAGAGAAGCCGGGTGGGGTAGTCGTCGATTTTCTCGGCATTGCAGACCAGTTGCGGGATGCGGTACAGACCTACACCCAGGCGGGTGGGGCCGGCAGCCCGGTGGAGGATATTCAGGAAGAAGCCGTGCCACTGATGGAGCGCCAATTCGAGGCCCTGCGGGATTTCTTCAACGGCTTTGACTACAGCGGCTTTTTCAATGGGAATGAGGCCGATCAGTTGGGTGCTGTCACGGCGGGTGCCGACTATGTGTTCCAGCAAGACGACGGTAAGCGTCGTTTCATGACCATGGTGACGGGACTGTCAAAGGCTTTTTCCCTGTCGGTGCCGCGCCCGGAGACGGAGGCGATACGCGACCATCTCGCGTATTTTCAGGCAGTTCGCGCCGCTATCCCCAAGCGGCTTGGCGATGACAAGGGGCCGCCGCCCGTGGATTCACGGGCCGCTGTGCGCCAGGTGATTTCAGGCGCCATTGCCTCCGACGGGGTGATTGATCTGTTCCAGGCGGCGGGCCTGGCGGAGTAAAATATCGGCATCCTGTCCGACGACTTCCTTGACCGGCTGGCCGCGCTACCGCACAAGAACCTAGCCCTTGAGACACTGCGCAAGCTGTTGAACGATCAGATTCGAAGTCGTGAGCGGGTCAATATCGTCGAGTCCAGAAGCTTCCGTGAATCGCTGGAGACCGTTCTCACGCGGTACACGAACCGTGCAATCACGACAGCGAAGGTGATTGAGGAACTGATTAGCCTGGCGCGGGAAATTCGTGAAGCTGTGAATCGCGGCGAGGAATTCGGACTGAGCGACGAGGAACTAGCGTTCTAAGACGCGCTCGCGGACAACGAATCGGCGCGGGAAGTCATTCAAGACGAAACGCTACGGCTGATCGCACGTGAACTCTTCGAGCGTATAAAGGCGAAGGCATCCCTGGACTGGGCTCAGCGTGATTCAGTACGGGCAGATATGCGCAGAACGGTGCGCCGCCTTTTGGCGAAATACGGTTACCCACCCGATGCGCAGGAAGCGGCTACCCAACTGGTCATTCGCCAGGCGGAGTTGATGGCAGAGAGCGTCGTTGATTAGACGGAAGAGCCTTACAGGCTTTGCCTGAAAAGCAGAAGGGGCGCGATTCCCATCGCACCCCAGCGCCGATCGGGAACTCCCGATCCATTTATCAATTATCCTGTTGTCGGTAGAGCGGAATATCAAGCTTTGCTTGGCGGCTTCGGACCGCCCGCACGTGGCTTGCATGCTTCGCCGGCAAGCGCCCCGCCGGGCTGCGCCGTGCCGGCGTCAGGGCCGCCAGACTGCCTTCGCAAGCTCCGGCAGACTGGCTCGTTCGAGCTCCGGCCCCTCCGTTACCGCCCGCGCTCCGCCACGGCGCCCTTCGCCCCGGAAAACGGGGCCGAGGGCTTGCGACTCCGCGGCGGGCTACGCCGTGCCGGAATCGGGCACCGCCGGCTGCTGCGCAACCGGCTCGGTGGCTTCGCCGCATAATTTGCATTATGTGTAAATTGCCTCCGCTTGTTTTTGATCCCCCGCCCGCCAACCCGTCCGCCCCAAGGGGCTCCCCGGTGGCTTCGTTCAGGCGCTTTGGTTAATTGGTACAATCTCCGCGCCTGCTTTCAGCTTGTCGAGGTAGTCCGCCCAGTCCTGCATCATCTTGTGCCGTTCCGGCAGGTGCGCGGTGCGGTTGTAGGCGCGGCCATTGGGATCACGCACGGCGTGGGCAAGCTGGTGTTCGATGTAATCGGGGCGGAAGCCCAGCACTTCATCGAGGATGGTTCGCGCCATCGCGCGGAAGCCGTGGCCGCTCATTTCGTCCTTCTCGATACCCATGCGCCGCATGGCTGAAAGGATGGCGTTGTCGCTCATCGGGCGGTCACCTTTGCGATTCCTTGCGCTGGGGAATGCATATCGCCCCCGGCCGGTGAGCGGGTGAAGCTCCTGCAATATCTCGACCGCCTGGCGGGATAGGGGAACGATGTGCTGGGTGTTCGTCTTGGAGACCGTGTAGCGCCATTCGGCGGCGTCCAGGTCGATGTCCGCCCACTCGGCATTGCGCAGCTCACCGGGGCGCACGAAGACCAGCGGCGCCAGGCGCAGGGCGCAGCGTACCGGGAGGGTGCCTTCGTAGCCGTCGATGGCTCGCAGCACGGCGGCGATTTGGTCCGGTTCGGTGACGGCGGCAAAATGCTGGCTCTTGACCGGCGGCAGGGCGCCGCGCAGATCGCCGGAGGGGTCGCGCTCGGCGCGGCCGGTGGCGACGGCGTAGCGGAAAACCTGGCCGCAGCAGCCGAGCATGCGGTGGGCGGTTTCCAGCGCGCCCCGTTCCTCGATGCGCCGGATGACTTGCAGGAGCTGCGGGGCGGTGATGTCGGCGACGGGCTTGCCGCCGAGCCATGGGAACACGTTCATCTCCAGCCGGCGGATGATGGTCTCGGCGTGCTTGTCGGTCCATGAGGGCAGGTGCTTGGCGTGCCATTCCCGCGCCACCACCTCGAAGCTGTTCGCCACCCGGTCTTCCTTCGCGGCCTTCTGCGCCTGGCGGTGCTCGCTGGGGTCGATGTCGTTGGCCAGCAGCTTGCGCGCCTCGTCGCGGCGCTCGCGGGCGTCCTTCAGGGAAACATCGGGGTAGACGCCAAGCGACAGCCGCTTTTCCTTGCCCCCGTAGCGGTACTTCAGCCGCCACCACTTGCCCCCGCTTGGGGCGACTTCCAGATACAGCCCGCCGCCGTCGAACAGCTTGCGGGCCTTGTCGGCGGGGTTGGCGTTGCGGATGGCGGTATCGGTCAGCGGCATGGGGGCAACTCCCTGCGGGGGCAGTTCACTTGCCCCGAGTGTTGCCCCCAGTTGCCCCCGGATGTCAACGAATCCTGTTGCCCCTTGCTGGACGAGAGGGCAAAGAAAAAGCCCGCAGTTACGCGGGCTTTAGGACTTCGTTGGATGGTTCTGGACCTTGAATTGGTGGAGGCGGCGGGAATCGAACCCGCGTCCGCAGATGATCCACCATCGGATCTACATGCTTAGCCCGCTATTGACATTCGCCGATCGCTACCCAGCGAGCAAGGGAACGCGATAAACTAGCCCGATTGGATTTAACAGTACCTTGTACGGGCGGAACCCGGTACTGCGAGCTTGTGCTCTACGACTGTCTACTCAGGACCACAAGCATTCACTGAGCTGACAGCTAGCGGGGTTTTTAGGCCGCTAGAGCGTAGTTTTCGTCGTTGGCAACTATATTTAAGTTGTCCGCTTTTATTTAACGAGGAGGAAACGACGTCCTCGGCATGCACCTCAGGTTTCACTATCCACGTCGAGACCATGTCGCCCCCGGATAGTATGCTCAGTATACATCAACTGACCTGTAACGAAGATGGGGTTAAATCCCGGCCAATCAAGGGCCAATCTTCGTACTCACCTTGTCAGACGCGGTTTTTCAGCAAACGTTCCTTCTGGCGCTTCCAATCCTGCTGTTTCTTCGTTTCGCGCTTGTCGTAGTTCTTCTTGCCCTTGGCGAGGCCGATGTCGAGCTTGGCTCGACTATGTCGCCAATGCATGTTGAGCGGCACCAGGGTGTAACCTTCGCGGTCTGCGGCACCGGCAAGGCGGCTGATTTCACGCTCATGCAGCAACAGCTTGCGGGTCCGGGTCGGGTCCACCGCCACGTGGGTGGACGCGGAACTCAGGGGCTGAATATTGCTGCCGATCAGCCAGGGCGCGCCACGGCGTATGACCACATAGCCCTCGGCCAGGCTTGCGCGCCCGGCACGCAGGCTTTTCACCTCCCAGCCTTCGAGCACAAGACCGGCCTCGACCGTCTCCTCGATAAAGTAGTCGTGCCGAGCCTTGCGGTTGACCGCAATGACGTTCGAATTGTCTTTTGCTTTGTTCTTGCTCACGGCGCGCATTGTAGCGACAGGGTGACGCTAGCACTACCGGGCTTGCCGTGACAGGGACGTATCGCGAAGAATGCAAACCATGATTTCTTGAAAAGGACCTGCCTTGGCCATCCCCCGCAGATCCCTGCAAGGCGACTGGTCGTCGCCCTGGGTACCATTGCTCGCGCTGGTCGGCGCCGGAGTTGGCATCGCCAGCCTGTGGCATTTCCCGTTGCTGCTCGCGGAGCAGGGCATTGCGCTTCTCATCTGGTACGGCATTGCGCTGGTTTTGCTGGGCCTGCCGTTTCTGACCCTCGAGATGCTTGCGGGTCGCATCTCCCGGCAACCGCCGGTCCAGGCGCTGACCTCTCTGGCCGAGATGCATGGACTCAGTCGGCACTGGCGATGGCTGGGTCTGGGGCTGATTGCCTCAGCTTTCCTGATACTCGCCGGCCTGGCTGTTGTTGCGGCCTGGCTTTCGGGTTTTGCGTTTCGCATGGTGGTCGCGGGCAGCGGGACTCTGGACGGCCCGGTTCTGAGCCGTGCGCTTAGCGACCTGGTGACTGAACCGGAGCGTGGTCTGGGCTGGATGACCCTGTTCCTGCTTGCCGTTGCGTTGCCGGTGGCAGGTGGTCGTCGCAGCCTGGAGCGGTTCCTGTTCCTGGCGGTTCCCGCCATGCTTGTGCTGTTGCTCGCGCTCGCCCTAGCGGTCGGTCATGCTGAAAATCCATTACCTGCACTGCCGCCCCCCGGAGTTGCATCCCTGTCCTCCCTTGAGGTGATTTTCTCCGGCTTTCAGCAAGCGTTTTTCGGTCTTGCCCTGGCCTCGGGTGTCGCCATGACGTTCGGCATGGGCGTCAGGCGTGGTCGATCTGTCCTCTGGCTGGCCCCTGCAACAATTCTGCTGCATGGGCTGGCCACCATGACTGCTGCGTTGCTGGTGCTCGGTGCCCTCGGGGTTTCGGCGGTCGCGGCCAATCGTGGCGGCCTGGACTTGCTCTTCTACAGTCTGGCTCCGGCGCTGGCTGACTTGCCGAATAGTGGTCTGGTTCTGTCCGGATTCGCGGTTCTCGTGTTGCTGGTCCTGTTGACCAGTGGTGTCGCGTTTCTTCAAGTGCTGGTCGCAAGCCTGCGTGCGCTTGGGCTCAACCCCGTCAGATCGGTCAGTCTTGCAACCGGGGCAGTCTGGCTGCTGGGGCTGCTGTCGCTTCTTGCCTACAGTCTCTGGGCTGACTGGCAGCCCTTCGCATTCTGGAGCGGGCTGTCGTTGCCGGACTTGCTGAATCGGTTCACCGCGCTTATCTTGCTGCCCCTTGTGGCTCTCGCGTTGAGCCTGTTCATGGCGTGGCGGCTGCCCCGGGAAACCGTGCTACTCGGCCTGACGTTCGCCGATGGCAGGGCAGCGCTGATCGGACACCTTCTGGTCCGGCTATTGCTACCGGTTGCCGTTCTGTTGCTTTTCCTGGGCGGAATCGGCGTTCCCTTCAACTTTCAGAGTTCGTAATCTTCAGGCATGGCAAGCATTTCCCGTAGCGCACTGGTTCCCCATTCCGCGACCCAGATGTTCGATCTGGTGGAAGACGTGGATCGTTACAAGGAGTTCCTGCCCTGGTGCTCGGATAGCGCCGTGCTTGAAAGGCAGGGGGACCAGGTCAAGGCCTCGGTAACCATCAGCAAGGGTGGTCTGAGTCGATCGTTTACCACACTGAACCGCGCGCAGCGGGGCAAGATGATGGAGATCCGCCTGCTGGAAGGCCCATTCCGGCGTCTGGACGGCTACTGGCGGTTCCAGCCGCTGGCCAACGATGGCAGCAAGGTGTCGCTGGATCTGGAGTTCGAGTTCTCCAATACCCTGGCCCGGATCGCGTTTGGCCGCGTATTCGATGAATTGGCCAATCGATTGGTGGACTCTTTCGTCAAACGGGCGCGGGAGGTCTACGGCACGTGACGGTGGCGCGACGGCTGCAGGTGGAGGTGGCCTATGCCTTGCCGCAGCGGCAGACGCTGCTCCCTGTCACTGTTCCCGAGGGGACAACGGTTGCCGAGGCCATTGCTCTGTCGGCTATCCGTGATCAGCATCCCGAGATCGATCCTGATGCTCCGCCGGTGGGAATTTTCGGCGAACGCGTCCGGCTGGATCACAGGCTGGAGAACGGTGACCGGGTCGAGATCTACCGGCCACTGACCGTCGATCCGAAAGAGCATCGCCGACAGCGCGCCCGGGGAAAGCGCTAGGGAAACACTGATTTATTCGCACGGCTGCGTTGGAGTCCGCATTTTTTCCGGGGCAAGGCGCGCTGCGCAGCGGTAACCGAAAAGATTTCAGGTATCCCAGGTGCCGGGCGCCAGATTGCCCTGCAACTCCTGCAGCGTGCCATCATCGCCGAAGATCACCGTCAGCCGATCAGGGTCGCCGCCACCGCCGGCACGTTCGGTATGCACGTAATCCCAGCGGTTCAGCCTGAAGGTGTCCTCAATGGCCGGCGTGCCGAGAATGAAACGGACCTGGCGCTGTGTCATGCCGCGTTGCAGCTGCGAGATCTGCTCCTCGGTGATGACATTCCCCTGCTGCACTGGCACCTGATAGGTGAAGGGAATATTGGAGAGCGAGCAGCCGCCGAGGGAGACGCTGCCGAGCGAGAGTAATACAATGAGAAAAATGCGCTGCATGTAAGGCTCTTCTGCCGGATTAAAACTGGCGAGGATCATAACCTACTCATGCGCCGATGCACACGATGGACAGGGGACAAGCGTGGAGTCGAAGGACCTCAAGAAAGCGGGACTCAAGGTCACACTGCCGAGAATGAAGATCCTGCAGATGCTGGAGACCAGCGACAACCGGCATCTGTCGGCCGAGGACGTGTACAAGCGGTTACTCGATTCGGGCGAGGATATCGGGCTTGCGACCGTCTATCGGGTCCTGACCCAGTTCGAAACCGCCGGTCTGGTGCAACGCCACCATTTCGAAGGCAATCAGTCGGTTTTCGAACTCGACGAGCAAGGCCACCATGATCATATCGTGTGTGTCGAATGCGGCTCGATCGAGGAGTTCATTGATCCGTTGATCGAAGGACGGCAGAAGATCATTGCCGAGGAAATGGGTTTCTCCATGCGTGACCATTCGCTGATCATTTACGGCATCTGTCCGGATTGCCGCAGCCCACGGGGTAGTGGTACCAACAACTGAACCGACAGCCGATAAGGCGGGTGTCATCCCGCCGCGGAACGCTCCAGCATCTCGCGCGCATGCTGCAGCGTGGTATCGGTCAGTTCCATTCCCCCCAGCATCCGCGCGACCTCCTGCAGACGGTCGCTATCGTTCAGCGGCGCTACATCACTCACCGTGCTGTCGCTGTCGCTGCGTTTGCTGACCCGCAGATGCCGGTGCGCCTGGGCGGCAACCTGGGGCAGGTGAGTGACGCAAAGTACCTGATGCTGACTGCCAAGCTGTCGCAGATGACGACCCACCACCTCGGCGACACCGCCGCCGATTCCGGAATCCGCCTCATCAAAGATCAGTACCGGAATATCGGTGCCGTGGCTGGCGACGACCTGGATCGCGAGGCTCAGGCGTGATAACTCGCCACCGGAGGCAATCCGGTGCATCGGCGCGAAGGGCTGTCCCGGGTTGGTTCGTACTTCGAACAAGACATCGTCAAGCCCATACCGGGAAACGTTCTCATCAATCCGTGGCGAGACCTGGACGCGTAGTTCGGCGCCGCCCATGCCCAGGTCGGCGAGCTGTGCGGTCACCGCTTCCGAGAGGGAGGCAGCCGTGGCCTCACGCCGCTGGCGCAATTCCAGCGCTTCGGCCCGGTAATCCTCCAGCACCGCCTGGCGTTCGCTGGCAATGGCCTGCAGGCGCTCGCCGGCTTGCTCCAGTTCCTCGCGCTCCCGGCACAGCGACTCGCGCACTTCGGTCAGTTCGGCGACGCTGCAACGGTGCTTGCGAGCGAGATCCGAGAGCGTCTGGATCTGGCGGTCGAGGTCCTCCAGATGAGCCGGATCCATGTCCAGCCCCTCGGCATGCCGGCGCAGGCTGTCGATCGCTTCATCCAGCTGGATCGAGGCACTGGCGAGCAATTCATGGCTTTCACCCAGGTCCGGGTCGAGCGCCAGATGGCCGTCAAGTGTGCGGACCGCCTGACCCAGTCGGGACTGGGCCGAGTCCTCGTCCTCGCTGAGCTGCATGAGAAGGGTCTGGCTGATCTGCAGCAGATCGCCGGCATTTGCCAGCCGCTTGTGCTCGGTTTCCAGTTGCGCGATCGACTCCGGCGCCAGATCCAGCGGATCCAGTTCCTGTAACTGGAAATCCAGGTAGTCGCGGCGGGATTCCTGGTCGGCATGGCCGCCGCTCAGACGCTCTTGTTCCGCATCCAGTTGCGCCAGGCGGTCCGCATGTTCGGCGAGGCGCGCGAGGAGGCTGTCGTTTTCCGCGATGTTGTCCAGCGTGGAGCGCTGGATATCCCGGCGCAGCAGGCTCTGATGTTCATGCTGGCCGTGCAGGTCAACCAGCTGCTCGCCCAGTTCTCGCAGCAGACCCACCGGCACCGGACTGCCGTTGATGAAGCCCCGCGAGCGACCACCCGTCTGGATCACCCGCCGCAGCAGGCACTCGTCGTCGGCATCCAGTTCGTGCTGTTGCAGCCAGGTGCGTACGGCGGGCAGTTCGGCAAGATCGAAATCCAGGTGGATTTCCGCCTTGTCGCCACCGGCGCGGACGGTGTCCGCACTGGCCCGGTCACCCAGGGCGAGCCCGAGAGCGTCAAGCAGGATGGATTTGCCCGCACCCGTTTCACCGGTGAGAACGGTTAGGCCGGCCTCGAAGTCGAGTTCCAGTCGCTCGACCAGCGCAAAATCGCGGATCGTGATGTGTCTCAGCATGATGGCGCTCCCTGCCAGCGAACAGAACCATGACGGGCGCGTGGACGTTTCTGCCGAAGGAATCGGGGAAGAATTGCCAAGTGATTGTTTTCCCTAACTATGAGCCAGTCTGCCATTTGACGCTGGGGCGGCTTGTTGCTACCGTTAGCACTCTCTTCAAAAGAGTGCTAAACAGCGATGAAACGCATGGTGCAGGTATGACAGACGGCGACCTTAACGAACGCGCGCGTCATCTATTGCGTGTCATGGTACAGCGGCATATCCGCGATGGGCAGCCGGTGGGGTCACGTACGCTGACACGGGAGTCGGGACTTGATGTCAGTCCGGCGACGGTGCGCAACGTCATGTCGGACCTGGAAGAGTTGGGATACGTGCGGGCACCGCATACCTCGGCCGGCCGGATTCCCACCGACAAGGGCTACCGGTTTTTTGTCGATAGCCTGCTTACCGTGCAGTCGCTCAGCCATGAGCACCTCAAGGATCGAATCATAAGTCTTGATGCGGAGGAGGGCGCCGGGTCCGAAGCCCTTGTTGATTCCGCCTCCAACCTGTTGTCCGGGCTGACGCGGCTGGCCGGCGTGGTGACCCTGCCGCGGCGCTCGACGGTTTCCCTGCGCCATGTTGAATTTCTGCCACTGAGTGACCGCCGGGTGCTGGCAATCCTCGTGCTCAACGAACACGAAGTGCAAAACCGAATCGTGCATACGGATCGGGATTACGGCCCCGAGGAACTGCAGATGGTTTCGAATTTTCTCAACCAGGAGTTCGCCGGGCGCGAGGTCAACTCCGTGCGTGGGGCCCTTCTGAGACGCATGCAGACGGATCGGGAGCGAATGAATGCACTGATGGCCTCGGTTATCGAGGTCGGAGGCAAGGTGTTCGGCGAAGACCGCACCAGCCAGGGCGAGGGCTATGTGGTTGCCGGTCAGACCAATCTGATGGAGTTCGATGAGCTGTCGAACGTCGAGAAACTCCGCGGTCTGTTCGAGGCCTTCACCCAGAAGCGGGACATTCTGCATATCCTCGATCAGTGCCTGGTGGCCGACGGCATTCAGATCTTCATCGGCGAGGAATCCGGCTATCACGTCTTTGACGGCTGCAGCCTGGTGACGTCCCCGTATTCGGCGGAAGGCGAAGTGCTTGGCGTGCTCGGCGTCATTGGTCCGACGCGGATGGAATACGATCGGGTCATCCCGATCGTGGATATGACGGCGCGACTGCTTGGCGCCGCCTTGAATAAAAAGCACTGACCCCCACTAACAGATCAGATGGCGGGGCGCGGCGAAGCGCTCCCCACGGGATTTTCAAACGTATCGGCAACGGATCCGCGAGCGCGGACGGAAGTCGCGCTGGCGGCACTATCAACGGGAGTGGTCATGGCCGAGGACGATCGCAGGACGAAGGAAGAGGTGGCGACACGGGAATCCGAATCCGTGGATAACGCCGGTCAGGCGGAAGATAACGCTGCGCCGGAGGCCGATTCCGATCTCGAAGCCGCGCTGAAGGAGGCGCGGGAAAAGGCGGAAGAAAACTGGAATCAGTTTCTGCGCGCCCGGGCCGAACTGGAAAACATGCGTCGCCGCGCTGAGCGGGACGTGCAGCAGGCGCGCAAGTACAGCGTCGAGAAGCTGGCCGCCGATCTGCTTCCTGTAAAGGACAGCCTGGAAATGGGCCTGCAGGCGGCGGATGAGGAGGGCGCCGATGTGGCCAGTCTGCGTGAAGGCTCGGAACTGACGCTGAAAATGCTGGAACAGGTGCTTGAGCGGTACGAGATCAAGCTGGTGGATCCGGCGGGCGAAAAATTCGATCCGGAGCGGCACGAGGCCATGGCCATGCAGCCATCCAGGGAGCATGCGCCGAATACCGTAATCCAGGTGGTACAGAAGGGTTATGCCCTGCACGACCGGCTGCTGCGTCCGGCGATGGTCATCGTCGCACGGTCCGCGGACGACGACGGAATAGACACCCGGGCTTGAAAAGCCCCGCGTTGCCCAAATGTAGAGGGCATTGACGATTCAAGGCGACACAGTCGCAGGAAAGAACGGGAGCAAGACTTATGGGCAAGATTATCGGGATTGATCTGGGCACCACGAATTCGTGTGTGGCCGTCATGGAAGGTGGAAAGGCGCGCGTGCTGGAGAACGCCGAGGGCGATCGCACCACGCCGTCCGTTGTCGCTTTCGCCGAAGACGGGGAAGTACTGGTCGGTGCGCCGGCCAAGCGCCAGGCGGTGACCAACGCCGAAAACACCTTGCATGCGGTGAAGCGGCTGATCGGTCGCCGCTTCGAGGAAGACGTGGTCCAGCGGGACGTGAGGGAAATGCCGTATCACATTGTCAAGGCAGACAATGGTGATGCATGGGTTGAGGTCCGGGGCAAGAAAATGGCGGCCCCCGAAATCTCGGCACGTGTGCTGCAGAAGATGAAAAGCACCGCGGAAGACTACCTCGGTGAAGAAGTGACGGAAGCGGTCATTACCGTCCCGGCTTACTTCAACGACTCCCAGCGTCAGGCGACCAAGGACGCCGGCAAGATTGCCGGTCTCGAGGTCAAGCGAATCATCAACGAGCCGACCGCCGCGGCGCTGGCCTATGGCATGGACAAGAAGAGCGGCGACCGCAAGGTGGCCGTCTATGACCTGGGTGGCGGGACTTTTGATATCTCCATCATCGAGATTGCCGAAGTCGACGGCGAGCACCAGTTCGAAGTGCTGTCGACCAACGGGGATACCTTCCTTGGTGGTGAGGATTTCGACCGCGCTGTCATCGATTACCTGATCGCCGAGTTCAAGAAGGATCAGGGCATGGATCTCGGCAAGGACAAGCTGGCATTGCAGCGTCTGAAGGAAGCCGCCGAGAAGGCCAAGATCGAGCTGTCTTCGAGCCAGCAGACTGAGATCAACCTGCCGTATATCACGGCCGATCAGAGCGGTCCGAAGCACCTTGCCATCAAGCTGACCCGGGCCAAGCTCGAGTCGCTGGTGGAAGACCTGGTCAAGCGCACCATCGAGCCCTGCAAGGTCGCACTCAAGGATGCCGGCCTCAGCGGTTCGGAAGTGGACGAGATCATCCTGGTCGGCGGTCAGACCCGCATGCCCAAGGTGCAGGAAGCGGTGAAGCAGTTCTTCGGCAAGGATCCGCGCAAGGACGTCAACCCGGATGAGGCCGTGGCCGTGGGCGCTGCGATCCAGGGCGGCGTGCTTGGCGGGGACGTCAAGGACGTGCTGCTGCTGGATGTGACGCCCTTGTCCCTGGGTATCGAAACCATGGGCGGTGTCATGACCAAGCTGATCGAGAAGAACACCACGATCCCGACCAAGGCGAATCAGGTGTTCTCCACCGCCGAGGACAACCAGACTGCGGTGACCGTGCACGTGCTTCAGGGCGAGCGTGAAATCGCCTCCGGTAACAAGTCGCTGGGCAAATTCGACCTGAGCGATATTCCGCCGGCGCCGCGCGGTGTGCCGCAGATCGAGGTCAACTTCGACATCGACGCCAACGGCATTCTGCATGTGTCGGCCAAGGACAAGGCGACCAACAAGGAACAGTCGATCGTGATCAAGGCTTCCTCGGGTCTGTCCGAGGACGAGATCGAAGCCATGGTGCGGGATGCCGAGACTCATGCCGACGAGGATCGCAAGGCACGTGAACTGGTCGACGCCCGTAACCAGGGCGAAAACATGGTGCACGCGACCCGCAAGTCGCTCACCGACCTGGGTGACAAGGTGTCTGACGAGGAGCGGAAGACGGTCGAGTCGGCCATTGAGGAACTCGAAACGGCGCTCAAGGGCGACGACAAGGACGCGATCGAAGCCAAGACCCAGGCTCTGGCCGAGCATTCCGGCAAGCTTGCCGAGAAGCTGTACAGCCAGGATCAGGGTGAAGCTGCGGCCGATGAGGCACAGACGGCGGACGCAACCGCCGATGGCGACAACGTCGTCGATGCCGAGTTCGAGGAAGTGAAGGACGACGAGAAGAAGTAGCGGGAAAAGTGCCGTGCCACGGCACGGCCCCGCGCTCTTCGGGCGCAGGATGCGGTATCATCCTGCGCCTTTTGTCGTTCCGGTAGCCGTCGTTGTGCTAACGGCGCCGGTTGCTCTGGACGCTGTCGGGCATAACGCCCTGTGCGGGCCGGACATCAGGGATGCGCCGCACCGCGTTATCCCGCGGCACTCGACATGGACAGGATGTAGACAAGCATGGCGAACCGGGATTATTACGAAGTTCTCGGAGTGCAGAAGACAGCCTCCGAATCCGATCTGAAGACGGCGTACCGCCGCCTGGCAATGAAATTCCACCCGGATCGCAATCCGGGCGATCAGGATGCCGAGGCCCGTTTCAAGGAGGTGAAGACCGCCTACGAGGTGCTCAGCGATCCGCGCAAACGAGCCGCCTATGACCAGTTCGGTCATGCCGGCGTCGATGGCGCTGGTGGTATGGGGGGCGGTCCCCGTGGCAGCGGCAACTTCTCCGATATCTTTTCCGACGTGTTCGGCGATATCTTCGGTGGACGTCGTGGCGGCGCTGGCATGTTCCGTGGCGCCGACCTGCGCTACAACCTGGATCTGAGCCTGGAAGAAGCGGTTAACGGCACCGAGACCACGATCCGGATTCCAAGCTGGACGCCCTGCGGCACCTGTGATGGCAAGGGTCAACGGGATGGCAAGGCGCCCGAGGTTTGCCCAACCTGTAAAGGTCATGGCGACGTCCGGGTGCAGCAAGGCTTCTTCTCGATCCAGCAGTCCTGCCCGCATTGTGGTGGTACGGGTGCCGTGGTCACTGATCCGTGCCCGGATTGCAATGGTCAGGGGCGAACCGAGCACACCAAGGAAATCGCGGTCAAGATTCCGGCCGGGGTCGATACCGGTGATCGGATCCGGCTCGCCGGTGAGGGCGAGCCGGGCGAGCGGGGCGGTCCGCCCGGCGATTTGTATGTGCAGGTCATGGTGCGTGAGCATCCGATCTTCACCCGGGATGGCGAGCATCTGCGCTGTCAGATGCCGATCGGCTTCGTCACGGCCTGCCTCGGTGGCGAGTTGGAAGTGCCGACGCTCTCCGGCAGGGTCACGCTACGTATCCCCGAGGGCACCCAGAGCGGCAAGGTGTTCCGCGTCCGCGGCAAGGGCGTGAAGCCGGTTCGCGGCGGTCCGCAGGGCGATTTGCTATGCCGTGTTGTGGTCGAGACGCCGGTCAATCTGACCCGCGCCCAGCGCGAGCTGCTGGAACAGCTGGGCGAAACACTGGAGGAGGGTGGCAAGCGGCATAACCCGGAAACCTCCTCCTGGCTGGACAAGGCCAAGCGCTTTTTCGAAGAGCTGAAGTTCTGATATGACGCAGCCGATTCGCATCGCCGTTGCTGGCGCCGCCGGGCGCATGGGCCGTCATTTAATGCAGGCGACCCTGGAGCATGCCGAACTGCACCTTGCGGCCGCGGTGGCACGGCCGGGGCACGCCGCGGTTGGCATGGACGCCGGTGCCCTGGCCGGGGTTGAAAGTTGCGGCGTGGCAATCGTGGATGATCTTGAAGCCGCGCTATCCGGCACCAACATCGACGTGGTGATCGACTTCACCCTGCCCGAAGCGCTGGCCGGCAATCTGGCGGCGTGCCGCGAGGCCGGCGTGCCCATCGTCATCGGTACCACCGGGCTGAGTGCAGAACAGAAAGCCGAGCTGGAGCGTGCGTCGACGCACCTGCCCATCGTATTCGCGGCCAACTACAGCGCCGGCATCACCCTGTCGCTTAAGTTGCTGGACATTGCAGCGCGTGCGCTGGGAGACGACTTCGATGTCGAAGTGATCGAGGCCCATCATCGGCACAAGATTGACGCGCCTTCGGGCACCGCCCTGCGCATGGGTGAGGTGCTGGCCGACGCGCTGGGCCGGGATTTGTCCGACTGCGCGGTGTTCGGTCGCGAGGGGCGCACCGGGGAACGGGACAGCAAGACCATCGGCTTCGAAACGATCCGTGGCGGTGACGTTGTCGGAGAACACACGGTGATGTTTCTCGGACAGGGTGAACGCATGGAGATCACCCACCGCGCCAGCAGCCGCATGACCTTTGCCCGCGGTGCCGTGCGCGCCGCCGGCTGGCTGGTCCGCCAGCCGGCGGGGCTCTACGACATGGAAGACGTGCTCGGCCTGCGTTGATGCCGTTGAAGGCGGACTCCAACGCAGACGTGGGTGTAGAGCAGTATTTTCCTGACCCTCACTTTTCCAGCGCAGCGCGGTTGTCCGCCGGTGCCTGCTCTCGTTCGTGCATCCCGTAATCGCGAATCACGCCGGCAACCCGTAGCCTGTAGTTGGCGAACAGTTCACCGCGCCCCCGTGCCTGGGCGACCCGGTGTTCCGCGACGGCCCGCCATTGCCGTACCGCCTCTTCATCCCGCCAGACTGAAAGGGACAGGATCTTGCCCGGCTGGGTCAGGCTCTCGAACCGTTCCACCGAGATAAAACCATCGATATCGCTCAGCAGCGGTTTGAGTTCGCCGGCGAGATCCAGATAGGCCTCGCGACAGCCCTCGGCAGGTTCGACTTCGAAAATCACCGCGATCATGGTTTTTGCCTCCTGCTGGGCTTCCTCCTGGGGCTGCGCCGTAAGCTTTTCTCCAGACTGGCGTTGCTGCGCTCCAACAGGTCCTGAGAAAAGCCCCGCCACATCCTTCGATGCCACTTGAGCCTACCGGGACTCTTGACTGCTTGCACGAGGGCCTGTTTCTGTGGAACGCCTCCGATTGCGGGGTAAACACACGAAAAAGCCCGGCATTGCCGGGCCTTGAGTCTGTTTCAGGGAAACGGCATCAGCCCGCTTTCGCTTCCTGGCGGCGCTGATGCAGGACCGGCTCGGTGTAGCCGCTGGGCTGTTCCCGTCCCTTGAACACCAGGTCGCAGGCAGCCCGGAAGGCCACGCCGTCGAATCCCGGGGCCATCGGCGTATAGCTGGTGTCGGCGGCGTTCTGCCGGTCCACCACTTCGGCCATGCGCTTCATGGTGTCCATCACCTGGGATTCGTCGACGATACCGTGATGCAGCCAGTTGGCGATGTGCTGGCTGGAGATGCGCAGCGTCGCGCGGTCTTCCATCAGGCCCACATCGTTGATGTCCGGCACCTTGGAGCAGCCCACGCCCTGATCGATCCAGCGCACCACATAACCGAGGATGCCCTGGGCGTTGTTGTCCAGTTCCTGCTGGATCTCCTCGGCCGACCACTGCGGATCGCTTTCCACCGGAATCGTGAGGATGTCGTCCAGGCTGGCACGGTTGCGTTTTTTCAGCTCTTCCTGCACCGCCATCACGTCAACCTGGTAATAGTGGGTGGCGTGCAGCGTGGCGGCAGTGGGCGAGGGCACCCAGGCAGTGTTCGCGCCGGCCTTCGGATGACCCAGCTTGGCCTCCATCATCTCCGCCATGCGGTCCGGCTTCGGCCACATGCCCTTGCCGATCTGGGCGTGGCCCTGCAGGCCGCACTCAAGACCAATGTCCACGTTCCAGTCTTCATAGGCCTTGATCCAGGGCTCGCCCTTGATCGCGTCCTTGCGCTTGAACGGACCCAGTTCCATGGAGGTGTGAATCTCGTCGCCGGTGCGATCAAGGAAGCCGGTGTTGATGAAGATGACCCGATCGCGGGCGGCGCGCAGGCATTCCTTCAGGTTCACCGTGGTCCGACGCTCCTCGTCCATGACGCCGATTTTCAGCGTGTTACGGTCGAGGCCCAGCGTGTCCTCCACGCGGTTCAGGATCTCGCAACCGAAGGCTACTTCTTCGGGGCCGTGCATCTTCGGCTTGACGATATACATGCTGCCGGTGCGGGAGTTGCGATGCTTGCCCAGACCCTTCAGGTCATGCAGCGAACAGAGCGCGGTCAGCATGCCGTCGAGCATGCCTTCCGGGATCTCGTTGCCAGCGCTGTCCAGCACGGCCGGCGTGGTCATGAGATGGCCGACATTGCGCACCAGCATCAGCGCACGGCCCGGCAGCACCAGCTCGCTGCCCTCCGGCGTGGTGTAGCGACGATCCGGATTCAGACGCCGGGTAAAGCTCTTGCCGCCCTTGGCCACCTGTTCCTCCAGGTCGCCCTTCATCAGGCCCAGCCAGTTGCGGTACACGCCAACCTTGTCCTCACCGTCGACGGCCGCCACCGAGTCCTCACAGTCCATGATCGCGGTCACCGCGGACTCGATCAGCAGGTCCTTCACGCCAGCGGCATG
>SKGQ01000130.1 GCA_007117515.1 Ectothiorhodospiraceae bacterium | reverse complement strand
GCGTTCCTGGCACCGAACGGTATGGTGCCGCCGTTCGATGTCCAAATTATGACGTTCGCAGCCGGTCGATCTCCGTTACGGCCGCCCGATGTTGCGAAGTTGGTCGGTGCCAGTCAGTGCTTCCTTAAGGAAACACTGATTTATTCCCGCGTCCGTGCCCGAGTGCTTGCGGCGCTGAAATGCACCTCGACCTGGTGCTCCTGGCCGTCGTCTATCAGGGGGATCAGGCCGGCCGGTCGCGCCATTCCTCGATCAACCGGATCGCCCGCGCCCGGGCCAGCGTCATTCACCACGGCGCCGTCCACCGTGACAGGGAGTCGGTGCCCCGCCTGTTCGGCAATTCGTTTGACGGTGATGTGGTAGACGGTCTGGCGATAGCGGTAGTGAATCGTGTATCCCTGCCAATCCAGCGGGACGCACGGCGCAATGCGCAGATGGTCCACTTCCAGCTGCAGGCCCAGAAGCGTCTCCACCGTGAGCCGGTACATCCAGCCCGCCGCCCCGGTGTACCAGGTCCAGCCGCCGCGGCCGGTGTGTGGTGACACGCCATAGATGTCCGCACACATGACGTAGGGTTCGACCTTGTAGCGCTCGATGGCCTTCGCGGTATTGCCGTGATGGACAGGGTTGAGCAGGGCGAAGCATTCCCAGGCGCGTTCGGTGTCGCCCATCCTGGCGAATGCCATCGTCGTCCAGATCGCGGCATGGGTGTACTGACCGCCGTTTTCGCGCACCCCGGGGATGTAGCCCTTTATATAGCCGGGTTCCAGATCGGATGTATCGAAGGGCGGGTCCAGGAGCTGGATGAGTCGATCATCGCGCCGCACCAGGCGTTGGTCGACCGCGGCCATGGCCTGACGTGCACGCTCGGGATCGCCTCCCGCGAAGACTGCCCAGCTCTGGCTGATCGAGTCGATCTGGCATTCGTCGTTGCTGGACGAGCCCAGTGGCGTGCCGTCGTCGAACCAGGCGCGCCGGTACCAGGCGCCGTCCCAGGCCTCGGCCTCGATGTTGCCGCGCAGTTGGCCTGCCTGGGTGGTGCACAGTTCGGCAAAGTCGTCGTCGCCGCGATTGCGTGCAAGAGCGGCAAATGACTGAAGATTCTCCACCAGGAACCACGCCAGCCAGACGCTTTCGCCCCTGCCTTCGTGACCGACGAGGTTCATGCCGTCGTTCCAGTCACCGCAACCCATCAGTGGCAAATGGTGGGCGCCGAAACGCAAGCCGTGCCTGATGGCGCGCACGCAATGTTCATAGAGAGTGGCTGCTTCCGTCGAGCGTTGCGGCTTGTCGTAGTAAGCCTCCTCTTCCGAATACAACTCGCGGCCTTCGAGAAAATGGATGGACTCGTCGAGCACACCGGTATCGCCGGTGGCCCGCACATAGCGACAGGTGGCATACGGCAGCCAGAGGTAGTCGTCAGAAAAACGGGTGCGCACGCCCTGGCCGTTGGGTGGGTGCCACCAGTGCTGTACGTCGCCTTTCAGGAACTGGCGCCCGGCATGCCGGATCAACTGTTCGCGGACCAGCCACGGGGTGGTATGGACGAGGGCCATGGTGTCCTGCAATTGATCGCGGAAGCCGTAAGCACCGCCAGACTGGTAATAGCCACTACGTCCCCACAATCTGCAGGACAGGGTCTGATAAACAAGCCAGCCGTTGGCCAGCACGTCCAGCGCCGGATCGGGAGTGTCCACCTGCACCGCGCCAAGGGCCCGGTTCCAGTGTTCGCACACCGATTCCAGCGCCTCCTGCGCCGTCTCCTGCCCGCCGAACCGCCGGATGAGCTGCCGCGCCTCGTCGGCACTGGTTGCCGCGCCGAAGACGAACACGATCTCGCGTTCCTGTCCTGCGGCCAGAGCAATCCGCGTCTGGATCGCGGCGCAGGGATCGAGAGCTGCGCCGGTTCTGCCGGACAGGCGCTTGCGGCGCATAGCCGCCGGTGAAGCCAGCGAGCCGTTGCGGCCGATGAACTCGGTGCGATTTCCGCTCAGCGTTCGCTCCCGCTCGCTGGAATGCGCAAAAACGACCCGATCGCAGCATTCATGGCCGTAGGCATTGCGGGCAAAGAGAGCCCCGCTTTGCGCGTCAGTTTCGGTCACAACATGCATCAGATTGTCGTGTCGCCATTCGCCAAGCACCAGTTCCCAGTAGCCCGTCAAGGACAGGCTGCGTGCCTGCTTTGACCGATTGCGTAGCTTGACCACCGCGAACTTCACCGGCGCGTCCATGGCGACATAGGTGACAAATTCGGAGGCGATACCGGACTCTAGGTGTTCGAAAACGCTGTAGCCGAAACCGTGCCGGCAGACGTAGCCGGAGATGCCGCCGGCGGGCAGCGGCGTAGGTGACCAGAAGGCGCCGGTTTCCTCGTCGCGGATGTAAAATGCCTCGCCGCTGCTGTCGGAAATCGGGTCGTTGTGCCAGGTCGTGAGGCGGAATTCGTGTGCGTTTTCCACCCATGTATAGGCGCCGCCGCTCTCGCTGACCACCGTGCCGATGTGCGGGCTGGCGATGACGTTGACCCACGGCGCTGGCGTGGTCTGACCTGGCTCCAGCGTAACGATGTATTCATGCCCCTCGGGCGTGAAGCCGCCAAGGCCGTTCTCGAAAATGCGCTCGCCGGGCTCCAGCGGAAAAATCGTTTCGTCCGCCGTTTGCCTCACGGGCTCCAGCAGGTCCGACGGCCGTTCCGGCGAGACGCGACGCTCCACCTGCCTGATCAGGGTTTCGGAGGTGTCGCAGAAGACTATGCGGGCGACCGTCTGCAGCAGGACCCGTTCGTCCTCGGAGAGTTCCTCGGCGCGTCGCACGAAGACCCCGCCCGGCCGGTCGATCACCTGGGCTTCGGGCCCGGCATTGATCAACCCCATGATCATGTCATGCAACTCTGCCCGGTAACCCGAAAAATCCTCGTTCACGATCACCAGATCCGCAGGCAGACCCTTCATGCGCCAGTAGGCATGCGCCTGCAGTACATGCTTGACCAGGTCGATGCTGTTAACGTCGCCCAGGGTAAGCAGGACGATCGGTAGATCGCCCGAGATGGCGAAGCGCCACAAGCCGGACTGGCCCAGCCGGTTGCGGGCAATGACACTCGGTGTGGCCCGTCGCCGGGCATTTCCGTAAATGACGGAGTTCGCCAGGCGGCCAAAGATCTGGGCATCGGCTTCGCTGGCATTGATATGGCGTAGCACCTCCTGACTCTGGAACCATGCCATCTCGAACGCACGCTCGACGAAGTGACGGTCGCAATACTTGTCCAGTAGCGCCAGTGCGGCCTCGCGTGTGTCGGCTACTCCGGAGATGATCTGCACGGTCGCCGATTCGTCGGGTGACAGGGTCAGCATGCGGCGGATCGAGACGATGGGGTCGAGCACCGGGCCCGCCGTGTTCGACAGGGTGTACGGACGCTGGCTGTCGTCGAGCGCCAACGGGTTGGTCACCGTGCGCCCGCGGCCGATGAAGCGGGCACGGTCGGTCTCGTACGACGGTTCGTCGGCCACCGCGCCGGGGGCGGCCAGCAGGTGGAACATCCAGGGCGCCTGCTCGCCCGGTGTGCGAGGGCGACGGGTGCAGAGGATGGCCTGACGCGCGGGCAGGATTTCGGTCTGCACGAAAAGATTGCTGAAGGTGCGGTGCGCAAGGTCGGCGTTCAACGGGGCCAGCACCACTTCTGCGTAGCTCGTCACTTCGATGTGCCGGCGTTGCGCTGACTGGTTCGTCAGCGTGACGCGGCGGATCTCAACGTCATCTTCGGCGGACACGCTGATCTCGGTGTGTGCTTCGATCGCGTGATCGCGCCGTCGGTACTCGGCGCGCCCCTGCACGAAGATGGCCTCGTAATGGTCGGCACGGCGCAGTGTCGGCTGGTGCGCGGTCGACCAGTAGCGGCCACTGTCACGGTCGCGCAGGTAAACGAACGTGCCCCAGGCGTCGGTGGTCGCGTCCTCGCGCCAACGGGTGATGGCGAGTTCGCGCCAGCGACTGGCGCTGCCTCCGGCATTGGTCGCCATGACGTGGTAGCGACCGTTTGACAGCAGATGAACCTCGGGGATCGGTGTATCAGGGTCGGTGAAGACGCGCATCAAGCTGTCGACGTCGGCGCTGGGTGGGCGGGCGGCGGCGCTCACTTCAGCGGCGTGCGGGTGCAGCGTGGCACCCTTCTTCGGCACCCGCTCCTGCAGAAGCAATTCCGTTGCCCGCACCAGCGGGTCGGACATGAAGCGACGCTGCATTGGCTGGTTGAGCAGAACATGCGCAAAGGCCAGCAGGCTCATGCCCTGGTGGTGTGCCATGAATGCCCGCACGATGGCGTTCGATTTGCCCCGTGGCACCCGCGACGGCGTGTAATCGATTGCCTCGTAGAAGCCATAGGCGCCAAGAAAGCCATGATCGACCAGCGTTTGCAGGTTGCGGCACGCTTCCCGCGGCACCACCATCAGGGCCAGGGCGCTGGCGTAGGGGGCAATCACCAGGTCGTCGCCAAGGCCGCGCTTGAAGCCGAGTCCCGGCACACCAAAAGCGCGGTACTGGTAGACCTGGTTAAGGTCGGCGGCGTTGTAGCAGGACTCGGATATTCCCCACGGCACCTCGCGCTGGCGGCCGCATTCTATCTGGCGCGACACCGCGGCTTTGCAGGCCTGGTCCAGCAGGGTGTTGGCGTAGCTCGGCATGATCAACTGCGGCATCAGGTACTCGAACATCGAGCCACTCCACGACAGCAGGCTGATTTCGCCGCCCTGGCTGGTCAGCAGGCGGCCGAGAGAGAACCAGTGCTTTTGTGGCACCTGTCCCTGCGCGATGAGGAGAAAACTGGCCAGGCGCGCTTCCGATGCCAGCAGGTCGTAGCATGACGGATCGCGGCGCCGCTCCCGGACGTCGTAGCCGACGGCCAGCAGACCGCGCGCGGTGTCGTAGAGAAACTCAAAATCCATTGCCGCCAGCTCCCGGCAACGATGGCTCAGGTCATCGATGAGGTCGAGCTGCGTCCGCGCAGCCGTGGCGGCTGCACCCGAGCCGGCCAGTTGCATGCGCGTCGGGATGACTTCTCCCTGCCAGGAGTCGGGTACCAGCTGTCCGAGTTCGTCATGCAGCGCACGGGATTGCTGGTCGAATGCCTGGATCCAGTAAACCAGTTCGCCGTCGCTGCCCGTCGGCACCGACTCAAGCAGCGCGTCGCTCAGGTACTGAAGCTCGGTCAGTGCTTCGACAGCCGCAGGCAGCGTCCGCGGGGAGTCGTCCTGCAATTGGGCATGCAGGGCTTTCTGCAGCAGGCCGATTGCCTTTGCCAGTTCGGCGTCGGAGGAGGTTGGCAGCTGCTCGGCCAGCACCTGCAGGGTGTCCTGCAGTCCCTGCCAGGCGTTGGCAGACAGCACTGGCTGATGCCTCATCTCGGCCAGCCCCGCCTGCAGGGTAAGCAGACATCCGGCCAGGTTGCCGCTGTCTACCGACGACACATATCGTGGTTGCAGTGGTTCGAGGGTGCGGGTGTCATACCAGTTGTAAAGGTGCCCGCGGTAACGTTCGAGGCGTTCCATCGAGGTCAGGGTATTGTCGACGCGCCGCAGGCATTCCCCGGTCGTTATATAGCCAAAATCGGCTGCTGCCAGATCGGCCAATAGCGACATGCCGATATTGGTGGGCGAAGTGCGTGAG
>SKGQ01000096.1 GCA_007117515.1 Ectothiorhodospiraceae bacterium | reverse complement strand
GGGCGCAGACGCGGGAATAAATCAGTGTTTCCCTAGAGAATCTCGCAGGCCTCGTCGAAGGGCAGGCGCGGGGCGCGTTCGTGCATGCCTTTGCTGTCACCGTAGCCAATGTTGATCAGGAAGTTGGCCTGATACCGGCCCTCGGGAAAAAACGCCTGGTTCACGCCGTCGGCGTCAAAGCCGGACATCGGGCCGCAGTCCAGTCCCAGTGCGCGGGCTGCCAGGATCAGGTAGGCGCCCTGCAGGCTGCCATTGCGGAAAGCGGTCTCGACGATCTTTTCCGGCTTGCCTTCGAACCAGCTTTTCGCATCGGTATGCGGGAACAGCGTCGGCAGGTGTTCGTAAAACTGGCTGTCGTGGGCCACGATCACTGTGACCGGTGCGGCCATCGATTTGTCCTGGTTGCCTTCCGAGAGCAGAGGCTTCAGGCGCTGCTTGGCTGCATCAGTCTTGACGAACACCAGCCGGGCGGGCTGGCAGTTGGCGCTGGTCGGACCCATCTTCGTCAGGTTGTAGAGCTTCTGCAGCGTTCCGTCGGCGATCTCCCTATCCTGCCAGGCGTTGTAGGTGCGCGCGCTTCGGAACAGAGTATCCAGAGCTTCGTCGTGCAATGGGGCTGCCATAGGGCATCTCCTGATTCGATGAGGCCGGGCGGAAACAAAACGGGCGTCGCGTCGACGCCCGTGGAGGGTAGAGCATCGCCGGTCAGGCGGCCAGCCGTCGGTCCAGCGAAAGCCGACCGCCGCCGGTCAGCGCCAGTGCCGCGGACACCGCCAGCAAGGTCAATGAGAACTCATAGCCTCCGTTAGCGACGAACAGCCCGTTACCAAGATGCACCCAGACCGTGGCGACGAGCATCGTGAAGGCCAGCGCTGCGGCTGCCGGTCGGGTCAGCAGGCCCAGGATCAGCGCGATGCCTCCGAAAAACTCCGCGGCGCCGGCGAGAAAGGCCATGACAATACCAGGCTGCAGGCCGATCGAGGTCATCCATTCGCCGGTGGCCCAAGCCCATTACCGCCGAACCATCCGAATAATTTCTGGGCACCGTGGGCGTGGGCAATGGAAACGAGGTTTCGGTTTTCAGTGTTCAGTTTTCAGACAGGGCGGCTGAGGGGCGACCTCGGCGTCATCGCGAGAGAAGCGCGGCGATCCTTGTTTCGGGCGCTGAGAGATTGCCACGTCGGCTATCGCCTCCTGGCAACGACGGACCTCAAGCGCCTCTGAAAACTGAACACTGAAACCTCAAAACTAAAGACTGGTTCATTCCGTCAACGTCTGCAAATCATATCGCCCGTCAATCACTTCCAGCACGCTGCCCTGGTCGAACCAGTCGCCGAGGACGATGCGGGAGGCGGGTTCGCTGTCTAGCTCGAAGTGGTGGATGTCCGGTCGGTGGGTGTGGCCGTGGATCAGGCGGCGGACGCCGTGTTCGCGCATGGTGTCGACCACCGTCTGCTGGTTGACGTCCATGATCTGTTCGCGCCCCGCCGCCAGTTCGCTGTTGCGGTTGGTGCTCTCGCTGCGCGCCTGTTTGGCCATGGTCATGCGTTCCTCGATGGATTTGGCCAGAAAGCCGGCCTGCCACTGTGGATCGTTCACCATGGCCCGGAACTGTTGGTACTCGACATCATCCGTGCACAGCAGGTCGCCATGCATCAGCAGCACCTTCTCGCCATCGAGTTCGATCACCGTGGGATCATGCAGCAGCGTGGTGCCGGTGGCCTCAGCGAAGGCCTCGCCGAGCAGGAAGTCGCGGTTGCCGCGCATCACGAACACGGGCACGCCAGAGTCGCTGAGCCGGCGGATCGCCCCCAGCACCGGATGATCCGCAGGTACCGCATCATCGCCGATCCAGGCCTCGAAGATATCGCCCAGAAGATACACCTCGCGAGCCTGACTGCCGTGTTCCAGCAGATAGCGGATGAAAAGCTGGATGATCTGCGGTCGGCTCGGATCCAGGTGCATATCGGACAGGAACAATGTCGGCTTCATCGGCGGGGTATCCGGCAGTCGTGGACGAGACGCAAAGCATAGCGAGCCCTGACCGCCGGCTGCAAAGGCGGTGCCCTGGGCACTGTGCGGATCAGGCGCTTTCCGCTACCATGCCGGGCCCATGACAACGACCCCGCTAAAGACACGCTTCGCACCCAGCCCCAGTGGTTTGCTGCATCTCGGCAACCTGCGTACGGCGCTGTTCAATGCCCTGCTGGCGCGCTCCGCCGACGGTCGCTTTCTGCTGCGCATTGAGGATACCGACGCGGATCGATCCGAGGAGCGGTATGTCGATGCCCTGCAGCATGACCTGCAGTGGCTCGGCCTGGACTGGCAGGAGGGCCCGGGTGCCGAGGCGCATAGCGGCCCCTACCGGCAGTCACTCCGCGAGGCGATGTACCAGTCGCTGTTCCAGCGGTTGTTGAGCGAGGGGCATGCCTATCACTGTTTCTGCAGCGACGACGAGCTGAAACGTGCCCGGGAGCGGCAGCGCGCCGCCGGCAAGCCGCCGCGCTATGCGGGGACTTGCGCCGGCATTCCGCGCGAGCAGGCCGAGTCCAGAATCGAGGCTGGTGAGCCAGCGACCCTGCGGTTTCGGGTGCCGCCTGGCAAGCAGATCGTGTTCCAGGATCTGGTCCGCGGCGAGCAGCGGTTCGCGAGTAACGATCTGGGAGATTTCATCATTCGCCGTGCCGATGGCAGTGCTGCCTTCCTGTTCTGTAATGCGGTGGACGACTCGGCCATGCAGGTCAGCCAGGTGCTGCGTGGTGAGGACCATCTGACCAACACGCCGCGCCAGTGCCTGGTGCTTGACGCCATAGGCCTGCCGCGGCCGCAGTGGGGTCACCTGCCGATGATCCTGGGTGAGGATGGCGCGCCATTGTCCAAGCGCAATGGCAGCCGCTCGGTGCAGGAACTGCGCGACAGTGGAATCCTGCCGGCGGCGCTGCTCAATTATCTGGCACGTCTCGGTCACGCCGACAACGACCACGGCCTGAAGGATCTGCAGGGCCTGGCGGCGACGTTTCGTCTGGATCAGATCGGCCGTGCCCCGGCGCGTTATGACGAACAGCAGTTGCTGCACTGGCAGGAACTGGCCCTGCGCGCCCTGTCGCCGGACGCGCTGCAACAGTGGATGCAGTCGGCAGCCGTCGACCTGATCCCGGCAGACCGGATGGTCGCGTTTACCGAATTGCTTGCACCCAATGTCCGCTTGTTCGCCGATGTGCGGCGCTGGGCGCGAGCCTGTTTTTCTGCCGAACTCGCCCACGATGAAGCCACGACCGCCGTGTTCCGTGATGCAGGCAGTCCTTTTTTCGCAGCTGCGGCGGACGCCGCCGATCAGGATTGGGCGGCGCTGACGGCGGTGGTGCAGCAGCAGACCGGTGCCCGCGGCAGGGGTCTGTTTCTGCCGCTGCGGCTGGCGCTTACCGGCGAGCGGCACGGCCCGGAGCTGGCACCCTTGCACGCAATGATGGGGCCGGCCATGGTTCGCGCCCGCTTCGCCCAGGCCGCCGGCCTCGCCTTATCGAATCAGTAAGCGGAAACGCCAGTAACATGCTCGAAATTCACAATTCCCTGACCCGAACCAAGGAGCCGCTGCAGCCCATCGAGCCGGGTCACGTGCGCATGTATGTCTGCGGCATGACGGTCTATGACTATTGTCATCTGGGGCATGCCCGGGCGCTGGTGGTGTTCGATGTGGTGGCGCGTTATCTGCGGTATAGCGGTTACCGGCTGACCTATGTCCGCAATATCACCGATGTGGACGACAAGATCATCGCGCGGGCTGCCGAGCGCGGTGTCAGCATGGCCGAACTGACCGAAACCTTTATTGCCGCTATGCACGAGGATGCTGCCGCGCTGGGTGTGCTGCCGCCGGATGCGGAGCCCCGGGCCACCGAGGCCATTGACGAGATGCAGGCACTGATCCAGCAACTCATGGATCGCGGCCTTGCCTATCAGGACGACCCGGAGGGCGATGTGTACTACGACGTCACCGGTTTTCCGGACTACGGCAAGCTCTCCGGCAAGCGGCTGGAAGATCTGCGCGCCGGTGCCCGGGTCGATGTCGAAGAGGCCAAGCGGCATCCCGGGGATTTCGTGCTCTGGAAACGCGCCAGGCCGGGCGATCCAAGCTGGCCCTCGCCCTGGGGTGATGGCCGCCCGGGCTGGCATATCGAGTGCTCGGCCATGTCCAAACGCTGCCTGGGCGCGCACTTCGATATCCATGGCGGCGGCCTGGATCTGCAGTTCCCGCATCACGAGAACGAGATCGCCCAGAGCGAGGGCGCGCATCAGCATCCGTACGCCAACGTCTGGATGCATAACGGGCATGTCCGCGTCGACGACGAGAAAATGTCCAAGTCGCTGGGCAATTTCTTTACCGTGCGGGACATCCTCACCGAGTACCGGCCGGAGGAGGTGCGACACTTCCTGCTCTCGAGCCACTACCGCAGTCCGCTGAACTACACTCGCGATGCCCTCGAACAGGCCCGGGGCGCCGCAGAGCGGCTGTATCTGGCATTGCGAGGCCTTGATCCGGTCGCGCCCGGCCAAAGCGGCGACGAGTATCGGCAGCGATTCACCGCGGCAATGGACGACGACTTCAACACACCACTGGCGCTCTCGGTACTCTTCGACCTGGCCCGCGCCCTGAACCGTGCCCGCGACAGTGATCCGGCGGGGGCGGCGCGCCTCGCCGGCCTGCTGCGCGAGTTGGGGGGAGTGCTGGGACTGTTGCAGACCGATCCGGAAGACTACCTCCGGGGCGGCGGCACGGACGCTGGCGGCCTCGCCGACGCCGACATCGACGCACTTCTGGCCGAACGTCAGCAGGCCCGCAAGGAGCGCAACTTCGCCCGTGCCGACGAGATCCGCGAGGAATTGGCAGAACAGGGAATCGTGATTGAGGATGGGGCGGGGGGAACCACCTGGCGGCGCGCCTAATTCAAGCCGCCAAGCGAAGCCGACCTAAAACGTAAAACCTAAAACTTATTTTTTCTAATCTGTATCTGCGCCGTCCGGACCTTGTTGTCCCTTGTCTGCACGATGGTCACCGGGAAGCCGTGGATGATCAGGCTGATGCCCGGTTCCGGGATGGCCTGCAGGTGTTCCATGATCAGTCCGTTCAGGGTCTTCGGGCCGTCGGTGGGCAGGTTCCAGTCCAGCAGGCGGTTCAGTTCGCGCGCGCTGATCGAGCCCTGGGCCAGAAAACTGCCGTCCTCCTGCGGCCGCAGGTGGCGTGAGCCTGCGGCCGGATCGCTGGTGAACTCGCCGACGATCTCCTCGAGAATGTCCTCCAGCGTGACCAGTCCCATGATGTCGCCGTACTCATCCACCACCATGCCGATACGCCGTTGCTTGCGCTGGAAGTTGAGCAACTGGGTCTGCAGCGGTGTGCCTTCCGGGATGAAATAGGTCTCCCGGGTGGCGGACAGCAACCGCTCACGGTCCAGGTCGCCACGCACCAGCGAGGGCACGATGCTGCGCAGGTGCAGCAGCCCTTCAACGTCATCAATGCTGCCGCGATACACCGGCAGCCGGGTGTGCTGGCTCTTGCTGAGCTGGTTGACGATGTCGTCCCAGTTTTCGTCCAGATCGATACCCACGATCTCGTTGCGCGGCACCATGATGTCCTCGACGGTCGCCTTCTCCAGATCCAGGATGTTGATCAGCATGCGCTGGTGTCGGCG
>SKGQ01000144.1 GCA_007117515.1 Ectothiorhodospiraceae bacterium | reverse complement strand
GCCGCATTTTTCCCGACTGCTGCGTTGCGCTGCTTGACCGCAGAATGACTGCGGCGCGGCACAGCGCGCCTTGCCTCGGAAAAAATGCGGACTCCAACGCAGGCGTGCGAATAAATCAGTGTTTCCCTAGGCCACCGCAATCTGCGAGGCAGCATACCCGGCACCCCGGATCGCCTCCACAACCGCCTCCGGCTGAACATGACCCGTCACCATCACCCGGCCACGATCCAGATCAACCTGCACCGACTGAACGCCGTCCAGGCCGGAAACCGCAGTCTCGACGGCATTCCTGCAATGACCGCAGTCCATGCCGGTCACCGAAAATTGATAACGCATCACCGAGTGTCCTTCATCAATACCGAACAGTGGCTGAATGGACGCCTTGCCAGCGTCCGCTGGTGGTCATTCCTTGTTTGACCCGGGCCCATGGCAAGCGTTCAGGGGCCGGACCGGTGTAGACTAACGGGTTCGCCGGTCCACGCGGACCGCTGGCTCAAGGCCACCAAACCAACCGAGGTTCCGATCTGCATGGATTCCATCCGCATCCGCGGCGCCCGCACCCACAACCTGAAGAACATCGACGTCGAGTTGCCGCGCAACCGGCTGATCGTGATCACCGGTCTGTCCGGCTCGGGCAAGTCGTCGCTCGCCTTCGACACCCTGTACGCGGAAGGTCAACGGCGGTACGTGGAGTCGCTGTCCGCCTATGCCCGACAGTTCCTGTCGATCATGGACAAGCCCGATGTCGACGACATTCAGGGGCTGTCGCCGGCGATCTCCATCGAGCAGAAGTCCACCTCGCACAATCCGCGTTCCACGGTCGGTACCGTGACCGAGATCCACGATTACCTGCGTCTGCTGTTCGCGCGGGCCGGCACGCCCCGCTGCCCCGACCATGGCGAAACGCTGGATGCCCAGAGCGTCAGCCAGATGGTGGACCAGATCCTGGCCCTGCCGGAAGGCAGCCGCCTGCTCCTGCTGGCACCGGTAATTGATGCGCGCAAGGGCGAGCATCTGCACGCGCTGCAGGAACTGCGCAGCCAGGGGTTCATTCGGGCCCGGATCGACGGCATCGTGGTTGACCTGGATACCGCACCGACCCTGGATCCGAAAAAGCCGCACAGCATCGAAGCCGTGGTCGACCGCTTCAAGGTCCGCGCGGATCTGTCCGGTCGCCTGGCGGATTCACTGGAAACCGCCCTGACGCTGGGCAATGGCGTCGTCCGCATTGCCTGGATGGACGATCCCGAGCGCGCCGAGCTGAGCTTTTCCTCGCGCTTCGCCTGCCCGACCTGCGGCTACTCCCTGACCGAGCTGGAACCACGGCTGTTCTCGTTCAATAACCCGCGTGGTGCCTGCCCGACCTGTGACGGTCTTGGTGTTCAGAGCTTCTTCGATCCGGACCGCCTGATTACCCAGCCCGGGCTGAGTCTCGCGGGTGGCGCCATCCGCGGCTGGGATCGGCGCAATGCCTATTACTTCCAGTTGCTGCAGTCACTGGCCGAGCACTACGGTTTTGACGTCGAGACACCACTGGAAGAGTTGAGCACGGACGTCCGCGAGGTACTGATGCATGGCAGCGGCGAGGTGCCGATTGCGTTCCGTTACATCAGCTCCGACGGCCGCACGCTCCGCAAGACCCATGCCTTCGAGGGCATTCTGCCGAACCTGGAGCGACGCCACCGGGAGACCGAATCGAACATCGTGCGCGAGGAACTCAGCCGTTATATCAGTGAACGGCAATGCCCTGACTGTGCCGGTGCTCGCCTCAATAGCACGGCGCGCAACGTGTTTGTTGCCGAGCATGCCCTGCCGTCCATTGCCGCCATGCCGGTGGGCGACTGCCTGACGTTCTTCGAACAGCTGGACCTGCCTGGCAACCGGGGCGAAATCGCCCGCCCCATCGTCAAGGAGATCAGTGATCGCCTGCACTTCCTGGTCAACGTCGGACTGAATTATCTCAGCCTCGACCGCAGCGCGAGCACCCTGTCCGGCGGCGAAGCGCAGCGTATCCGGCTGGCCAGCCAGATCGGTGCCGGGCTGGTGGGCGTGATGTATGTGCTGGACGAACCGTCAATCGGCCTCCATCAGCGGGACAATGACCGTCTGCTGGGCACGCTGACTCACCTCCGTGACATCGGCAACACGGTGATCGTGGTCGAACACGACGAGGATGCGATCCGGGCCGCCGATCAAGTGCTGGACATGGGGCCGGGCCCCGGCACCCACGGCGGTCATGTGGTCGCCCAGGGCACGCCCGCGGAAGTCGCCGCACACAGCGCCTCGCTTACGGGTCAGTACCTCTCGGGGCGACGCTGCATCGCCGTGCCAGAGCGGCGCCAGCGCTCTGACCCGGCGCGCATGCTGCGCCTGCGCGGTGCCCGGGGCAACAATCTGCAGGCCGTGGACATCGACATACCGGCAGGTCTGCTGGTGGGGATTACCGGCGTCTCAGGCTCGGGCAAATCCACCCTGATCAACGACACGCTCTACCCGGCCGCGGCCCGGCACCTCAATCGCGCCAGCCTCGAACCGGCGCCGCTGGATTCCATCGAGGGTCTGGAGTTGTTCGACAAGGTGGTCGACATCGACCAGAGCGCCATCGGCCGCACGCCTCGCTCCAACCCGGCGACCTATGCCGGTCTGTTTACCCCGATCCGCGAGCTGTTCGCCGGCACCCAGGAGGCTCGCGCCCGCGGCTATCAACCGGGCCGGTTCAGTTTCAACGTCAAGGGTGGGCGCTGCGAGGCCTGCCAGGGCGATGGCGTGATCAAGGTGGAGATGCATTTCCTGCCGGACGTGTTCGTTGCCTGCGAAGCCTGCCATGGCCAGCGTTACAACAGGGAAACCCTGGAAATCCGCTACAAGGGCCTGAACATCCATCAGGTACTGGAACTGACCGTCGAGGAAGCACTGAACCTGTTCCAGCCAGTACCGGTCCTGCGCCGCAAACTCGACACCCTGATGGACGTTGGCCTGTCCTATATCCGTCTGGGCCAGTCGGCGACGACGCTGTCCGGTGGTGAAGCGCAGCGCATCAAGCTGGCCCGCGAGCTGTCACGCCGCGACACCGGCCAGACTCTCTACATACTTGATGAGCCCACCACCGGACTGCACTTCCACGACATCGACCAGCTGCTCGCCGTGCTGCACCGACTGCGTGATCACGGCAACACGGTGATCGTCATCGAACACAATCTGGACGTCATCAAGACCGCGGACTGGCTGATCGACATGGGCCCGGAAGGCGGCCGCGGCGGCGGCACCATCGTCGCCACCGGCACGCCGGAAGAAATCGCCGAGAATCCGGATTCGCATACGGGGCGGTATTTGAAGCCGTTGTTGGGGAAAGGACGTTTGGTGGAACGCCAGGCTTCTAAGAAATGATTCTGGCGAGTTTTAAGTGTTAGGTTTTACGTTTTATGAGTAACCGGAATCCTAGGGAAACACTGATGTATTCCCGCGACTGCGCCCGAGATCGGTTTTGGTAATCTGGCAAGGCGCGGAGACGGTTCGGTAGCCATAGCTACCGGGCCGGTGGCGCAACGCCGCAAGGGACCAAAACCGGCCGGGCCCTTCGGGTTGGGCCGCATTTTTCCCGACTGCTGCGTTGCGCTGTCTGACCGCAGAACGAACTGCGGCGCTGGGCAGCGCGCCTTGCCTCGGAAAAAAATGCGGACTCCAACGCTGGCGTGCACATAAATCAGCGTTTCCCTAGGTTTTCCTAAAACCTAAAACGTAACACTTAAAACGAGAGGGGCGCCTCGCGGCGCCCTTCGATTAGTTACGGAAATAGGTGTTTTACCGCATCCCGTTCCTCGATCAGTTCCTGCTCTGTCGCCTGCATCTTCTCCCGGCTGAAATCATCCAGTTCGAGGCCCTGGACGATCTCGTACTTGCCGTTGCTGCAGGTCACCGGGAAGGAGTAGATCAGGCCTTCGCTGATGCCGTAGCTGCCATCCGACGGGATCGCCATGCTGGTCCAGTCGCCCTCTTCCGTGCCCAGCGTCCAGGTGCGGATATGGTCGATCGCCGAGCCTGCGGCGGAAGCCGCGCTGGAGGCGCCACGCGCCTTGATGATGGCCGCGCCGCGTTGTTGCACTGTCGGGATGAAGTCGTTCTCGTACCAGCTCCGATCCACCTGATCCGCCGCCGGCTTGCCGGCAATCAGGGTCTGGCTGATGTCCGGATACTGGGTGGCAGAGTGATTGCCCCAGATGGTCATGCGCTTGATCTCGGTGCTGTGACTGCCGGTCTTGCCGGCCAGCTGCGCGAGGGCCCGGTTGTGATCCAGACGGGTCATGGCCGTAAACCGGCCAGGATCCAGATCGGGCGCATTCTTCTGTGCGATCAGCGCATTCGTATTGGCAGGATTGCCGACCACGAGCACCTTCACGTCGCGACTGGCGACATCGTTCAGCGCCTTGCCCTGGGCGGAAAAGATCGCAGCATTCGCCTCCAGCAGGTCTTTCCGCTCCATTCCCGGTCCACGCGGGCGCGCGCCCACCAGCAAGGCGACGTCGGCATCCTTGAATGCAACTTCCGCCTTGTCGCTCGTCGTGATGCCGTGGACAAGGGGGAACGCGCAGTCCTCGATTTCCATGACCACGCCACCCAGCGCTTCCAGGGCCGCAGTGATCTCCAGCAACTGCAGAATGACCGGCTGGTCCTTGCCAAGCATGTCGCCGGCAGCAATACGGAAAAGCAGGCTGTAGCCAATCTGGCCAGCTGCGCCCGTCACCGCGACGCGTACAGGTGCTTTCATAATCAAACTCCTTGTCAGGATGTGATCCGCCGGACCATGCAAGAATCAGCATATAGCGGGCGGAGACGCCGACCGGCGCCAGATTCCGGTTTTCGGCCGGGCGCGCAGCACAAATGGTGCGCTGCAGCGGGGCGTCAGTTTAGCAGACTGTCACGGCTGGGTGCAGCCGAATCCCGACATGGGCCTTTATGGCCGTAACAGACGAATCCTGTCACCGGCCCCGATCCCGAGAATCCCGTCGGCGCGTCCGCAGTTAATCGCCACCTCCACCAGGCCACTGGAATTGGGATACCAGAACCCCTGGTCCCGCGGCACATCGCTGAAGGTCCGCCCCCGTCGTAACTCCTGTTCCCCCACTTCCAGCACAGCCGCGTCAGACAGCATATCCGCACGGATACCTGTCCAGCCATTACCAAAACCATCGACATACAGGATACGGGGCGTGTCCTCCGCCCAGCCACGCTCGGGGAAGGCAACGATTTCCAGACCGCTATTGTCCAGGCCTTCCTTCAGCAAAAGGCTCGCCCAGGGAGCGAACAGGTCGCGGGCATGGAAACTTGGCGACACCGCCGTGTCGGCCTCTGGCAGAAAGACGCATCGCACCTGTGCGGCGCGGCCAGCAACGAATTCGAGCAGACCATTGTCCGGACCGACAAAAAGACGACCGTCTGCCTCCACGGCCACCGCCCTCCGCTCGCCGCCGACTCCGGGATCCACCACGGCAATGACCGCACAGCCCACCGGCAGGGCACGACATATCGGCTCCAGCAGGTAGGCCGCCAGATCCGGTGCGAATGCCGGTGCGTCATGCATCAGATCCACCACCGGCACGTCCGGCGCATGCCCGTGCAGCGCGAGCCGAAGCTGGCCGACGTAAGGGCCTTGGAGGGTGAAGTCGGTAAATAACGCGAACATGGCCGTTTTAGGTTTTAGGTTTTAGGTTTTAGGTTTTAGGTTTTAGGTTTTAGGTTTTAGGTTTTAGGTTT
>SKGQ01000055.1 GCA_007117515.1 Ectothiorhodospiraceae bacterium | reverse complement strand
TGCTCCTCCTGCTCTTGTTCCCGGCGCAACAGGCATTGGCAGACACCGTCGTCTGCGACGCAGACGACGGTGGTCTGGATCTGCCGGAGGGCTTCTGTGCACAAGTCGTGGCCGATCAGCTGGGCTTTGCCAGGCACCTGGTGGTGACCCGAAACAACGATGTCTACGTCGCTATCGCCGACCGTGATGATACTCCCGGGGGCCTGGTGGGATTGCGCGACAGCACCGGTGACGGCCGTTTGAACGAGCAGATCCGGTTTGGCGAGCGCGGCGGCACCGGCATCGCCATGGCCGAAGGTTATCTGTATTTCGGTGAGGACCGGCGCGTCCTCCGTTATCGACTGCACGGCAAACATCTGGGTCCGGAAGACGACCCGGAGATCATCGCCTATGAGTTCCCCGAACAGGATCAGCATGGCGCCCGCAGTCTGGCGCTGGATGGTCGCGGTGGCCTGTATGTCAATGTGGGCGCGCCATCCAACAACTGCCAGCGGCAGGATCGCCAGCTCGGCTCCCCGGGGCAGGTTCCGTGCCCGGAACTCAGCCAAGGCGCTGGCATCTGGCGCTTTACCATGGATCAGCGCCGGCAATCACTGGCCGACGCGGAGCAGGTCGCCAGCGGCATCCGCAATGCGGTCGCGATGGCATGGAATCCGCGTGACGAAGTGCTGTATGCGGCGCAACACGGTCGCGACCAGCTTGGCAGCAACTGGCCACACCTGTTTGATGACGCACAGAACGCTGAACTGCCATCGGAGGAATTGTTGCGGGTGGAGGTCGGCAGCAACTTCGGCTGGCCTTACTGCTACCATGACCCGATCCGTGACCGGCGCGTACTGGCCCCGGAGTATGGTGGCAACGGCGAGACCGTGCGCAACTGTGACCGCTACGCGAAGCCGGAGCTAGCGTTTCCCGCCCACATGGCGCCGAACGACCTGCTTTTCTACCGCGGTGCCGGTTTTCCTGAGCACTACCGCAATGGTGCCTTCATCGCCTTCCACGGATCATGGGACCGGTCACCGCTGGAACAGCGAGGATACAAGGTCGCCTTCGTGCCAACCGACGAATACGGCCGCGTCGACAACGATACCGAGTGGGAAGTGTTTGCAGACGGCTTCACCGGTACCGATGCCCCGCCACGGACCCCGGAGGACGCCCGCTTCCGGCCGATGGGGCTGGCGCAGGGTCCAGACGGCAGCCTCTACATCAGCGATTCCCAGGTCGGCCGTATCTGGCGTGTTCACTACATCGGCGAGACGCAGTCGCGTTCCCGGGGTTTCCGGCGCCAGGCGGAGCGGCTGCTGGAAAGATTCATGGGTCGGCATTTCGACAGCAATCTGCAGTAGTCGGAAGTCCGAAAGCCAGCCACTCAGTGTCGGACCAGCCTGGTCAGGGTGGCCGTATACGTTTCACGGTCGATACGCTCGTGCTGCACCTTGACCGGCACGTACCCAAGCTCCGGCGCAAACCACATCCGCGTCCGCCGTTTGCTGGAACCACCGACACGGTCAACGCGAATCGCGTCGAGTTCACCCTCGCCGGTTTCCACCGTCTCGCGACCAATCACCTCGAAGTGGTAATCGTCTATCTCGCCGTCATCATCAACAACGCTGAAACTCATCTCGGTCTCGCCGGCCCGGACCGCCAGCAGCAGCCGTAACTGCGACAGCAACTCGTCCATGGTTTCGCCGGGAATGGTTTTTTCCCATTCATCATCGCCGCGGCTTGAGACCCGCTCCTCCGCCGGATAGAAGAACAATCGGCGAAACTCGTCATTATCCCCGCGGGCACGCTGCCGGTAGTGATATTCCTCGGGCACGATGAGACCGTCGTCGCCAAGCCGGAAACGAGTCCATTCGTCGATCCGGCCGCGCAGCACCAGATCCGCGAGCCCAACGGTACGGCCTTCCGAGCGGAACTCGCAGGCACCGTTATCGCATTCCAGGCTGCGCGACAGTTCGGCGGCCAGCAGGTTGTTGCGTCGCAACTCATAGGTGGCGGCGAAGGTCGGCAGCCCCTCGGCTGCGGGCGCGCTGTTGTCCTGGGCAGCAAGTAACGGCGAAGCCATGACAAGCAGTAAACTCAAGGCAAGCAGCATCCGGGCGGTGATCATCGCAGGCTCCGGTGCGGGGCACATCTCTACCCCTGGGGATACGTGACGCTGGCGCGACGACCGCGCCCTACACCGATGGACACGGCCGCCAACGGCTCGGTTCACGGATTGGCGAGGAAATCCATCAGGCGGTCGTTGTAGAGGTTACGCAATGCGCCATCAATGGCGTTGTTGATGTACTCGGCGTTATCCCGTGGCGAGGGCCGCACGGTCACTGCGTCGGTCTGCGTCGAACGGCTGCTGCCGGATAGCGAACGACCGTCGTTGGCCGCATCAAAACTGAGTTCCACGCGCGTGCGCACCTGACGCGGTACCGAGCTGCTCACCGAGTGATCCAGTTCACGAATACGGACGGTCAGGCGCCGATTGGCCGACTCATTCCAGGCCACCGGCCGGAACCCCTTGCGGCGCAGGGCTTCCTTGGCCGCATCAGTGACAACCTCGGCCAGATCACGATCCGACACCAACGGCTCGGCTTCGGTGATCCGGCTCTCGGCGGTGCCCAGTCGAACACGGTCACGATCATTGACCGCACGAACAGCCACCTCGCGGCCGACACCGACGTCGGACTCGTCCACCGCACCGCTCGGTGACAGGGAAATGACCTGGCCAGTAGGCGCACAGGCGGCCAGCAGGACAACGGTCAGAAGCAGGAACAGGACGCGAATCACGGCGAAACCCCTTAAAACGAGCGAATGAATGATCCGGATATTATCCGTGACGCGCGGCGCAATTCACAGCCGCGAATACGCCAGCGCAGACACGAGAATAGAACGGCGCTTGAAAAATGTAAGGCTCAGTGCCGAATCTGCACCCGATAACGCAACTCTCGTTCACCACCGGCCGGAACCTGCAGTCGCCAGACCGCTTGATCTGACGCCGGACGCTGATGATCGCTACTCTCCTCGAGCATGGTCCATTGACCGGGAATCCGCTCGATGACATCAACCGTCGCGTCTTCGTCCCCCGCGTTGCGCAGGCGAATGGTCCAGGCCTGTTCCTCCTCACGTTCTCCCAACCGGCGAAACTCGCGCTGGGTTCGCGTGGCGGTCAGGTCAAACACCGTGCCCAGGCGCAGTTCGATATCCGAACCCGGCGAACTGGCAGGAATTCCGTCCTGCCCCAGGAACAGCGGTTCACCATCGCCATCCTGCTTGTAGACACGAGCCGCACCGGCAGGCAACGGCCAGGCCCTGTCATCATCAGGCGTGACGAAGGACAGGTGCAGACTGACCGGGACGCGCCGCTCACCGCCGCTGCGGCCACTGGCATATCCCTCGACCCGATACTGACGGTCAAAATCCGTCTCCAGTGCGGGAAACAACGGAACCTGCAGGCTCTGACCGGCAGGCAATGTCACGTCCCGGGGCAGTCGGAACAGCTGATACGGCCCCTCGGCACTGACACCGACTGAGTCGCTGGCGAGCGTCTGCCGACGCTGCACCCCGCCACCACCCTGTGGTTCGCCAGCCAGCAGGCGCACGCTGGCGGCATCAAAATCCAGCGCCGTCCGATTCTCCAGGCTGGCGAATGCCTGTAATCGCAGCACCTCGGCATCCAGATCGAGCACGTAATCCGCCTGCCAGGACACAGCCGCCGACTGGTACAGGAACTCAACATCCTGGCGACCGGCCTGCGCGCTCCTCAAATCCAGCCAGAGTGCTTCGGTGCGCTGCATGATGCCGGCATCGGCAGGTAGGACCAGTCGCCAGGGCGAGTTGGCATCAATGATCTCGAAGGCATCATCGATGGCGACCAGCGGATCGCCGTCCACCAACGAGACAAGGCGCGCCTGATGGGCCTCACCGTCAATCGCATCCCGCGACCGCAACAGCACCTCCTGTCCCACCAGGGCGCGCAGCAGGCGCTGCCGCTCCAGCGGTTCGGGACGGCGCACTGCAAACAGCTCGAGGTCAGCTTCACCCCGCAGCCGCAGACTTTCTCCGATCATGCGGTCACTGACATCGAGTACCCGCAGCGACACGGGTGCGTCGGGCAGACGGATACTCCGCCGATCACGCACCAGCGCCGGGGCGTTCTGATAGATTGTCAGTACCAGTTCCCGGCGATCGGCAGCGGTGGTGCTGACCCGGTCCTGGGAGCCCGGCGCCCCGTCGACGCCGCTTGGCGGCCGACTGTCCGCCGGCGTGATCCGCGCCGTATCGGCAAACGCCGCTGTCTGCGTCAGGCCAAGCGCCAGAAGCAGGCTACAGATTAGCGATATGGCACGGCACATCAGGCGTTTCCTCGTGTTGGCTGGGTCAACCCGGCGGCGGCAAGGTGAGCAGCGCCGTGGCTATCGAAAAATAGATGAGAATGCCGGCGATGTCCGCGATACAGGTAATCAGCGGCACGCTGGCGGTGGCGGGGTCGAACTTGGCCAGGCTGAGCAGGAACGGCAACGCCATGCCCACCAGCGACCCCATCAGCACGACCATGGCCATGGCCAGGGCGACCACCAGAGCAACCTCCGGCCCGCCGCGCCACAGACCGATGACCGAGACCGCCAGCCCCATGGTTAACCCCAGACCGATACCCACCAGCAGTTCCTTGCCAAGCAAGCGGGTCCAGTCCCGCACCGTGACGTCGCCGGTGGCCATGGAGCGCACCATCAGTGTCGACGTCTGTGCGCCCGCATTACCGCCACTGGCCACAATCATGGGCAGGAAGAACACCAACGCGATCACCGCCTCGATGGTGGATTCGAAGATCGCGATTGCGGCACCACTGAAGATATTCACGAATACCAGCGTCACCAGCCAGCCAACCCGTTTCCGGTACAGCAACGCGGGCGTTGCATCACGCATGCTCAGCGTCAAGGCACCCACCGAGCCCATCTTGTGAAAATCCTCGGTGGTCTCCTCGGTGGCCACGTCCATGACGTCATCGATGGTGACGATGCCGAGCAGCACACCGGCATTGTCCGTGACCGGCAACACCTCAAGATCGTAGTGCTGCATTGCGCGCACGGCCGCCTCGCGATCTTCCGCCGCATTCACGCTGACGAAATAACCGGGCAGGATGCTGTCGACGATGTCATCCGGCTCGGCCAGAATGAATCGGCGCAGTTCGGCCACATCCACCAGCCGTTCCTGTTCGTCCAGCACCATCACGGTGTTCACCGTCTCGCCTTTCTGTCCTTCCTGTCGGATGTGGCGCAGCGCCTCGGCGATGGTCCATTCAGGCTGAACCGCCACGTAGCTGGGCGTCATCAGCCGGCCGACACTTTCCTCCGGATAGTGCAGCAGCGAGAGCGCCAGGCGCATATCTTCCGGCTTGAGCAACTTGAGAGTCCGCTCGGTATGCTCCGGGTCCATCTGCTGCAGCAGCGCCGTGCGGTCATCGGGGAGCAGATTCGTCAGGACAAAACGGCCTTCACGGTTGCTCAGTTCAGCGAGAATGCCCTCCTGCTGGGCAGGCTGCAGATAGGAGAAGACGGGAACCCAGCGTTCCTGGGGGATCTGTCGAAACACCTTGACCCGGGTTTCCGGCTCGGTAAGTTCGCCGAGCAGGCCGGCGATATCCTGCACGTGCAGGCTGTCGAATTCCTCGGTGACATCCGACCAGGCCTCCTCGCGGATAAGATCCAGCAGGAAATCCTTGAGCTCAACGACTTCTTCACGGTCTTCCATGGCGCACGCTCCGGCAGAGTAATCTGTCAGACGGA
>SKGQ01000101.1 GCA_007117515.1 Ectothiorhodospiraceae bacterium | reverse complement strand
GCGGCAAGACCGGCGTCAACCACCCGCTGGGCAAGAACATGATCGGTGCCTTCCACCAGCCACAATGCGTAGTCGCCGATACCGCGACGCTGGCGACGCTGCCGGATCGGGAGATGAGTGCTGGCGTTGCCGAAATCATCAAGTACGGTCTGATTCGAGACGCGGAGTTCTTCGACTGGCTGGAGACCCATGTCGAAGATCTGTTGCGGCACGACGAAGCGGCACTCACCGAGGCAATACTGCGGTCCTGCGCGATCAAGGCCGAGGTGGTCGCCGCCGACGAACGCGAGGGCGGCCTGCGCGCGATCCTGAATCTGGGACACACCTTCGGTCATGCCATCGAAACAGCCAGCGGTTATGGCAACTGGTTGCATGGCGAAGCCGTCGGCGCAGGCATGGTGATGGCGGCCTATCTGGCTCGGGACATGGGATGGATCGACCAGCCGCAGTTCGAGCGCGCCCACGACCTGATCATCCGCGCGGGGCTGCCGGACGCGCCACCCACCGGCATGTCGGGGGAGCGCTTTCTGGAACTCATGGCCGTCGACAAGAAAGCCGAAGGAGGCAAGCTCCGCCTGGTGTTGCAGCAGGCCATCGGCAAGGCAGTGGTCACCGACGCGGTACCAATGGACAGCCTGCGTCGTACACTGGATCACTTCGTCACCCCATGAGCGCGGACTGGGACACCCCCGGTCCCGGCCCGTGGGCCAGCAACGCGTCCAGCTCCCTCGGACGGCGCATCGCCGAACCCGCCCCCGCCTACCGCACCGAATACCAGCGCGACCGGGACCGCATCATTCATTGCTCGGCTTTCCGACGGCTGGAATACAAGACTCAGGTTTTCGTTAACCACGAAGGTGACCTGTTCCGCACGCGCCTGACCCACACGCTGGAGGTCTGCCAGGTGGCGCGGACCATCAGCCGTGCGCTGCGCCTGCACGAGGATCTGACCGAAGCCATCTGCCTGGCCCACGACCTGGGCCATACCCCGTTCGGCCACGCCGGTCAGGATGCCCTGCACGACTGCATGCGCAGCCATGGTGGCTTCGAACACAATCTGCAGTCGCTGCGCGTGGTCGATCTGCTGGAGGAGCGCTACGCCGATTTCGACGGCCTCAACCTGTGTTTCGAGACCCGCGAGGGCATCCTCAAACACTGCTCCGCGGCCAATGCCCGTCAGCTCGGCCAGCTTGGCCAGCGCTTTCTCGATCGCAGCCACCCCGGCCTTGAGGCGCAGCTGGCCAACCTGGCCGACAGCATCGCCTACAACAGTCACGACGTGGACGACGGCCTGCGCGCTGGCCTGATCTCGCTGGAGCAGCTCGAACAACTGGAGATGACGGGCCGCCTGTTACGCGAGGTACGCAGCGCCTATCCAGGACTGGAGGACCGGCGCCTGGTTTACGAGATGGTCCGTCGGCTGATTGGCGAACTGGTGGCGGATGTCATCCTAACCTCCCGCGCCGCGATCAGCACGGCGTCACCGGAGTCACCCGAGGCAGTCCGCACAGCGGAGCACCGACTGATCCGATACAGTCCGGCCATGGAGCGCCAGCAAGCGGAACTCAAACAGTTCCTGTTGCATCAGCTCTACCGGCATCACCGCGTCTACCGCATGGTGGCAAAGGCCCAGCGCACGCTGCGACAGCTGTTCGACACGCTGTTCGAGGATATCGGCCTGCTGCCGCCACGCCAGCTCGCCCGGACCCAGGCCATGGAGGCCAGACATGGCGATCATGGCCGGGCACGCGGCGTCGCCGACTACATCGCCGGCATGACCGACCGCTTCGCCATCGACGAACACGAACGCCTGTTCAACCCAAGACGACTGACCTAGGGAGACACTGAGTGCCGGGGGAGGAGAAGGTTTTTCTCCGGCCTTTTCGGAGCGAAGCGACGCGAGGACGGAAAAAAGCTTGTCCTCACACGGCACGGGGTTTGGTGCGGGTCCGAGAGCGTCCGGGCGAGTGCAAGCTTTTTCTTGGCCCTGCCAGACTGCGGGTAATGTTACTTCTGCCGGGTCAAGTCCCGCGTGTCCGACGGGATCGGGACGCCCACCGTTTCCCCGGTTGGCACTGCTTGCCTTGGGCTGGAGTGGCATTTTCCCCGACTGCGGCACGGGGCCAGGTGCTGCACCAAGAACTCCGGGCCGAGCCATCCGGATTGTCCGTGTTTCAACGAGTCGTTATACTTATTGATCGTTTGCATTGCCACGGGCGGGATCACCGCCGCTCGTACTGCGGGCGCCGCATTGCGCCCCGCCCCACCGGATTCATGGCAACGATCACGCAGAGGCTTTCCCCGTGAGATACGAGAATGCTGAGCGGCCGACCCTGTATCGGCCGAGCTTCGAAAAGGACAACTGCGGCTTCGGAATGATTGCCCATATGGATGACCAGCCCAGTCATTGGGTGCTGGCGACCGCAATCGATTCCCTGGCGCGCCTGACCCACCGTGGCGCGGTGGCAGCCGACGGCAAGACCGGCGATGGCTGCGGCCTGTTGTTCAAAAAGCCCGATCAATTCCTGCGCGCAGTCGCCGCCGAACAGGGCTGGGACATGGGTGAGCGCTATGCCGTGGGCATGGTGTTCCTGAGTAACGATGCCGCCGCCGCGGAGCGTGCGCGCAAGATCCTGGATCAGGCCCTGGAACGTCAGGGGCTGGAACGCCTTGGCTGGCGCGAGGTGCCGACCGATACCTCGGCATGCGGCGAGGAAGCCCTGACCACCCTGCCGCGTATTGAGCAGGTGTTCGTCAAGGCCGGCAGCGATATGGATGATGCGTTGTTCGAACGCCATCTGTTCATCGCCCGCCGACGCACCGAGAAGGCACTGGACGGCGATGACGTGTTCTATGTCGCCAGCCTCTCGAGTCAGGTTATCTCCTATAAGGGTTTGGTAATGCCGGAAAATCTTCCGGTGTTCTACAAGGATCTCAACGACGAGCGCATCCAGACCTCGGTCTGCGTCTTCCACCAGCGCTTCTCGACCAACACCTGGCCGCAGTGGCGTCTGGCACAGCCGTTCCGTTTCCTGGCCCATAACGGCGAGATCAACACGGTGCAGGGCAACCGCAACTGGGCAAACGCCCGGAGCGCAAAGTTTGCCACGCCGCTGATCCCGGACATGTCCGAAGTCGCGCCGCTGGTCACCACCAACGGTTCCGACTCCTGCAGCCTGGACAACATGCTGGATGTGCTGATGGCCGGCGGCATGGACATCTTCCGCGCCATGCGCCTGCTGGTGCCGCCGGCCTGGCAGAACGTGGATGGCATGGACGCGGACCTGCGCGCCTTCTACGAGTATTACTCCATGCACGTCGAGCCGTGGGACGGCCCGGCAGGCATCGTGCTCACCGATGGCCGCCACGCGGCCTGTGTGCTGGACCGCAATGGCCTGCGTCCGGCACGTTACGTGATCACCAGGGACCGGCATATCACGCTGGCCTCGGAAATCGGCGTCTATGACTATGCCTCCGAGGACGTGGTCGCCAAGGGTCGCCTGAGACCGGGCGAAATGCTTGCTGTGGATACCGCCACCGGCGAGCTGCTGCTGCCGCAGGAAATCGACAACCGACTGAAGACACGTCAGCCCTACAAGGCGTGGCTGGATAAACACCTGCGACGGCTGGAATCCACGCTCGAGGAAACCGAGCTGGAGGAAGACACGACGCCGATCAGCGAGGATTTTCTGGGTACTTACCAGAAGATGTTCAATCTGACCCTGGAAGAGAGCGATTCGATCCTGCGGCCGATGGCCGAGGCCGGCCAGGAAGCCGTCGGCTCAATGGGTGACGATACTCCGATGCCGGTGCTGTCCACCCGCGAGCGGGCTCTGTACGACTACTTCCGGCAACAGTTTGCCCAGGTCACGAATCCGGCCATCGACCCGCTGCGCGAGCAGATCGTCATGTCGCTGGAGACCTGTTTCGGCGCCGAGAAGAACGTGTTCGAGGAAACCGTCGATCACGCCAAGCGCCTGGTGGTGGAATCACCGGTGCTGTCGCGGACCAAATTCCTGTTGCTGCTGAACGAGGATGATCCGGACTACGCAAATACCTCGATCAGCCTGCAGTACAAGCCGGAACAGGGGCTGAAGGCGGCAGTGCAGGCGGTTGCCGACCAGGCGGAACAAGCGGTGCGTGACGGCAAGACCATCATCGTGCTTTCGGACCGCGATATCGAGCAAGATTACCTGCCGATGCATGCCCTGCTCGCCACCGGTGCGGTCCACCACCGCCTGGCCGGCAAGGGTCTGCGCTGCGACGCAAACATCGTGGTTGAAACCGGAACCGCCCGCGATCCACATCACTTTGCCGTACTGATCGGCTACGGCGCCACCGCGGTCTATCCGTATCTGGCCTATGCCAGCCTGCGCGGCATGCTGCGCCGCGGTCAGGTCAAGGACATCACCGCCGACCGGCTGCGCGCCAACTACCGCAAGGGCATCAACAAGGGGCTGTTCAAGATCCTGTCGAAGATGGGGATCTCAACCGTCGCCAGTTACCGCGGCGCCCAGTTGTTCGAAATCGTCGGCCTGGCTGATGACATCGTCGAGATGTGCTTTACCGGCACCGTCAGTCGGATCAAGGGCAGCCGCTTCGAGGATCTGGAAGCCGACCAGATGACGCTGGCCAGCGAGGCCTGGTCCATGCGCAGCGATGTCCGCAAGGGCGGTCTGCTGAAGTTCATCCATAACGGTGAGTTTCACGCCTACAACCCGGACGTGGTCCGCACACTGCAGACCGCCGTCGAGACAGGTGATTACGGCGCCTGGGGCGAATTCTCGCAGCTGGTCAATGACCGTCAGCCCACCGTGCTGCGCGATCTGCTGAAGCTCAAGCTCAGCGATGCGCCGCTGGATGTGGATGAGGTGGAGCCCATCGAAACCATCCTGCCGCGCTTTGATTCCGCCGGCATGTCCCTGGGCGCGCTGTCGCCGGAAGCCCACGAGTCACTGGCCATTGCCATGAACCGGCTCGGCGGGCGCTCCAACTCGGGTGAAGGCGGTGAGGATGAAGCGCGCTTCGGCACCGAGCGCATGTCCAAGATCAAGCAGATCGCCTCGGGCCGTTTCGGCGTGACACCGCACTACCTGGTCAACGCCGAAGTGCTCCAGATCAAGGTCGCGCAGGGCGCCAAGCCCGGCGAGGGTGGCCAGCTGCCGGGCCACAAGGTCAACGAGATGATCGCCCGGCTGCGCTTCTCCAGCCCCGGTGTTGCGCTGATCTCGCCGCCGCCGCACCACGACATCTATTCGATCGAGGATCTGGCACAGCTGATCTTCGACCTGAAGCAGATCAACCCGCAGGCGCTGGTCTCGGTGAAGCTGGTCTCGGTGGCCGGCGTGGGCACCATCGCTGCAGGTGTAGCCAAGGCCTATGCCGATCTGATCACCATCGCCGGCTACGATGGCGGCACCGGTGCCAGCCCGCTGACCTCGGTCAAGTACGCCGGCGCACCCTGGGAACTGGGCCTGGCGGAAACGCATCATGCGCTACGCGCCAACAACCTGCGCGAGAAGGTTCGGGTGCAGGCCGATGGCGGCATGAAAACCGGCCTGGATGTGATCAAGGCAGCCATCCTCGGCGCCGAAAGCTTCGGTTTCGGCACCGCGCCGATGATCGCCATGGGCTGCAAGTACCTGCGCATCTGTCACCTGAACAACTGTGCCACCGGCGTGGCGACCCAGGAGAAGGTGCTGCGGCTGAAACACTTCATCGGCACGCCGGAGAAGGTGGCCAACTACTTCCGTTTCGTGGCCATGGAAACCCGCGAATGGATGGCCAAACT
>SKGQ01000192.1 GCA_007117515.1 Ectothiorhodospiraceae bacterium | reverse complement strand
TTGCGCTGCTTGACCGCAGAATAACTGCGGCGCTGCGCAGCGCGCCTTGACTCGGAAAAAAATGCGGCCTCCAACGCAGGCGTGCGAATAAATCAGTGTCTCCCTAGGGGGAATGGATCAGATTCGTAGGGTGCATTAAGCGCAGCGAATGCACGCGGTGTGAGGCGCTGGACGTCGGAACAGGGAAGGTTTTCGGTTTTCGGACAAGGGAGGCCAGGGGCTGGTTCTGGTCTTCAGTGTGATCCGCCATGATTCCGGCGCAAGCCTCTCGGTGCCCATCTCGGCGAACGCCCAACCCGGTCTTGTCTGGTCCGAACACCTTCCTTGTCCGAAAACCTTTTTTGTCGTCATTCCGCGCGTCCGCGTGGATCCGCTTCGCTTGATCCACCCTACGAAGGCTTCGACAGTCCGGGGTGGTTTCGTAGGGTGCATTAAGCGCAGCGAATGCACGCGGTGTGATCCGCCATGATTCCGGCGCAAGCCTCTCGGTGCCCACCTCGGCGAACGCCCAACCCGACCTTGTCTGGTCCGAAAACCTTCCTTATCCGAAAACCTTCGTTGTCCTGCCAACAGATCACACCGCGCGGGTCCGCTGCGCTTGACCCGCCCTATGACAATCAGCCGGACTCGACGGTGTTGCTGTCCCGGGGGAAGGCGACCAGATGCTGGGCGTCGATGCGGATACCGACTTCTTCGCCCGGCTCGTGGTTATGGTGGCTCGGAAACAGGGACAGGATCCGGGTGCCGTTGGGCAGTGCCAGCGTGTACACCGTTTCGGCGCCGGTGAAGGCCTTTTTCACCACGGTGGCGCGCAGTGACGCATCCGGATCGGGCTGCACATCGTCCGGCCGCAGCAACACGTCCACCGCCGTGCCCCTGGGCCAGCCGTAGGACCGATTGCCCCGGATCACGCCGACTTCCGTATCCAGCGTTTCATGGTCGAGCAGGGTCGCGCGAACGAAACGCCCCTGGCCGACAAATTCCGCGACAAAGCGGTCAATCGGCTCGTGATACAGATTGTATGGCGTATCCCACTGCACGATCTGGCCATCACGCATGACACCCACGTGATCCGCCATGGCGAAGGCCTCGCGCTGGTCATGGGTCACCATGACCGCAGTGATGCCCTCGGCCTTGAGGATGTCATGCACCTCGGTACCCAGACGTTCGCGCAGATCCACGTCCAGGCTGGAAAACGGTTCATCCATCAGGATCAGGGTCGGCCGTGGTGCCATGGCTCGCGCCAGCGCCACCCGTTGCTGCTGGCCGCCGGAGAGCTCATGGGGAAAGCGATCGCCGATGTCCGGCAAATTGATCATGCACAGCAGGTCCGTCACCCGCCGGCGTTGCTCGTTGGCTGGCCGGCCATGCAGGCCGAAGGCGATATTGTCGCGTACGGTCAAATGGGGGAATAGCGCATTGTCCTGAAACACCATGCCCAGGCGGCGCTTCTCGGGGGCGACCATGGTGTCCGGGGTCGAGACTATTTGACCGGCGAGTTCCACCTCGCCTGCCGATACTGGATGAAAGCCGGCGATGGTGCGCAGGGTCGTGGTCTTGCCGCAGCCGCTGGGGCCCAGCAGCACGGCGATGTTGCCGCGCCGGATGCGAAATCCGAGACCACGGGCAACCGGCTCCCCGGCCACGTCCAGGTCCACGCGGCGCAGCTCAAGCAGCACATCGGTTTCCCTGGCGGCATCGCCATCGAGCCTGAATCGGATCTCGGTTGGCACAACTTCCGGCACGGACTCAGTCCTCGTTCAGCAGCAGCCATTCCAGCAGTGCCTTCTGCGCATGCAGGCGGTTCTCGGCCTCGTCCCAGACCACGCTTTGCGGGCCGTCGATGACCTCGGCATCCACTTCCTCGCCGCGATGGGCTGGCAGGCAATGCATGAACAAAGCATCGTCTGTCGCCTGCGCCATCATCGTCGTGGTCACACGGTACGGCGCAAACGCCGTTTCGCGGGTGGTCTGCTCCTCTTCCTGCCCCATGCTTGCCCAGACGTCGGTGACCACCAGGTCTGCCCCATGGACCGCCTGCATCGGATCGCGTTCGATCCGCACCCGGCCACCGGCCTGTTGCATCAGGCCGTGATCCGGATCAAAGCCGTCCGGACAGGCGATGACCAGTTCGAAATCAAGCAGCGCGGCGGCTTCCATGTAGGAATGGCACATGTTGTTGCCATCACCGACCCAGGTCACGCGCCGGCCCTGCAGTGAGCCACGGTGTTCCATATACGTCTGGATGTCGGCCAGCAACTGGCAGGGGTGGTGGCTATCGGACAGGCCATTGATCACCGGCACCCGGGAGTGGGCGGCAAAGCGCTCCAGGATGTCGTGACCGAAGGTCCGGATCATGACCACATCGACCATGCGTGACAGCACGCGGGCGGTATCTTCCACCGGTTCGCCACGGCCCAGCTGGCTGTCACGCGGTGACAGGAAGATGGCGCTGCCACCAAGCTGCGCCATGCCGGCCTCGAACGAGACCCGCGTCCGGGTCGAGGATTTCTCGAACACCATGCCCAGCACCTTGCCGCGCAACGGCTGGTGCAGCGTGCCGTCGTACTGCAACTGCTTCAGCTCGCGTGCCCGGCGCATCAGGAAATCCAGCTCGCTCGAGCTGAGATCGGACAGGGCAAGAAAATGCCGCGATTGCATGCGGTGAATCCTCGTTGATCAGGCCAGGAACCGGCGTATCAGCCGGACCACCTGGTGAATGAGTTGCTCGGCCTCCGCGTCACTCAGGATCAGCGGTGGCAGCAAGCGGATAGTCTGGCCTGCAGTGACATTGATCAGTAGCCGCTCGGTAAGGGCCTCGGCCACCAGATCGCCGCTGGGCCGGTCCAGTTCGATGCCCAGCATCAGGCCCTTGCCACGGATGTCGCGGACACCCGGCAGATTTCCCAACTCGCGACGAAAGGCATCCAGCAGATGCTGGCCGAGTTGTTCCGCCCTTTCCGTGAGGCGCTCATGTTCCACGGTCTCCAATACGGCCAGTGCCGCCGCCGAGGCCAGCGGGTTGCCGCCGAAGGTGGAGCCGTGGCTGCCCGGTTGCAGGATATCGGCCGCTGCGCCGCGGGCAAGGCAGGCGCCGATGGGTACGCCATTGCCCAGGCCCTTGGCCGAGGTCAGCACATCGGGCCGGGCACTGCCGTGCTGGAAGGCGAACCAGCGACCGGTGCGGCCGATACCGGTCTGCACCTCGTCACAGATCATCAGGCAATCGTGCTGATCGCAGAGCAGACGCACGCCCTCCAGGTACCCCTTGCCTGGCACGCGAATGCCGCCCTCGCCCTGAATCGGCTCCAGCAGCACGGCAACGATGGATGGATCGTCAGCCAGTGCCTTGCCTATGGCCGGCAGGTCATTGAACGGCACCCGGGTAAATCCCGGCAGCAGGGGCTCGAACCCCTGTTGCGCCTTGCGGTTGCCGGTCGCGGTCAGCGTCGCCATGGTGCGGCCATGGAAGGCGTTATCCATTACCAGGATGCGCGGTCCCGCGATGCCTCGACTATGACCATACAGCCGCGCCAGCTTGATTGCTGCCTCGTTGGCCTCGGCGCCAGAGTTGCAGAAGAAGGCCCGGTCCATGCCGCTGATCTCGCATAACCTCGATGCGAGCTGCTCCTGCAGCGGCAGGTGATAGAGGTTGGAGGTGTGGACCAGCGTTCGGGCCTGCTCCGCCACTGCCGCGGCTACCGCCGGGTGGGCATGACCAAGACCACAGACCGCGATCCCTGACAGCCCGTCCAGGTAGCGTGTGCCGGCCTCATCCTCGACCCAGGCGCCCTCGCCGCGGACGAAGCGCACCGGCAGGCGACCGTAGGTCTGCATCAGGGACTGTTGCTGCAAGAGTTACCGTCTCCAGAAACGCAAAACGGCAGCGCCAGAGACGGCGCTGCCGGAAATTAAGGAGACAATGATCTATTTTCACGCTTTGCCTCGGAGAAAAATGCGGACTCCAACGCAGGCGTGAAAATAGATCAGTGTCTCCTTCGGAGTATAAGGCGGCCGTTGGCGGGGCGCCAGACCTCGCCGGGGCCGCCGAAATCGCTCAGCCCTTACGCGATCAGGCGCGAGGCCACGAAGTCCCAGTCGACGATCTCGAGGAAGCCCTCGACATACTTCGGCCGTGCGTTGCGATAGTCGATGTAGTAGGCGTGTTCCCAAACGTCGCAGCCGAGCAGTGCGGTGTTGTCGGTGGTCAGCGGGTTCTCGGCGTTCGGGGTCGAGGTGATCTCGAGCTTGCCCTGCGGTGTCTGCACCAGCCAGCCCCAGCCCGAACCGAATCGGCCGACGCAGGCCTTCGTGAACTCGTCGACAAAGCGGTTGTAGTCGCCGAAATCGCGCTGGATCAGTTCGCCAAGCTTGCCTTCCGGCTGCTTGCCGCTGTCCGGCGACATGCAGCGCCAGTACAGCTCGTGGTTCCAGTGCTGGGCCGCATTGTTGAACAGCGGACCCGAGGACTTGCGCACGATTTCCTCGAGTTCCAGGTCGGCGTACTCGGTGCCGTCGATCAACTTGTTGAGCGTGTCGACGTAGGTCTGATGATGCTTGCCGTAATGATATTCCAGCGTCTCGGCCGAGACATTGGGTGCCAGTGCGTCCATGGCATACGGGAGTTTCGGCAGTTCGTGCTTCATCATTCACTCCTTTGAGGTCATGAAATTCGGTGTGTCGTCGATTGATCGCCCCACCATCGCCTGGCCAGAGCCGGCGGCAGAGAACAACTACGCGTTCATCGAATCCGAAAGTCTAACAGTGGGAAGGACTGTTGCAACGCGTTGGCGTTCCCAGTGGCTGGATCATTTCAGGTACACTGTGTCCATTCCGAAGCAAGTCATGCCCCGTTCAGCGGGGTGCCAAGAGGACTCTGGCAATGGATGAAGTACAGCAGGCAATCAAACAACAGGTCGAGTCGCATCCGGTCATCCTGTTCATGAAGGGAACGCCGCAGTTCCCGCAGTGCGGGTTTTCGATGCGGGCCTCCCAGGCACTGGCCGGCTGTGAGGTCGAGTACGCTTACGTCAACGTGCTGGAAGACGAACGCATCCGGCAGGGCATCAAGGAATACGGCAACTGGCCCACGATTCCGCAGCTGTATGTCGGCGGCGAACTGGTCGGCGGTTGCGACATCATCCTGCAGATGTATGAAAGCGGCGAGCTGCAGACCCTCTGCAAGAACGCCATGGATAGTGCCCAGAACGCCTGATTCCTGAGCTTTCAGGATTCGCCTGATGACCTGGACAAACGGCCTATGCAGCGCGCTCGTGATCTGCCTTCTGGCAGCCGCTGCCCTGATGCCGTTGTCCGCGTCGCAATTTCATGCGTTGGACACGGAGGGCGTCGCCGCCACGGCGGAGGCCCACCACGACCATGGAAGGCATGCCGCCGATTCGCATGAGGAGGACTGCGCCAGTCATTGTTCCTCCACATGCGGTCAGTGCAGCCACTGCCAGGCGGCGCCAGCGGACCGTATGATCGTCGATCCCACGGCCATTACCGACACTTCCGAAATTTTCCTGCGGCATCAGCCGGTGCCCGCCACATCTCCGTTCCGACCACCTATCTCCGCCTGATCCCCGGTCCTTGATGCGCTCCCCCAGGGCACGCCGACTGATTGGTGCCGTTCGCCACACACCTGGTGGCCGGTGCCCCGGATCAGGAGTTTCTCCATGTCCCGCCGAATGCTGGTCGCAGCGCTGCTGGCGACCGTTCTGCTCACGGGTTGCGCGGCTAATCCGCCAACCCTGGATGAGCAGCCCCTGGACGACACGCTGGCGCCGGCCGGTGTGTCGCTGCCGGAATCCGACCTGCCCCTGCCC
>SKGQ01000166.1 GCA_007117515.1 Ectothiorhodospiraceae bacterium | reverse complement strand
GGCGGTTGTGCTGCCCGTTCATCCACACGCCGGCAATGCGATCAGCCGACCCAGACGTCGCACCAGCCTTCCGCTCGCACGAGCACGTCGTGGAAGTCGGGATGGTGACAACCGCCCCAGCCATCGGCTTCTTCGCCGGCCCAGAACGCGCAGTTCTCACACCGTGAACCTTCCTGGAACGCGTTATGATCCGCGGCATCGGCGGCATCATGCACGTAATCGTGCGCGTGACCTTCCTCGGCCTCGGCCTTGGCGAACGCGTGCTTGCGGGCGACCAGCGTCGACAGCGGAATGGCTGCAACCACTGCTGCACTGGCCTTCAGGAACTTGCGCCGGCTGCTATCGGTTGTATCACTCATGGTTGCTACCTCCAGTTACGCGGGTTGAAAGCAATTATCTAAACACTCAATTTTCGTGAGATCCAGGAAATCCGCTGATTCATCACTCAGGTTCGAAGTTTGAGGATGTCCCAGACTTCGCCGCTTGCGTGATGTCTGTGTCAGATTTGGAGTTTGAGGGTGTCCCAGACTTTGTTTGAGGGTGTCCCAGACTTCCTCCCAGACTTCTCTCCGGTCTAAGCCCGCGCTTCATCGGAGCACCAACTGGCGGAAATGCTGTTTATACTCGGTACTGGTAAACAAGCGAGGAATCAAGATCGTGCTCTATGTAGATATTCCAAGCCAATCAGAACTGGCTCAACTTCGAGCCGATCGCGGGGCTGCCCAGGTCAGCATCTACCTTGATGTGACTCCGGAAACGGAACAGATTGACGCTGCGCGGATTCGCCTGAAGCAACTGACCGACGACGCGGTCGCGCAACTCGAAGGGGCCGGTGTAAACCAGCGGATCATCTGGCCTGTGGAAGAGCAGTTGCAGGATCTGATGGATGACGACGATTTCTGGCGCTTGCAGGCTAATGGTTTGGCCATTTTCGTTACTCCTGACACCCTGCGCAGTTTTCGCTTGCCGAACCAGCTGACCGAAACGGTGCAGGTGTCGGACCGGTTTCATCTCAAACCGCTTTTGAGGGCGGTCTCGATGCCCCAACACGCCTTCATTCTGGCGCTGGCCGAGAACGAGTTGCGGGTGATTGAACTTCTGGGTTATCAGGCGGCGCAGGAAATTCGCGTGCCGGATCTTCCAAAAGATGCCGCGTCGGTGGCAGGCACGGCCAACGTAAATTCCCGCAGCTATTCAGGACGGCGGGGTGGTAGTGAAGGGCAGAAGTTGCTGTTGCGAAAATACTGCCGCGCCATTGATGCCGCACTTCGCGGGTTTTTGTCAGGCCGGACTGAGCCGCTGATCGTTGCTGCAACCGAACCGCTATTGTCGATCTATCGCTCGGTCAATACCTATCCGGCTCTCGCGGGGCAGGTGATCGAAACGAGTCCGGTACGCATACCTGCCCACGAGCTTGCTGCGCCGGCCCGCACGATTCTGGAAAAGCTCAATGCGGAGAGAATCGAAGAGTTTGCGGCGATCTACTCTGCGCGGGAAAATGAGGGGCGCGCGACAACGCAGATGACAAGAGTGGCCCGCGCGGCGACCTTTGGGGCTGTCGATACACTGCTGGTGGACATGGATACTGTCGTGCCGGGCACGGTTGATGATCAGACCGGCGAAATCACCATAGACGAGTCAGCCAATGGCGAGAATTACGGGATTGTCGATGAGATAGCGGCTCGCGTGCTGGCCAATGGGGGCAAGGTGCTGGCAGTGCGCCGTGCAGATATCCCGCAACAAGCCGAGCTTGCCGCGGTGCTGCGCTTCGCGATCTGAAACGTGCATAAAGGATCGCCAACGACCTGAACTGGTCCGAACCGATTCGATCGTCGCGAAAGGCGACGACGAAATCGACCCGAGGCTCTTCAAAGGGACAATCGTATGCTCTTTCAGGAGTTTCGCTGATGCCGAAACAGACTCTCGTGTTTGCCGCGCTGCTGATCGTCCTTGGCGTTGGGGCCTTCCTCTCGTCCGGCAGCGAAACCGCGCTGCTGCCGGCGTATCCTGGCCTTGCTCTCGCGATCCTTGGCGGTTGTGCGCTCGTCTTCGAAGGCTGGCGACGGCACCTGATGCACGTCGCCGCCGTTGTCGCGTTACTCGGTGCGCTGGCGCCGGCAGCGACACTCAGCATCCGGGCGGCGCAGATGAGCCCGCTTGCGCTCACGGTCAACATCGGCATGTTTGTGCTCTGTGGCGGGCTGCTCGCACTGATGGTGCGGTCGTTCATCGCCGCGCGCCGATCGGCCTGAGTTTGAGTTCAACGTAAAAATCCAGGACACCCACTGACTCGGTTTCCTACCAGACAACTATCTGGAAGGAAGTAGGGGACACCCATCTGCTCGATAGGACGAAGTTCATGGGTGTCCCGTATTCGCGTACTCGTGCGCCCCCGGCGGGTGCAGGTCAGCCCTGTTTGCTTTCGATGACGAAAATGTGTCGGAAGAAAGAAAATACTACTCCCCGGCCAGGATCCAGCCCGCCGCCTTCTCGGCAATCATCAGGGTCGGCGAATTGGTGTTGCCACTGGTGATGATGGGCATGATGCTGGCATCCACCACCCGCAGCCCCTTGACACCGCGCACGCGAAGGTGGGAATCCACTACCGCCATGGGGTCGTCGTCGCGGCCCATCTTCGCCGTGCCCACCGGATGAAAGATGGTGGTGCCGATGTCGCCGGCCAGGCGCGCCAGATCCTCATCGCTCTCGTACTGGACACCGGGCTTGACCTCCTCCGGCTGGTATTTCGCGAAGGCCGGCTGGCTGGCGATACGCCGGGTGACCCTGAGAGAGTCCGCCGCCACCTTGCGATCCTCTTGGGTGCTCAGGTAGTTGGGGGCGATGGCCGGGGCCATTCGCGGGTCACGGCTCTTGATACGCACCGTGCCGCGACTGGTGGGGTTGAGGTTGCACACGCTCGCCGTAATCGCCGGGTAGTCGTGCAAGGGCTGCCCGAAGGCGTCCAGACTCAGCGGCTGGACGTGGTATTCGATATTGGGATGGGTGTATTCGTCGCTGCTTCGCGTGAAGGCGCACAGCTGGGAGGGGGCCATGCTCATGGGACCCGAGCGTTTGAAGGCATACTCGAGACCGATCTTCGCCTTGCCCACCAGGCTGTTGGCCATGGTGTTGAGGGTCTTGGCCCCGGTAACGCGGTAGACCGAACGGATCTGCAGGTGATCCTGCAGGTTCTCGCCCACCCCGGGCAGTTCTACTGAGACGGGAATATCATGCTGGGACAAAAGCTCCGCCGGGCCGATACCGGAGAGCTGCAGCAGTTGGGGTGAGCCGATTGCCCCAGCGCAGAGAATCACCTCCCGCCCGGCGCGAACCACTGCGTCCTCGCCCCCGCGCTCGACGCGCAGCCCGGTGCAGCGTGGCTCGCCCCCGTCCCTATCCAGCTCGAGGCCGAGCACTTGGCTGGAGTGCCAGAGGGTCAGGTTATTGCGCTTCTCGACGCCGCGCAGAAAGGCCTTGGAGGTGTTCCAGCGAAAGCCCTTGCGCTGGTTCACCTCGAAGTAGTCGACCCCTTCGTTGTCGCCGCGGTTGAAATCCGTGGTGCGGGGGATACCCGCCTCAACCGCTGCGGTGGCGAAATCGTCGAGCACCTGCCACTTGAGACGCTGCTTCTCCACCCGCCACCCCCCGCCATGGCCGTGATAGTCGCGGTCCCCGGCATCGGCGCCGCCGTCTGCATCCAGGCTGTGATGATCCTCGTGTTTCATGAAGTCGGGCAGGCAGTTCTCCCAGCGCCAGGCGTCATCGCCGGCGAGTTCCGCCCAGCCGTCGTAATCCCGCGAGTGGCCGCGGATGTAGAGCATGCCGTTGATGCTCGAGCATCCGCCCAGCGTCTTGCCGCGAGGATAGATCAGCGAGCGGCCGTTGAGGCCCGACTCCGGCTCGGTACGAAAGCGCCAGTCCGTACGGGGGTTATCGATGCAGTAGAGGTAGCCCACCGGAATGTGGATCCAGTGGTAGTTGTCGCGCCCGCCCGCCTCGATCAGCAGCACTCGGTTGGCCGGGTCGGCACTAAGGCGGTTGGCCAGCAGGCAGCCGGCACTGCCGGCACCTACCACGATATAGTCAAATTCTTGATCAGCCATGACACGCTCTCGGTGGCTCTTCACTCGAGGCTGTTCCGGCGACGACGTTGCAGCGCTACCCATGCCCTACCTGGCACAGGGCCCTCGCTTCACACCGTCCCCGGCGCCTCCCGTCAAGGCAATGGTCGACAGTCTTATTTATGCGTCGGCATGGCGAACTCGGCGCCCGCGTTGATCGAGTCGGACCAGCGCTGCATGATCGACTTTTGCTTGGTATAGAACCGCACGCCCTCTTCGCCGTAGGCGTGGGTGTCACCGAACATCGAGCGCTTCCAGCCGCCGAAGCCGTGCCAGGCCATGGGCACGGGGATCGGCACGTTGATGCCCACCATGCCCACCTGGATACGGCGGCCGAATTCGCGCGCCACGTTGCCGCTCTCGGTGAAGCAGCTCACGCCGTTGCCGAATTCGTGGTCGTTGATCAGGTCGATGGCGGTGGCGATATCGGGCACCCGCACGCAGACGAGTACCGGGCCAAAGATCTCCTCCTTGTAAATGGTCATCTCCGGGGAGACATGGTCAAACAGCGAGCCGCCCATCCAGAAGCCTTCACTGCACCCCTCACCGGTGGCGGAGGTGTCGAACTGGCGACCGTCCACCACCAGCTCGGCGCCCTCGGCAATGCCCTTGTCGATGTAGCCGGTGATGCGCTGATGAGCCTGGGCGGTGACGATAGGGCCCATCTCGGCGTCCAGCTCCATTCCATTCTTGACTTTGAGGGCGCGGGCGCGCTCGGCCAGACGCGGCACCATCTGGTCGGCCACATCACCAACCAGCACAGCCACACTGATTGCCATGCAGCGCTCGCCTGCGCTGCCGTAGGCGGCGCCGATCAGGGCATCCACGGCCTTGTCCAGATCGGCATCGGGCATCACCACCATGTGGTTCTTGGCGCCGCCGAGTGCCTGGATACGCTTGCCGTTGCGCGCGCCACGCTCGTAGATCAGGTTGGCGATGGGTGTGGAGCCGACGAACGACAACGCCTGGACGTCGGGATGGTCAAGAAGTGCCTCGACGCTTTCCTTGTCGCCCTGCACCACGTTGAACAAGCCGTCGGGCAGACCCGCCTGCTTGAGCAGATCGGCGAGCAGCAGCGAGGCACTCGGGTCGAGGGGGCTTGGCTTGAGCACAAAGGTATTCCCCGCAGCGATCGCCAACGGGAACATCCACATGGGCACCATCACCGGGAAGTTGAAGGGCGTGACGCCGGCCACCACGCCCAGCGGCTGGCGCATGGTCCAGTTGTCGATTCCGGTGCTCACCTGCTCGGTGTAGTCACCCTTGAGCAGTTGCGGGATGCCGCAGGCGTATTCAACGATGTCGATCCCCCTGGCCACCTCGCCCTGGGCATCCGTGAACACCTTGCCGTGCTCCCGGGTGATCGCCTCGGCCAACTCATCCCTGTGTTCATTCAACAACTGGAGGAACTTGAACATCACCCGGGCCCGGCGGATCGGAGGGGTGTCGGCCCAGGCAGGAAAGGCGGCAGACGCTGCCGCCACGGCGCTATTCACATCGGTGCGGGACGCGAGTTCTACCTGACCCGTCACTTCCCCGGTAGCTGGATTCGTAACCGCCTGGGTCTGACCGGATTCGCCGCTGGATATTTGTCCATTGATATAATGCGGGATATGGGTTGTGCTCATGATGACCTCGTCTCATCGTTGTCGGAATGGAGCTTGACGCCTACTTTCGTGGAGACGGGCGCCGTGTGCGCTTTCATGGGTGGCTAGATTAATCTTGTCGCCCGCAGGATCAATTGAGTAATTCAAATCTCTGGTATAAGCGGGACTTATAACAACTAGAATACCGAGGAGGTCATGGCATGCAGGATCTTCACTCCCTGCGCGCCTTCGTCAGCGTTGCACGGGAAGGCAGCGTGTCACGGGCTGCCGAACGGCTGCACCTGACCCAGCCAGCGGTCAGCCTCAAGCTCAAGCAGTTTCAGGAGAAGCTGGGGCTCACGCTGTTTCGCCGACACCCCAGGGGGCTTGCGCTCACCGAAGACGGAAGCGTACTGCTGATCGCCGCCGAAAAGGCCCTGGCCGGCGTAGCCGCCTTCGAGCAGAGTGCTCGAGCGCTGCACAACACGCTGCGCGGCCGGTTGAAGATCGGTACCATCGTCGACCCGGAGTTCATCCGGCTGGGGGCCTTCCTGCTACGCTTGGTGGAGCGCGCCCCGCAGCTCGAGACGGAGCTGCATCACGGCATGAGCGGCAGCGTGCTGGAGCAGGTTCGAAGCTGCGACCTCGACGTGGGTTTCTTCCTGGCCCCGCCCGACGAAGGGCCGGGAGCGAGCACCCAGGAGGTGGCCTACCGCGAGCTGACCCACTTTCACTACCATGTTATCGCCCCCGCTGGCTGGAGCAGCCGTCTCTCCGGAGCCAACTGGGCCAGAGTCGCCACTCTGCCCTGGATCACCACGCCACCCGAATCGGTTCACCACCGCCTGTTGCACAAGGTCCTCGACTCGCTTGGGCCGACGCCCAGAAGCGTCGCCCAGGTCGATCAGGAGGCCTCCATGCTCGAGCTGGTGCGTGCCGGCGCTGGGCTTAGCCTGGCCCGTGATGCCCTGGCCATGGCCGAACGCCAGGAGCGCGGCCTGGTGGTAGTGGAGGGGCTGCGTCTGCCCTGCGCGCTCTGCTTCGTCTGGCGTAAGGATCGAGACGAGGATCCCTTGATCGCCTCGGCCCGGGAAGTGCTGAATCAGGTATGGGGTCAGGGTTAGCCTGATCGGGCGCAGGTCGCTGGTGTTACCTAGTCGCCGGCCATCCGGCCCGCGGAAAGAATCTCGATCCAGTAGCCGTCCGGATCCTTGATGAATGCAAGGCCCTTCATCTTGCCGTCGTCGGGTCGTTTGACGAACTCGACGCCGAGCCGCTCGAACCGTTCGCAGGCCCCATGCACGTCGGGCACCGACAGGGCGATATGGCCGAAACCCTGCGGTTCGTCGTTGCCGTTGTGATAAGCCTGCTCCGGGTCCTTCTCGGTGCCCCAGTTATGGGTCAGTTCGAGCACGCCCTCGCGCCCGAATGTGTAGCGGCTCCTCGCCTTTTCCTCGTTGGGCACCGCAGCCTCTTCGGCGTAGCCCAGGAAATACAGCGAGAAGGACATGGCCTCGAAATCGAGTTGGCGGAGCAGCCGCATGCCGAGCACGTCCTGATAGAACGCAAGACTCCGTTCGGGGTCCTTGATCCGCAGCATGGTGTGATTGAAACGGAATCCTTCAGTGGCGTGACTCATGCTCCCATTCTCCCTGCGGACAATCATCCGATGAAAAATGAAGACCTGCAGCACCGAAAGCGCCACTCCGGTTACCAGTACGGTGGCGCCTGGAACGGCGCCAACACTGATGTTGATCGCGACGCACCGTCAAGTCGGCACCGGTCCATACTGAGACAGGGCTTACCTGCTTTGTCTTGGCCCTGCTGCGGATAGTGACACCGGGGCCGGACAATCTGTTCGCACTGGTCCAGGAAATCCCGGCAATCCGTGCAATCCGGGACACCCTCAAGCGTGCAATCCGAAGCGTGCAATCCGGGACACCCTCAGACTTCTAAGCGTGCAATCCGGGACACCCTCAGACTTCTGGATTGTCGGGTTTAGAAAGTCAAATCACGGCCAGAATGGAAAATTGGGGACACCCACAGATTTTTACAGGTCGTCCGTGCTGGTAGACATCCGGAGATACTGGTTGCGGGTGGTCACGTTAATGCTGTACTGGCTGATGGTGATCGAAGTCTGAGGGTGCACTAGCCTTGTTTCAGGTTTTCTTCGAGTGAGCCAGATTGGCATTACCGGACTCGACCGAGAGGAGGACCACGATGAAACACGCCATCCTGATGACGACTGCATCCGTTCTGGCCCTGGTTATGACCACTTCCATGGCCGTCCAGGACCACGATCACGAGGCAGGCGGCACCGGCGGACATGTGTTCATTGAACCCGATGATCTTGCCTGGGGCCCCGTGGCCTCAATGGGAGACGGGGCCGAGATTGCCGTTATCGAAGGTGATCTGAACAAGGACGAACCCTTCACCATTCGTCTGCGGCTGGAGGGCGGCTACCGCATCAAGCCGCACACCCATCCGGCCTACGAACGCGGTACCGTCCTGCAGGGCACGCTGCACTTCGCCCACGGCGAGGAGTTTGATGCCGACAACACCACCGCCATGGGGGAGGGCAGCATCTTCATCATGCCTCGGGGCGCGCCCATGTACGGGTATGCGGAAGGTGAGGTGGTTTTCCAGCTCCACGGCACCGGACCATGGGGTATCGACTACGTCAATCCAGATGACGATCCCCGGAATTGAATCACTGCGGCGTTGCCTGGGGAGTCCGGGGCACTCTCGGACTTCTGGACCATCCGCATCAGCTGGACCATCCGCATCAGTAAGCCAGATCACACAAGGTGCGAGGGGCGGCAACTGGATCCAAGGGTGTCTACTCGGCGCCTGCCGGCCCGCTATACTGCTCCAAACTGGAGTGTTGAGGAGTTTACATGGCACACGGCAATCCCCTCCTGGAACTGCGCGACCTTGGCCAGAGCGTGTGGTACGACTACATCCGCAATGACCTGTTGGAGACGGGCGAGCTCGCGCGTCTGATAGAGCGCGACGGGCTGGTCGGGTTGACCTCGAACCCGTCGATATTCGACAAGGCCATCACCGGCAGCGACCTTTACGATCCGTTCATCCGCGAGGCCCTGGCGGCCAGCGGCGACAGCTCGGCCGAGGACCTGTTCTATCACCTGGCCATCGGGGACCTGCGCGCCGCCGCCGATGCCTTTCTGCCGGTCTATGAGGCCAGTGGCAGGGCGGACGGCTATGTGAGCCTGGAGGTGTCGCCCGAGCTCGCGCACGATACAGACGGCACGGTGCGCAACGCTCAGGCCCTGTTCGAGCGGGTTGACCGGCCCAATCTGATGATCAAGGTGCCTGCGACGCGGGAGGGCCTGCCTGCGATCGAACGTCTGATCGCGGCCGGCGTGAACGTGAACGTCACCCTGCTGTTTGCGGTGGAGCGTTATCAACAGGTACTCGAGGCCTACCTTCGGGGCCTGGAGACCCGCCTTGATCAGGGGCTGCCGCTGTCCGGCATCGCTTCCGTGGCAAGCTTCTTCGTCAGCCGCGTGGACTCGGCCCTGGACCCCCTGATTGAGGAACGCGTGCGTGAGGGTGAGCCGGTCGAGCACATGCTGGGCAGCCTGGCAGTGGCGAACGCCAAGCTCGCCTATGCCCACTATCGGGAGGTACGCGAAGGCGAGCGCCATGCCCGCCTGAGCACTGCCGGGGCCCAGCCGCAGCGGTTGCTGTGGGCCAGCACTGGGACCAAGAACCCGCGCTACAGCGACGTGCTCTATGTCGAGTCCCTGATCGGCAAGGAGACGGTCAACACCCTGCCGCCTGATACCTACGCGGCCTTTCGCGATCATGGCCGGGCGCGCGCCAGGCTCGGCGAGGGGGCGACGGAGGCAGCCGCCCTGATGCGGCGCCTCCCGGAGCTTGGCATCGACCTACAGCAGATCACCGACCGCCTGGAGGCGGAGGGCGTCAAGGCCTTCGCGGACGCCTTCAGGCACCTGCTCGCGGGGCTCGAGGACAAGCGTGCCAGGCTTGCTGCCTGAGCTGTACCTGGAAATGAAAATTCGAGAAATGAAAATTCGGGACACCCTCAGATTCGATCGACGCCCTTCCCGGGTTGTTTGAGTCCGTTTTCCGAATCGAGTAGGCCCGTGATCTCTGGGTATCCTGATTTCTCATCCGTTTTCGCCGATCCTCGTCGTTGACCGCGCTTGGCTGCTCGAATAACGATTCGGATAAACTTGGCCGTGGCCCCTGAGCAGGGCGGCGAATGGACAAAGCGGTCGGAGACCCTCATGAAGACCGAAGAACACACCCTCGTGGTTCCCGTGGATGGCTCGGCGCATTCGGGCCGCGCTGTCGACGTTGCTGCAGAGCTCGCACATGGCCTTGGCGCCCGCGTCCAGTTACTGCATGTGATGCCGGCCGGTCCAGCCGAACTCTCAGACATTCCGGCGAATCGCAGCGTGACGTCCGACGGTGACCTGGCGGAAAAGCGGGCTGCAGCCGAACAGGTCCTTGAGAGCGCCCGGCGCCAGCTTGCGGGAAAGCTGCCCGGTGATCTGGATACGCGCCTGCTCGAGGATCCGGAGCATCAGCATGATCCGGCAAGCACCATTATCCAGCAGGTCAACGCCATACCGGGGGCCATCGTTGTAATGGGAAGTCGGGGGCTCGGCGAAGTCCGCAAGTTCCTGCTTGGCAGTATCGGTGATGCCGTGGTCCACAAGGCACATCATCCGGTTACGCTGGTGCATGCCGATCAGCATCCGGCCAACACCGGTGGTGTTGAACAGGTTCTGGTCCCGGTGGACGGTTCCGAGCAAAGCTTCCAGGCTGCTCGGCTCGCGGGACGCGTGGCGCGGGGCCGCGGCGTGCCGGTAGAGCTTCTGTTTTGTCATGAGGGCGATTCGACAGGCACTCCCGCAATCTTCGACCAGGCGCGGGCAGCTCTGGGGGACGTTCCGGCAGGGATCCGAGAGCAGGAACTGTCCGGCCCACCGGCGACGGCCCTGCTCGACCATGTAAACGATCAGCGGAAACCAAGTCTCCTGGTCATGGGCCGTCGGGGCATGAGCGGCTGGCAGGAGGCACTTCTTGGCAGCGTCAGCCGAACCCTGCTGAGCAAGTCAGTCTGTCCGGTAATGGTGACTCGATAGCGAAGCGGCTTCACGGGCCACGGAAAATCCGATTCCCCCAGGGAAACGCTGAGTTATTCCTGCGTCTGCGCCCGAGACCGGTTCTGGCGCCTGGCCGCTGAATGACTGCGGAGCGGCGCAGCGCGCCTGGCCTCGAAAAAAATTCGGACGCCAACGCAGCCGCGGGAACAAATCATTATTCCCCTAGGACGAGCAGCTGTAGTGCGAAATTCCACCCTTGTGAAAATACTGCAGCGGCTTTATCCGATAATACCTGTCTTCAACGTCCCTCGATTGTTCGGCGTAGGGCTGCGTCATGACTTCCTGAATTTCTCGAAGTAACGAATAATCGCCAGCAGCAGCCCTCTGGTAAGCGGGAACAACCAACCATTCCCGCAGGGTGTATTTCGGATTGACGCGCTTCATCCTTGCCGAAATCGCTTCACGAGAACGGGGTGCGGAGGCGCCTACTGCCGTTGAGGTCTCGATACCCAGTCGGGATTTCCATTGGTTGAGCCATTCTGACCAGCGATGATCGCTCGCCGACACGTCGGGGCTCTGCTCATCCTGCGGTCGCAGAGCTTCGCTGTAGAAGCTTTTCCTGAGTGGCTCGAGATCATCGGGGATTTCGGAAAGCTCCCGGAAGAAAATTGTGTAATCCACGGGTGTTTCGACCATCAGCCGCATCAGCTCCAAGAATAGCGCCGGGTCAAAGGTGTCGAGCCCCAGTTTGCTGGCCCACATCCGTTCCATCCTGGCCTGCATCACTGCTTCAAAGCCGTCCTGTATCTCGTCGAGGGCCGTCAAATGGCCGGTGCCTGTCCCAAGGAGTGGCCTCAGCGTTGAACAAAACATCTGGAAATTGCGTTCTGCGGCGATTGGTTGGACGAGGAACGAGAAATGACGACCACCGCCCGTCCAGGGTTGGTAGTAGGGGTCGAATGAATCGCAGAATCCGAAGGGGCCGTAATCCAGCGTAAAGCCGCCAATCGCGCAGTTATCGCTGTTGAAGTTGCCTTGGCAGTAGCCCACGCGGACCCAGTCGGCAACCAGTGATGTAAGACGGTTGCGGAACGCGTGGGCAAAGGCGATCAGTTTATCTTCGGGTTCGAGGCCGTGGTCAATGACATCTGAATATTCGCGTTCAATCGCATGGAATACGATCTGGCGAAGCTCTTCCAGGGCACGTGAATGTGTTCTGGTCCGCACACGCCGGCTGAAGAGCTCGAGTTGCCCGACACGAATGAACGAGGGGGCGACGCGCGTCGAGATCGCCACCGGTTCCGACACGATTTCATTCGGCTCCGAGGAGGTGCTGCCGTAGGAATACCACGGCCGATCGACCTTTTCTGTCCTTGAAACGTACAAGCTGAGAGACCGTGATGTTGGCACTCCAAGGGCATGCATGTGTTCCTGGGCCAGAAACTCTCGCACACTCGATCTGAGGACGGCTCGCCCGTCTGCCCCGCGGCAATAAGGGGTCCGGCCTGCGCCTTTCAGTTGCATCTCCCAGCGTCGCCCCAGAATGACAGCCTCGAGCACCGAGATGGCGCGACCATCACCGTACCCATTTCCGGTCTGAAAAGGGCACTGTCTGGTGTACTCATTGCCAAAGATGGAGAGTGCATAGCCACAAGACCAACCGGCCTTGCGAAGCGGTGCCGGCACCGACGCGAGGTCACCCGAAAACATTCGGATGAAATCGCCGGCGTGTGCAAGGCTGTCGCGAAATCCCAGGTCACGGAAAAGCGTTTTACCGTGTGCGACGTATTCAGGATCTGCGATTGGCGTGGGCGTCACCGGCACATAGTGGCCGGAACGGACCTGTCGGGGGGAGTGATCCTCACCATCAGGTCTGGCATCGGGGTCACAGTCCAACCCGTGCACAAACGAGTAATCCGCGAGGTTTGCCAGGTCTTCAAGCGAGGCAATGCATGAAGGCTGTGGTCTGGATGCTTTCGCTACCATGGCAATTCCTTGTGACATCGGACGTCAGCCCGCTGCGTGTCGTCTTCACCTGGATACATTGGACATGTTCACGCGGTCAGGTTTCCTCCCAGGGCTGGAAAGCATGATTCGGGAGCCAGTTCCGGAAGCGCCCCGACACCTTCAGATTCTGTCACCGGGCGAACTGGAGTTCATGGGTGTCCCGAACTTTTCGAACTTTCTTTTAACGTGCCCCACGGTCCGGGTGGGACCGGGCGGGGATGGATTCCAGGCCGGAGGCGGCCACGAGTCCGTCCTGCCACAGACGCCATTCGCCGGGTTGGTAGGCATCCCACTGTTCGTCGCTGGTGAGTGGCTCGGTGGCGATCACGCTGACCACATCGCGGGGCGTGGTCACGGCCTTGAAATCCACGGTGACGTCGGCATCCTTCAGGCGAGCGGGGCCGAAGGGCGCGCGACGGGTGATGGCCACCAGCCTGGTGCTGCAGAAGGTGAATACCCAACTGCCGTTGCTCAGCAGCAGGTTGAACACGCCCTGGTGCGCGTACTCCGCTGAGGCCTGCACGAGCGTTTGCAGCAACGCCGCATCGCTATCCTCCGGGCCGTGTTCTGCGCGGATGCGGTTCAGCAGGTCGCAGAAGATGTGCTCACTGTCGGTGTCACCCACCGGCTGGTAAACACCGGGTCGTGCCCTGAATCCGTTCACTTGGCCGTTGTGGGCGAAGCTCCAGTAGCGGCCCCAGAGTTCCCGGATGAAGGGGTGGGTGTTCTCCAGACCGACGCGGCCCACATTGGCCTGGCGGATATGGCAAATGGCGGCGAGGCTCTTGATGGGATGCGTCTGCACCACTTCGGCGATACGGGAGTCGGCGCTGGGGGCCGGGTCATGGAAGACGCGCACGCCGCGGCCTTCATAGAAGGCGACGCCCCAGCCGTCCTGGTGCGGCCCGGCCGTGCCGCCCCGCCGTGCCAGGCCCGTGAAGCTGAAGCACAGGTCCGTTGGCGTGTTGGCGCTCATGGCCAGCAGTTCACACATGCTGATTGACCTCGTGGCGTTCTTTCCGGCCGCGGGCCCGGCCCGCGGCTATGCGGCGGGGCAGCGGTGCGGTTAATGTTCCCAATCCCGGCGCATCGCAGAGACGGGCGGCGTTCCAGCATGACCAGGCCGCCATTGTACTCGTTGGCGTAGCGGGTGTCGGAATGGTCCTGGCTCGATTCGCTTGAACTGGTTTACCGGGAAACCCTGGATCCCCAGATTTATCTTGTATGCAGTCGCAGTTTTGGAGTGGACGATGGCGTTCCATAACCCCGATCCGAAACTCCGCGAGCTTGAAAAGCTCAACGCGCGGCATCGAGCGGAAACCTTCGCCTTGCTGTTTCGTGCACTTGGTTCCCGGTTCCGCAGGCTGTTTCGGCGCATTAAGGGTAGACCCGCTGCCAGGCGATCAGGCAGGGATTGCGTCGCTCCGTGCGAAGTCGGGAGGGAGCAGAGCGGCAAAAAGCCCGGCAGACCCATGGATTCGTCCGACCGATCTACCTAGTGTGACGAAGTTTATGGGTGTCCTCGATTTTTCGATTTTGTTTGCGGCTTGATCGTGTTGACCGGTGGGTGAGGAGAGGGCGTTGGCGATGGAGCGACCGAGAGTCCTGGAGACAGCGGAAACCATGCGCGCCATGCGATTGCATACCCCAGGTGAACCGTTGGTACCAGAAACGGTTTCGGTGCCGCATCCCGGGACCGGTGAGGTTCTGGTTCGGGTGCTGGCCTGCGGTGTCTGCCGTACCGATCTGCATGTGGTGGACGGCGAACTCACGAAACCGAAGCTGCCAGTCATTCCGGGTCACGAGATCGTCGGTCGGGTCGAGGCGTTGGGGGAGAATGTTGCCGGTTTCGAAATCGGCGACCTGGTGGGCGTGCCCTGGTTGGGGTGGACCTGTGGCGATTGTGAGCATTGTCGGGCAGGCCGGGAGAACCTGTGTCCCAAGGCGGAGTTCACCGGGTATACGCGGGATGGTGGCTACGCCGAATATACGGCCGCCGATGCACGGTACTGCTTTGCGGTGAGCGGTTACACCGCCGAGGCCGCTGCACCGCTGCTCTGTGCCGGGCTGATCGGGTATCGGTCCTGGCGCATGGCCGGGGGGGACGAGCCCCATCGGCTGGGTGTCTACGGCTTCGGCGCGGCGGCGCATATTCTGGCGCAGGTGGCGGTGGCCCGCGGCCAGCAGGTCTATGCCTTCACCCGTCCGGGAGACACCGCGGCACAGGATTTTGCCCGTCGGCTCGGTGCAGTCTGGGTCGGCGGTGCCGATGAGACGCCCCCGGAGTGGCTGGATGCGGCCATCCTGTTCGCGCCGGTGGGCGATCTCGTTCCCACCGCGCTATCTCACGTGCGACCGGGCGGGCGGGTTGTAAGCGGCGGCATTCATATGTCGGACATTCCGTCATTCCCGTACCGCCTGCTCTGGGAAGAACGCAGTCTGCACTCGGTGGCCAACCTGACGCGTCGTGACGGCGAGGAGTTCCTGGCGCTGGCGCCCACGATCCCGGTGCAAACCGAAACCCGGCCCTATCCGCTGGAGCAGGCCAACCAGGCCCTGGATGACCTCCGCCAGGGGCGGTTTACCGGTGCTGCGGTGCTGATTCCCTGAGCTTTCCCATCTCGCTTGATCCAGGTCATGGCAGCGCCGCTCCCACGGGTTCAGTATTGAAGGTGGAAGACTTCAGGTCGGGTGCTGCCCGCAGGGGGTGTGATCATGTTGACCCTTGAAGAGTGCATCGACATGGCGGATCTGACGCCGGAGCAGGTTGCCGCCATTGCCGAACATGAGCGCATCGATCTGATGGTGGCAGCGGAGATGGGCGCTTGCCTGGTCCATACCGAGGACGGACGTGCCCGGATCGCACGAATGGTTCTGGACAATATCGCCAACGCCCAGCGTCGAGGCAAAACCGCCCATGCAGCGGAGTTGAAGGTCGTGCTGCAGCACTTTGGCCGGGAACACGGCATGCTGGATGGCGGGCCCGCTGAAGTGGCCTGAGTTGCCGGTTGTCACGGGAGAAATCCGAGCGGGAAAAGCCGGGAGAAAATCCGGGACACCCTCAAACTCCCCCACTCGTTTCAATGTGAGGGTGTCCTGAATTTGCTGAATTTGTGAGGGTGTCCTGAATTTGATGTGAGGGTGTCCTGAATTTGGCCCGCGCGACCACCGGGACCGTTCCCGGGGATGCAGCAGGCGGTGTAGGCCTGGCCCATAGTGACCTCGCATAGGATTGGATGGAGCCTAATGCTGGAACTGGCGATCCTGGCGTTCACCACCTTTTTCATTACCATCGGTCCGGTGGACGTGGCCTTCATGTTCGCTGTGCTCACCGCAGGTGTCAGCGCGCGCCAGCGACGGATGATGGCGCTGCGCGGAATCCTGATCGCCACCCTGATCCTGCTTGCCTTCGCGCTGCTTGGCGAGGTTGCCTTGACCTGGCTGGGCATCTCGTTGCCTGCCATGCGCACTTCTGGCGGCATTCTACTTCTGCTGATCGGCATCGACATGGTGTTCGCACGCAACTCCGGCGGCGTCTCCACCACCAGGGAGGAGGCCCGGGAGGCACGGGCCCGTGCCGACATCTCCGTATTCCCTCTCGCCACGCCGCTGCTTGCCGGTCCCGGTGCCATGGGAGCGGCTATCCTGATGATGAGTCATGCCGGGCAGGACTGGATGGCCCAGGCCGTGGTGCTGGGAGCTCTGCTATTTGTGCTGTTGCTGGCGCTGGTTTGCCTGCTGCTGGCCATGCAGATTCAACGTTTCCTGGGTGCTACCGGCTCGCACGTGCTGACCCGCGTGCTGGGAGTGCTGCTATGCGCTCTCGCCGTTCAGTTTATCTTCGACGGCATTGCCGGAAGCGGGCTGGTCGGGCAGGGGATGTCCATGGCTGGAGGGCTATCGTGAGCGTCCGCGACAGCGAGCCACTGGTTTTTTTGCTGGACCGGGAACCGGCCTTTACCGAGGGGCTGCAGCACGCCCTTGGCCTGGAGCTGGCGCTGCTGGAGATACGCGAATTCGAGGACAGCGAGCACAAGCTGCGACCACAGGCAAGCGTGCGCGGCCGTGACGTGTACCTCGTGCACCGGCTGGCCGGCACCCCGGGCTTGAGTACCAACGACAATCTGGTGCGGTTGCTGTTCTTCATTGCCACGGTTCGCGATCTTGGCGCGGCCCGTATAACGGCGGTGGTGCCGTACCTTCCCTATGCGCGCAAGGACCGCCGCACAAAGCCACGGGATCCGGTTACGCTGCGTTACCTGGCGCAGTTATTCGAGTCCATGGGGGTTGACCGGCTGGTGACCCTGGACGCGCATAACCAGGCTGCCGTGGAGAACGCCTTTCGCTGTGAGCTTGTTCACCTGGAGGCCCGCCAGGCACTGGCCACCAGAGCTCTGGAACTGGCGGGCGAGCTTCCGCTGGTGGTGCTCTCGCCGGACACGGGCGGTGTGAAGCGCGCCGAGCGGTTGCGCGAGGGCCTGCGGGAATTCAGTGGCCGCGAAGTGGCGCTTGCGTTCATGGAAAAGCGCCGCAGCGAAGGCGTGGTCAGCGGTGATGCGGTGGTGGGGGATTTGCAGAACCGCTGCGTGCTGATTATCGACGATCTCATTGCCAGCGGGACCACTATGGGGCGGGCCGTGGAAGCCTGTCGGCAGGCCGGCGCGGCCCGGGTCCTGGCCTGCGCCACACACGCCCTGTTCGCGCCGGGAGCCGAGAAGCTTCTGGCGCATCCCGGCCTGCACCGGCTGCTGGTCATGAACACGGTGCCGTTGCGCGAAACCTGGCCCAATCTGAATGTGCTGCCGGTGGAGCCGCAGCTTGCGCGAACCGTCCTGGCCCTGGCCGGCCGCACCGTCGACGATCCCGACCCGCCGCTAAACCGCTGATCGCAGGCTCCGCATGCCCAGTTCAAGGTACAGCCGGGAACGTGTCAGCCAGTGCTCGCGGCAGTTGTGCCCGGTCACCAGGTGGCGGGCGCTCAGCAGCGCCCAGAGCATGGCGCTGCTGGCCTTGTAGAAAGGCTCGAGCGTTGCAGGGCCGCGGTCGCCGCTGACCCGGCAGTAGCGCTCCAGGAAGAGGTCGCCCACCCAGCGGTGCCCGAGCCGCTCGCATTCCATGGCCAGAAATGCCAGCTCCTCCACCGGGTCCATGCGGCGTAGACGGGCGTCGAACTCCAGCCGGTCGATGATGCGTGGGGGTTCCCCCAGATAGATGTGCTGGGGGCGCAGGTCGCCATGAGCGTCTACCCGCTGTCGTTCCCGGAGCATGTCCTCGTGCAGATCGATCCAGTGGAGCAGTCCGTCGCGCAGTCGGGTCACGTGAGGATCGTCCACCAGCGCGAGCAACTCCTCCGCCTGGCTTTGCAGGTTTCGTCGGCGGGAGCCCACATCCGTTGCTTGTCGGGCGTTGGTGCGCTGATAGAAGTCGGTGAGGAGGTCTACTGCCGCGGTGATGGCCTCGGGGCGCAGGGGGCCGTGGGTCAGCTGGTATTCCAGGTTCAGTCGGTCATCCAGCCGGACCATGTGAACCAGGTAGTCTACTACCTCGCCGTCCTGGTGCAGGTTGAGGCGACCGCGCGTATCGCGGCACAGGGAAACCACGCCCAGGTAGACATCTGGCGATAGCATGCGGTTAAGACGGAGCTCTTCCAGGCAGTTTGCGTGTCGGGCTGCCAGTTTGGACAGGTCCAGAAACGGGTACCGCTCGCTCTTCTTCAATTTGTAGACGTGATGGTCGGTGAGAAACACGAAGGAGAAATGGGTCTCCACCAGGTCCACCCGGACCGTGAGCTCGGGATAGCTCTCGGGGCACCGTAGAAACCTCATCACCTCCGGCAGATCGTTCCGGGGGCGGGCTGCGAGCATCATTCGTCGTTAGGCCCCCGGCCGCTCGCATCATCCGGCTGCGCATGCTCCCGCAGCAGCCGGAAGACCTCCTCGTCGGTGACCTGGGAGAAATCGTTGAAGAACTGGCCCACCGCGTAGAGGTGGGTCGGGGCGTGCAGGCAGACCACCTTGTCGGCAAGCGTTTTCAGCCGCCGGACAACCTCCGGGGGCGCCACGCCAAGTGCAGCGACCAGCCGCGCGGGCCCGCGCGAGCGGACTGCCTTGAGCGCCGTTTCCATGGTGGACCCGGTGGCACTTCCATCGTCCACTATGACAACCTGCCGTCCTGCGGGATCGATGGGGGTGCGGACGGGTGTATAGCTTTGCCGCCGCTGTCGCAGTGTTTCGAGCTGCAAGGCCGCTTCGGACTCGATGTACTCCCGTCCGTACACCCTGATTGATTGCCGGCTCAGCGACACGTCGCCACGTTCGCTGATGGCGCCGATGGCAAGTTCCGGATTTCCCGGCGCTCCCAACTTGCGCACAAGCACTACGTCAAGTTCACCATGCAGTGCTTCGGCAATCACTCTTGCCATGGGCACGGCCCCGCGCGGTATCGCCAGTACAAGGGGGGCGTCCAGGTCCAGCTCGTCGAGTTGCTTCGCGAGCTTCCGGGCAGCATCCACTCTGTCCTTGAACATGACGCGACTCCCGTTGATAGCCATAAAATTAAAATCGAAAATCGGGGACACCCACAGATTTTCTGCCCACAACTACCCGCATTGCACTGTAGGTAGTTGGCCGCGGCGCTGGTCAGTCCATGGGTGTCCCGGATTCCGGGATTCCGATTCCCCAAACGCGAAATTCGCTGCCGCTTACCCGGAGACCGCAATCTTTCAGTGGACCGAATCAACGTAAGGCAACGAGCCCCGAAACTAATCGACAAAAAGTTGACAAAAATCAGATCATCTGAATTTG